>NZ_JBVKBI010000010.1:0-306608 GCF_055639035.1 Streptomyces sp. NPDC107654
GCTCCACCAGCAACGGCATCGGATCCGAGGCGGTCACCAGCTCCCGCAACGGATGGCGGGCCAGCAGCGCCTCCACCTCCGGGTCCAGCGCCGCCGCGAGCCGCCAGGCGGCCGGCCGGCTCTCGTCCCGCAGCGCCGCCACCGCGTCCAGCACGGGCCGCCGCTCGGCCTCCGGGACCCCGGCGGCGGCCCGCTCGTACAGCTCCGCGCCCTCCGCCAGCACCAGACCGGTGTCGATACCGGCCGGGATCTTGATCCGGGCCGTGTGCCGCCAGGTGCCCAGCGGGTCCGACCAGGCCTCCACCGTGAAGGTCCAGCGGCCCGGCTCGCCGGCGGTGACGGTGGCGCCCCAGCGGTCGGTGCCCGGGGCGAGTTCCCGCATCGGCGTCCAGGGTCCGGCGCGGCCCGCCGGGTCCCGGAGCACCACGTTCGCCGCGACGGCGTCGTGACCCTCCCGGAACACGGTGGCCGACACCTCGAAGGACTCCCCGGTCACGGCCTTGGCGGGCCGGCGGCCGTGCTGGACGACGGGGCGTACGTCCAGCACGGGGATGCGGCCGAGGGTGGTGGCCGCGCCGGGGGGCGTCACGTCGGGGGGCGCCACCCCGGTCCTCCCCGTCGCCGTGGTAGCCGGCGGTGTGGTCTTCTTCTTCCCTGCTGCCTTGCTCCTGTTGCTTGTCGGGGGTGCTGACGATGGGTGCTTGGCGGGCATGACCGCTCCTGTCCGCTTCAACGTGGGTGTGGGCGGATGGATATGGGGAGGTGGGTCCTGCGGTGGTGCTGTGGTGCACGGGTGGGGCCGGTACCGGTGGAGCCTTTCCACCCGGTCCGGGTGGGCAATCCGGCACCTTGTTAACTACTCACGCGTATGTCTACGCACAAGACCGGTCTCTCCCTCCGAGTGCCCCACGTCTGCTTCTTGACGCCCCGACACCCCGGCCGGTACGTCCCCACCGACCGCGCGGTAACCACTACCGTCGAAGGCGACGACGAGACGTACGACGCCGTACGTCTCCCCCCGTAACGCGTCCCGAGGTGGAATGTGAAGGCGATCCGTCGGTTCACCGTCCGTCCCGTTCTCCCCGACCCCCTCCGGCCGCTGAGCGACCTGGCGCGCAACCTGCGCTGGTCCTGGCATGCGGAAACGCGCGACCTCTTCCGGTCCGTCGACCCCGAGACGTGGGCCTCGGCCGGCGGCGACCCGGTACGGCTGCTGGGCAGTGTGCGGCCGGAACGGCTGGCCGAACTGGCGGCGGACCGGCGGTTCCTGCGCCGCCTCACCGCCGCCGCCGACGACCTGGACGACTATCTGACCGGCGACCGCTGGTACCAGACCCAGTCGGAGGGCCTGCCTGCCGCCGTCGCCTACTTCTCCCCGGAGTTCGGCATCACGGCCGCGCTCCCGCAGTACTCCGGCGGCCTGGGCATCCTCGCCGGCGACCACCTGAAGGCGGCCAGCGACCTCGGCGTACCCCTGATCGGCGTGGGGCTCCTCTACCGGCACGGGTACTTCCGGCAGACCCTCTCCCGGGACGGCTGGCAGCAGGAGCACTACCCGGTGCTCGACCCCCACGAACTGCCGCTCTCCCAGCTGAAGGAGCCCGACGGCACCCCGGCGCAGGTCTCCCTGGCCCTGCCGGGCGGCACGGCGCTGCGTGCCCGGATCTGGCTGGCCCAGGTGGGCAGGGTGCCGCTGCTGCTCCTGGACTCGGACGTGGAGGAGAACGACTTCGGCGAACGCGGGGTGACCGACCGGCTCTACGGCGGCGGCAGCGAGCACCGGCTGCTCCAGGAGATGCTGCTCGGCATAGGAGGTGTCCGGGCGGTACGGACGTACTGCCGCCTCACCGACCACCCACGGCCGGAGGTGTTCCACACGAACGAGGGCCACGCCGGTTTCCTGGGCCTGGAGCGCATCGCCGAACTCTGCGCGGCGGGGCTCGACTTCGACTCCGCACTGGAGGCCGTGCGCGGCGGCACGGTGTTCACCACCCACACCCCCGTCCCGGCCGGCATCGACCGCTTCGACCGGGAGCTGGTCGGCCGGCACTTCGGCCCGGACGCCGAACTCCCCGGCATCGACGTGCAGCGGATCCTGGCGCTGGGCATGGAGACGTACCCCGGCGGCCGTCCCGACCTCTTCAACATGGCGGTGATGGGACTCCGCCTCGCCCAGCGCGCGAACGGCGTCTCACTCCTGCACGGCCAGGTCAGCCGGGAGATGTTCGCGGGCCTGTGGCCGGGATTCGACCCCGAGGAGGTGCCGATCACCTCCGTCACCAACGGGGTGCACGCGCCGACCTGGGTGGCCCCGGAGGTCCTGCGCCTCGGCGCCCGCCGGATCGGCACCGAACGGGCCGAGGACGCGCTGACCGTCGGCGGCTCCGAGCGCTGGGACTCGGTCGCGGAGATCGACGACCAGGAGCTCTGGGAACTGCGCCGCACCTTGCGCGAACAGCTGGTGCAGGAGGTGAGGGAGCGGCTGCGCGCCTCCTGGCGCCAACGCGGCGCGGGAGACGCCGAACTGGGCTGGATCGACGGTGTCCTGGACCCGGACGTCCTGACGATCGGCTTCGCGCGCAGGGTCCCCTCCTACAAACGCCTCACCCTGATGCTCCGGGACCGGGACCGCCTGACGGACCTGCTCCTGCACCCCGACCACCCGATCCAGATCGTGGTGGCGGGCAAGGCGCACCCGGCGGACGACGGGGGCAAGCGCCTGGTCCAGGAACTGGTCCGCTTCGCCGACGACCCCAGGGTCCGCCACCGCGTCGTCTTCCTCCCCGACTACGGCATGGCGATGGCGCAGAAGCTCTACCCCGGCTGCGACGTCTGGCTGAACAACCCCCTGCGCCCCCTGGAGGCCTGCGGCACCTCGGGCATGAAGGCGGCCCTGAACGGCTGCCTGAACCTCTCCGTCCTCGACGGCTGGTGGGACGAGTGGTTCCAGCCGGACTTCGGCTGGGCCATCCCCACGGCGGACGGACCGTGCACCGACCCGGACCGCCGCGACGACATCGAGGCGGCGGCGCTCTACGACCTCCTGGAGCAGCGGGTGGCCCCCCGCTTCTACGAACGCGGCCGGGCCGGCCTGCCCGACCGCTGGATCACGATGGTCCGCCAGACGCTGTCCCTGCTGGGCCCGAAGGTCCTGGCCGGCCGCATGGTCCGCGAGTACGTCGACCGCCTCTACGCCCCCGCCGCCCAGGCCCACCGCGCCCTGACCCCGGACACCGCCCGGGACCTGGCCGAGTGGAAGACCCGGGTGCGGTCGGCCTGGTCCGGCGTGAGCGTGGACCACGTGGAGACGACGGCGACGACGGCGACCGCGGAACTGGGCACGACGGTGGGGCTCCGGGTGCGCGTCGACCTGGGCGACCTGACCCCGGACGACGTGGAGGTCCAGGCGGTGTCGGGCCGGGTGGACGCGGAGGACCGCATCACGGACGCGACGACGGTCCCCCTGAAGCCGACGGGCACCCCCGACCTGGAGGGCCGCCTGGCCTACGAGGGCCCCCTCTCCCTGGACCGCACCGGCCCGTACGGCTACACGGTCCGCATCCTGCCCGCACACCGCCTGCTGGCGTCCAACGCGGAACTGGGACTGGTGGCGGTGCCTTCTGAGGAGGTGGTGGAGGGGGCGGGGGTGCTGATGCGGTGATCTGTTGGCTGGACCGGTGGCGGGCCCCACAGGTGTCGATTGATTGCTTCTAGAGCTCGATGGGGCGGTAAGCGAGCGCCTGGTCGACTACTTCTTCCGCTGTCAACGGGGGGTCGGAATAGTAGATCAGGTCGGACACCCGTGGATGGAGGACGCTCGATTTCAGTTCCGCCACAAGTCGATCCTCCTCTTCTTCCGGCAGTCTCGCGTCGATGAGCTGCTGAACGATACGGACGAGCTCTTCACGTGACTTCTGTGCCATGGTTCCGTGATCCTCCGGGGCTGACGGCAGCTCTCATTTCCCGAAATGGTAGCTGCCGTCCAGTATCTCTTTATGGTAGCGCGGTGTGACGACGACGATGTTGTCCAGGTCGTAGACTCCGCCACCACGCTGGATGGGGCGCACGTGATGCAGCTCATACCTCCCCCTCCCGCCTGCCTGCTGACCCTCGACCGTGAACGGAGCCTTGCCTTGAGCCATTGCCGTTTGACCTGATGGGGAGAATTGCTCGGACAGTTCCCGATGTTTCGACACTTCTTCCCAGAAGGCCGAACGGAACTCGTTGAAACTGTTGAACTGCTTGCCCTGCAAGGCTCTCGCTACCTGCCCTGGAATTCTTCCGGCATTGCCCTCGGACCCCCTCAGCCATCTACCTTCGACGGGACTTAGCGAATGCCCCCCAGTTGCAGATCCTGGAGAGCTTCTAAGTTCTTCTGCGCTTTTTCGAGTACCAAAGCATGGTTGCAAACCTAGCGGGTCGATCCACGCGAGAGGGTTGTCGACGTAGGTAGCCGGGTTGGGTGCGGGCGTGAGCCCGAGGGGGTCGGGCGAAGCGTATCGGGCGGTATCGGGGTCGTAATGGCGGAAGTAGTTGTAGTGGAGGCCGGTTTCCGGGTCGTAGTACTGGCCGGGAAATCTTAGGGGTGTGTAGGTGCTGCTGTTGGTTGCCCATGTCGTCGTGCCCCAGAGGGTTCTCCGGCTGTGCCATGCGATGTCGCCCTGTTCGTTGACGAGTTCGGTCGGTGTGCCGACCAGGTCGGTGACGATGGCGAAGAAGCGGGAGTCGATTTCCTGTTGGGGGGCTTCGGCTGCGGTGATGCGTTCCGTCTGGGCGACGGGACGCAGATTTTGGTGGTCCCAGGTGAGGGTGACAGGGTGGGGGAGGTCGGTGGACGTTGTTGTCTGTTCGCAGAGTGTGGTGCCGTCCCAGGCGAACTCCACCCGTTCAAGAATCGTTTCGCCGTTCTCCGCGAGGCGGAGTTTGGCCGTGCGGCGGCCCAGGGGGTCGTATGTGTAGTGCCAGCGGGTGCCGTCGGGGGTCATCACCGAGGTGAGGCGGTCTTCGGCGTCCCACTCGTAGTGCCAGGCGTCCGGTTTGCGGGACAGTCGTGGCTTCTGGCGGAGAGTGATGCGGCCCAGGGCGTCGTGTTCGTAGCGGACGTTGCCGGCACGGATGATACGGGTGCCCGTGTACGCGCGCGGCCCCGTTGCCTCTGCGCCCGGGTGGTCCGAGGGCCAGGACGCCTCGGTCTGGTTGCCTGCCTCGTCGTAGGCGTAGCGTTCCGTCCAGCCGGCGGCGTGGACCGCTGTGACCCGGGCTGTCGCGTCGAGGTCGAAGCGGCGGATGCCGGACAGGTGGTCGTCGATGCCGATCAGGTGGCCGTCGGTTCGGTAGGTGTATGTCCGGTGTTGGATGCGACGGCCTCGTGCGCCGGTCACCGACTGGGTCGTCAGGCGGCCCATGAGGTCGAAGGTGTGCGCGAAGGCGAGGATGCCGCCGATGCGGCGGGACACCTCGCGGCCTGCCTCGTCGTAGGCGAAGTCGATCGTCCGGCCGGACGCCACCATGCCGATTGGGCGGCCCGCTGGGTCGTACGACCACGTCGTCCTGGCTCCGGTCGGGGTGGTGCGGCTCGTGCGGCGGCCCAGGGTGTCGTAGGTGTAGGTCATCGTGCGACCGTCGACCGTTTCTGAGCGCAGGCGGCCGTACCGGTCACGCAGCAGCATCAGTGTCGTGCCGTCGGGGCCCGTCGCCTGGGCCAGTTGGTCGGTCAGGTCGTAGGCGTACGTGGTGATGCGGCCCGCAGCGTCCTTGCGGAGTACTTGGCCGAGTTCGTTGCGTTCGAAGGACGTCACCTCGCCGAGTGCGTTGCTACGGGAAGACAGGCGGCCCGCCGCGTCGTACTCGTACTCCAGTGCCCGGTCGTCGAAGTCCGTCTCCTGTACCAGGCGGCCGGCCGGGTCGTACGTGTACTCCCAGGTCAGGCCCTGTGGGTTGGTGACCTTCGTCAGGCGTAGTTCGGTGTCGTGGTCGAATGCGTAGCGGATGCCGTCCGGGCCTGTGCGGGCTGTCAGCAGGTCGAAGTGGGTGTACTCGAAGTAAGAGACTCCGCCGAGGGGGTCGGTGTGGCTGGTGCAGTTGCCCTCGCCGTCGTACGTCCACGTCTCCGTGGTGCCGTCAGGGGCCGTACGGCGGGTCAAGTGGCCCTCGACCGACCATTCCAGGCGGGTTGTCGCTCCGGTCGGATCGGTGATCGAGGTCGGGCGGCCGAAGGCGTCTCGTTCGTAGCGGGTCACCGCACCCAGCGGGTCGGTCACCTGAGCCGGGAGACCGGCACGGTCGCTGACCACAGTCGTCGTGTTGCCCAGTGGGTCGGTCAGCGACGTCAGGTGGCCGGCCTGCGTGTACGTGAGGCGGGTTGTCTGGCCGGCCGGGTCCGTCACCGAGGTGAGGTTGCCCCGGTCGTCGTAGGTCTGGCGGATCACCGTGCCGTCCGGGTTCACCATCTTCACCGGCAGGCCGAGGTCGTTGTACTCCGCCCGTGCCTCGCGGCCGTCCGGGCGGACCGCCCGGGTGAGGTTGCCCGCGTCGTCGTACTCGAACGTCGTCGTGTGGCCCAGGGGGTCTGTTGTGGACAGCAGGCGGTTGTAGCGGTCACGGGTGTAGCGCGTGGTCGCGCCGACGTCGTTCGTTTCGGCGATGACCTGGCAGCGGCGGTTGATCAGGTAGCGGGTCGTGTGGCCGTGTGAGTCGGTGATCGTCGTGGTGTGCTCGCCGGTGTCCGCATCCACCGGCCCGTAGGCGAAGGTCGAGGCCAGGTGGCCGGCGGCGCCGGACTGGTGGGTGCAGCGGTCCTGGTCGTCGTAGGCGTAGGTGAAGTGGCTGTCGTTGGTGTCCGTCCAGGACACGATGCGCCCCTCGGCGTCGTACGCGAAGCGCATGGGACGGCCGCAGGAGTTGAAGACCTCGCTCAGGTGGCCGTCGGTGTAGCCGTACCGGATCAGTTCCTGGTCGGTGCCGTCCGATGCCGCGCCCGCCAGGTGCAGCGCGGTGACCCGGCCGTCGGCGGTTGACAGCAGCAGGCGGTAGCCGCCGCTGTGGGCCAGGGCGCGGGGGGCGCCGGTCGTGTCGTACTCGAAGGTGATCCGGTTGCCGTTGCGGTCGTCGATCTGTTCCAGTACGGCCAGGGTCTCGGAGCGGTCCGTGAAGTGCCGTACGTGACCGGACTCCGGGTCGGTGAGGGTGTAGCCGTCGTCCGTGCGGTCCAGCGACAGGCGGGGGCCGTGGCCGGGGAGCGTCGGCACGCCGGGTGCCGGGTGCGGGTAGGCGAGGACCAGGCCGTCCTCGCCGACGAAGACGACGCCCTGCGCGTCGATCTCCAGGCGCTGGTCGAGGGTGGAGGACCAGGTCGGGCCGAACCAGCCGCCGAGCCGGTACGACGACTCGAACTGCCGCTTGAGGAACAGGGGAAGAGCGCCGGGGAGGGAGACGTCGGTCTGCGGCAGCACCATCCGCCCGGTCGCGACGTCGACCGGGTCCTTTTCGCAGACCTTCTCGCCCGGCCGCCGGGAGACGTCCTCCGGGCCCTTTTCCACCGCGTTCCGGGCGGCGCTGCGCAGCCCCTGCTCGGCGCCCTCTTCCGCCGCCTTCCGCGCCAGTCCCGCTTCCAGCCCGGCGCCGTCACCGAGGAGGAACTGGGGGGCCATGCGTCCGCTGAACTCGGAGGGATCCTTGCGGAACTCCTCCCACATGGTCTTGGCGGTGCGTTCGGGGTGGGCGGCGGTGGAGGTCAGGCCGGAGAGCGTCATGCTGACGTTCTGCATGTAGGCGGCCGGGTGGGTGAGGTTGTAGGGGTCCGCCGGGTCCAGACCCCGGACGAAGTTGACCAGGCCGGCCGTGCCCTTGGCGACGCCTCCGGCGAAGTGGGTGAGTTCGATGCCGGTGGACACCGCGCCGTCCTTCAGGTCGCCCTTCAGGCGGTCCAGGGGCGGGGGTTCGGCCGGGGCGTGGGCGACGGCTGCTTTCACCTTGTCCTGGGCTTCGGAGGCGGCGGTGTTGCGCTGCTTGCGGGCCTCGGCGAGCTTGTGCCGGGCGGCCTGGACGGTGGCCTTGCCCGGGTCCTGGAACTTCCCCGGGTCCGGGCCGGGATCCTCGCCCGCCTTCGCCTTCGCCTGGTACGTCCGGACCTTGTCCTGGTAGGCGTCGAACGCGGTCCTGGACGCCTTCTCGCCCTTCTTGTAAAGCTCCACGGCCTCACCGGCCTGCCCTTGCGCCCACTTCACGGTGTCGGCATACGCATCCAAGGCAGCCGCGGCTGTCTTGCAGGCCTCGGCCGCCTGCGCCCACTTGGCGGGGTGGACGCCGAACTTGGCGCGGAAGGCGTCACCGCCCTCGCCCTTCCAGCCGGAGGAGTCGACCTTCTTCAGGCCCTGGCCGACCTTGTCGAACGCGCCGTGGAAGTCCCGCAGGTGCTTGACACTCTCCCGGATCTTCGCCGGGTCGCCGTAGATGAGTTCGTTGGCTTCCTCGCTCTGGCCGAGCTGCTGCTCGCCGGGGGTCGCGCCCAGGTCGGAGGCGATGCCGTCGCCCCAGTCCTCCACCACGTCGGCCCACTCGTGCAGCCCGTACTCGTCCAGCTTGTCGCCGACCTTGTCCGTGGCCCAGTCGACGCCCTCACCGAGCTTCTTCTTCCCCTTGTCGTAGAGGTTCTCGGCACCGCCCAGCAGGGCATTGGTGACATCCCCGATGCCCATCAGCCCTCACCGCCCGACTGCCCGGCGTCCGCGTCACCGACCAGGTCGCCCACACCCACGCCCGGCACCGGTCCGATGGTGTGCGAGGTCATCACATCGTCCGCGGCCGTCTTCCAGCCCTCCTTGCTGTTCGCCCACGCCTTCTCAAAGGACTCCCCGCTGTAGTCGACGTCACCGCCGTACGCACCCGACTTGGCGATGTCGCCGTAGCCCATCTTCTCGACGTCCTTCTCCGAGGCGTACGGGTTGCCGACGGCCGCGTTCTCCACGACCTTCACCGTGCCCTCGACGTACTTGTCGGTCTCGTAGTACGTCCCCGCCGCCAGCCCCGTCTTCTCCGCGAACCCGTTGCCCTCGGCGATCAGCGCCCGAACCCCCCACTCCCAGCGCTCGCAGAACGACGTGAAATCACCCGTCAAACCCTCATGACCCAGCTCCAGGCCCGACAGCGCGATCTCACCGAAACCGCGGCCCGCCCCGGACGTGCCGAAACCACCCAGCTCCTTCAACTCGCCCAGCGCATCCGTCAGCCCCTTGGCGATCAGGCCGAGCCCCTGCGCCGCCAGATCCTCACCGCTCACCGCTCATCCCCCGTCACACCCTCCACGTCCACCGCCACCGCGTCCGGCACGATCCCCCGCACCGGAGGAAAGACCATGCCGTCGTCCCCGTCCGCGCAGTCCAGCGCCACCCCACACGGCACACCCACCGCCGGCACCACCGCGTCCAGCAAACGGGCCCCCAGCCACCGCTGATAGGCCCACTCCCGGCCGCCCTCGCCCCGCGCCACCGCGAAACAGGCCAGGGCATGCTCATGGGAGAAGGCGTAGACCCAGCGGACACCGCCGAAGTCCGCCGTCAGGGGAGCGTCGTCCTCGTCCACCGGCACCAGCACGGCCGTACGCCGGAACTCACCCAGCAGGACAGCGAACTCCCGGCGCCTGCGCTCACGCGCCTCCAGGGCATCGGCGGCGTCGACCGCACGCTTCTGCGGAGCGGTGTCCTCCGACCTCACCGGCGCGGTCGTGTGCCGCTGGTCGACGCGGTCCGCGTCCACGTAGTCGTACAGCCGTGACCTGGGCGTTCGTGCCACCGAAACGGCGTTCCCCCCGTGTTCATCCACAGCCGGATCTTCACATCAGGGCGTTCTGGATCGCAACGCGGGGCACGGGGTCGCTGAGGCAGACGGCCGGAATCCGGCGTCATGCCTCCGGTACATCCGCGCACAGCCTCCTCAGCACCGCCCCGCACCTGCGGGCGTACGCGTGCTGCAAGCCGCGCGTGGCCGGGCCTCCCGCCCGGGCGTACCACTTGGCGCCCTTGCTGAACGCCGCCACCGTCAGCCAGACGGTGCCGTCGCCGGTGCGGTCGACCACGAAGGCTTCCTCGCCGCACTCGGGGTGGCCCTGGAGGGTGCCGTAGGCCCAGCCGGCACGGCGGGGTTCCTCCGCTGTCCAGACGACGCGGCAGGGGGCCTTGACGAGGCCGGCGAGGGTGACGGTGACGTCGACGCCGGGGGCCGCGCGGTCGGCGGTGGCGTCGATGCCCACCCCCAGTTCGCGGTGCATCTCCCAGGTCATGACCGCCTCGGCCGCGCGCTGGAAGACCGGCCGGCCCTCGCCGAGGCGGGTGCGGACGAGCAGGGGATGGAAGCCGGGCGGGCAGTACGACAGATCGTCGCGGGTTGCGCCTACCGGCTCGTAGGTGAAGGGGGCCGAGGACATGGGTCACAAGGGTAGGGGCGGCACCCGGGAGAGTCCTCTCCCGGGTGCCGCCCCTCACCACGAGCCGGGTGTCGCTAGGCGACGTTGACCGCCGACCAGGCGGCCGCGACCGCCTTGTACTCGGTGCTGGTGGAGCCGTACAGGGCGGACGCCGCGTTCAGGGTCGCCGTGCGGGCGGCCTTGTAGTTGGTCGTCGAGGTCATGTACGTGGTCAGCGCCTTGTACCAGATCTGCAGCGCCTTGGCGCGGCCGATGCCGGTGACCGTGGAGCCGTTGTACGTCGGCGAGTTGTAGGTCACGCCGTTGATCGTCTTCGAACCGCTGCCCTCGGAGAGGAGGTAGAAGAAGTGGTTCGCGACGCCCGAGGAGTAGTGGACGTCCTTGTTGCCGACGGAGGAGGACCAGTAGTCGGCCGAGCCGCCGTCCTTGCTGGGCTTGTCCATGTAGCGCAGCGGGGTGCCGTCGCCGTTGATGTCGATCTTCTCGCCGATGAGGTAGTCGCCCTTGTCGGACGCGTTGTTCGCGAAGAATTCCACACCGGTGCCGAAGATGTCGCTGGTGGCCTCGTTCAGGCCGCCGGACTCACCGGAGTAGTTGAGGCCCGCGGTGTTCGAGGTGACGCCGTGGCTCATCTCGTGGCCGGCGACGTCCAGCGCGGTCAGCGGGTCGGCGTTGCCGGAGCCGTCGCCGTAGGTCATGCAGAAGCAGCTGTCGTCCCAGAACGCGTTCACGTAGGCGTTGCCGTAGTGGACGCGGGAGTAGGCGCCGACGCCGTTGTTCTTGATGCCGCTGCGGCCGAACGTGCTCTTGTAGAAGTCCCACGTCTCGGCCGCGCCGTAGGCGGCGTCGGCGGCCGCCGTCTGGTCGGAGGAGGAGGTGGAGGCGGTGCCGGTGCCGAAGACGTTGGTCGAGTTGGCCACCAGGGTGCCCGTGCCGGACGTCCTGCGGGCCAGGTTGTAGGTCTTGTGGTTGCCCCGCGCGCTGTCGGTGAGCTGGTACGTCGAGCCCGACTGCACGGAGTTGAGGGTGACCGTGCCGGAGTACAGCGTCTTGCCGGTCGCGTTCTCGATGCCCTGGTACTCGTAGAGCTTCTTGCCGGTGGCCGCGTCGGTGATGACGTGCAGCTGGTTCGGGGTGCCGTCGTCCTGGAAGCCGCCGACGACGGTCTCGTAGGCGAGGACGGGCTTGCCGGAGCCGGCCCAGACGACCTTGCGGGCGCCGTCCGCGGCGGTCTTGGCGGAGCCCAGCGTCCTGGCGGCGGACAATGCCTGCTTCTCGGCCTTGGCCGCGGTGATCTGCGGCTTGAGCGAGGAGATTCTGATGGCCGACTTGGCCGCCTTGGTGACGCCCTGCGTCTTGCCGGACTTGGCGGTGTGGACGATCAGGTCGCCGCCGAGCACGGGCAGGCCGGCGTAGGTGCGCTCGTAGCGGGTGTGCAGGGTGCCGTCGGTGTCCTTGACGACGTCCTTGACGACGAGCTTCTCCTTGGCGCCGAGGCCTATCGCGTGCGCGGTGCCGGCCGCGTCGGCCTGGGCGTGCTGGAGCAGCGTGGTGCGGGCTGCCGCGGACAGCTGGGTCGGGGCCGCCGCGAGGGGCTTGGCCGTCGGCTGGGCGGAGGCGCTGGTGGTCACACCGGTGGCGAGGAGGGCTCCGGCCGCGACAGCGGTGGCGATGGCCAGAGTCGTGCGCTGACGAGGCGCGTAGAGGGGGCTCACAGAAGCTCCTTCGGGTGGGGAGTCCGGTCAGCGTGGGGTTACTGGCCGGCTGTGTGGGGTGGTGAAGTTCTGCGGCGGGTGGAGAGAGAGTGACATCAGCGCCGCGTACATGTCAGGACCCTGAAGTGATGTTGGCTGAAAGTCGATTGGTCGGTGAACGTTTCAGCAAGGTGAACGGACGCCGCCCGAGGATGCTCCACCCTCGGACAGCGCCGTGATCCCGGGCCCGTGGCATGCGGTTTACGGGAAGGTCAGCTTCCAGCCGTTGATCGTTCCGGTGTCGTAGGTGGCTTGATCCTGTACCCGCAGTTTCCACGTGCCGTTGGCGGGTTCGGCCGAGGCGTTGACCGTGTACGTCTCGTTCACGTCGTCCGCCGAGTCCGAGGAACTGAAGTTCTTCAGCCGGTAGGCGGTGCCCGACGGGCCGACGAGGTCGATCACCAGGTCGCCCCGCCAGGTGTGGGTGATGTCGACGCTCACCTGGAGGTTGCCCGGCGCGTTCCCGGTGCGGCCGGAGACGGTGATGGCGGAGGTGACGGCGGGCCCGTTGTCCGGCACCGACACCGGCGTGGTGCTCTCGTACGACGTACCGCCGCCGCCCCCGCCGCCGGAGCGCGAGCCGACCCCGACGCCCGCCCAGGCGTCCTGCACCGCCTTGTACTCGGCGCTGGAGGTGCCGTACAGCTCGCCGGCCGCGGCCAGGGTGCCGGTGCGGGCGCCCGCGTAGTTGGTGGTGGACGTCCACTTGGTCGTCAGCGCCCGGTACCAGATCTGCAGCGCCTTGTCCCGGCCGATGCCGGTGACCGGAAGTCCGTCCGCCGTCGGCGAGTTGTAGCTGACGCCGTTGACGACCTTGGCGCCGCTGCCCTCGCTCAGCAGGTAGAAGAAGTGGTTCGCCGGGCCGGACGAGTAGTGGACGTCCACGCCGCCGATGCCCGAGTACCAGTTGTCCTTGGACGCGCCGTCCTTGCTGGGCTTGTCCATGTAGCGCAGCGGGGTGCCGTTGCCGTTGATGTTGATCTTCTCGCCGACCAGGTAGTCACCGGGGTCGGTGGCGTTGTTCGCGTAGAACTCCACGCCGGCGGCCATGATGTCGCTGGTCGCCTCGTTCAGGCCGCCGGACTCACCGCTGTAGTTGAGGTTGGCGGTGGACGAGGTGACGCCGTGGCTCATCTCGTGGCCGGCGACGTCGATCGAGGTGAGCGGCTTGGTGTTGCCGGAGCCGTCGCCGTAGGTCATGCAGAAGCAGCTGTCGTCCCAGAACGCGTTCACGTACGCGTTGCCGTAGTGCACGCGGGAGTAGGCGCCGACGCCGTTGTTCTTGATGCCGCTGCGGCCGAACGTGCTCTTGTAGAAGTCCCACGTGAGCGCGGCACCGTAGTGGGCGTCGGCGCCCGCGGTCGCCGCGTTCGAGGTGGTCCCGTTGCCCCAGGTGTCGCTGGTCTGCGAGAACAGGGTGCCGGTGCCGGAGGTGCCCCTGTTCAGGTTGTACGTCTTGTGGCCGCCGCGTGCCCCGTCGGTGAGCGTGTAGGTCGAGCCCGACTGGGTCGTGGTCAGCGTGACCTGCCCGCTGTACTGGGTGTTGCCTATGCCGTTCTTGACGCCCTGGTACTCGAAGAGCTTCTTGCCGGTGGCCGCGTCGGTGATGACGTGCAGCTGGTTCGGGGTGCCGTCGTCCTGGAGCCCGCCGACCACCGTCTCGTACGCCGGCACGGGCTTGCCGGTGGCCGCCCAGATCACCCTGCGGACGCTGTCCGCGGCCGGCCGGGTCCCGCCGAGGGCCTTCGCCCGCCGCACGGCCTGCTGCTCGGCGGCGGCCTTCGACACGGCGGGGGTGAGACCGGCGACCTTCAGTGTGGCGTTCGTGGCCCGGACGACGTCCATCGTCTTGCCCGACCTGGCGGTGGTCACGACCAGGTCGCCGCCGAGCACGGGCAGGCCCGCGTACGTCCGCTCGTACCGCGTGTGCAGGGTGCCGTCGCCGTCCTTGACGACGTCCTTGACGACGAGCTTCTCCTTCGCGCCGAGGCCGATCTGCCGGGCCGCGGCGGCCTTGCCGGCGTCGGCGTCGCGGATCAGCTCGGCGCGCTGGGAAGGGGTGAGCCGGACCGCGGCGTGGGCCGGATCGGCCTTGCCCGCCTGCGGCTTCGCCGGTGCGGCGCCGGCCGTGCCGGACTGGACGGCGACGGCGATCAGGGCGGCGACACCGGTGAGGGCGACGGCGGCGGTGCGGCGGTGCGTGGCGGGGCGGTGCGGGGTGTGGGAGGTGCGTCCGCGAGAGAGGTGGGTTCTCAACACTGACTCCTTCTGCGTGACCGCGGGTCGCGCGGCCAGGGGAGACCGGACGGTGAGTTGGGACGTCCGGGCAGAACAGGGCGTTACGTGCGTTACGCCAAAGCCACGTGCGGGTGCGGAGCCGGCTCGTACAGACGCGCAGTAACTGTGGGGTTGCTGTGAGTCGGCCTGGGAAGAGTGGCAGGAGATCTCCCCATCTGTCAGGACCGCGTCAGGAATTTGGCCAGAAATGGTCCGTTGACCGGATGTTCATGTTCGGTATGCGGACTCTTCGCGCAAGTGACGGGAGGTCGGACGGGGGTGGCCCGCGAGGTGGGCGGTTTTAGGCCATGGACATGACCAGATCTGTATGTGAAGATCCTTTGAATTTTGCCAAGTACGTGTAAAGCAAGGATCTTGTACATGAGAAGACGCCACAGACCCGGGAGCAGCCGCTTCCTGGTCTACGCCGCGTACGCCATGGCCGGTGTCGTGACGGCCGGTCTCGCCCTTCCCGCCCACCGGGACGCCGTCGAGGCCGTCACCCCGGTGGCGACGGCGACGGCCGCGTCCGACGACGACGGCGACGCGGCGACGGGCGACGCGCGCAGGCGCGCCGCCGCGACGGGGGAACGCGTCGAGGTCACGGCCCTGCGCACCGAGAGCTCCACGACGTACGTCAACCCCGACGGGTCCGTGACCGTGGAGGCGGCCACCGGACCGGTCCGCGTCAAGGACGACGACGGCGCCTGGCACGACCTGGACACCACCCTCGTCCGCCGCGACGGCGGCATCGAACCCCGGCAGGCCGCGGCCGACATCCGCATCTCCGACGGCGGCGAGGGCCCGCTCGCCGAGGTCGACGAGGGGGACAAGACCCTCGGCATCAGCTGGGACGGCACCCTCCCCGAGCCCGAGATCAAGGGCAACACCGCCGTCTACAGCGAGGTCCGGCCGGGCGAGGACCTGGTGGTCACCGCGCTGCCGGAGGGCTTCTCGCACCAGCTCGTGCTGAAGGAGCGCCCCAAGGACGACATGGAGCTGCGGATCCCCGTGGCCGCCGAGGGCCTCAAGCTCCGTGAGACCGCCGACGAGCGGCTGCTGTGGGAGAGCGACAGCGGCCGGAAGGTCGCCACCGCCCCCGTCCCCGTCATGTGGGGAGCCGGACAGGGTCAGGCCTCCGGCGAACCGGCGAAGGTCACCGACGTGGACGTCTCCGTCGAGGGCGGCACCGACGGCCAGACCCTGGTGCTCAAGCCGGACACGTCGTTCCTCGCCGACCCCGCCGTCAGGTACCCGGTCACCGTCGACCCGACCAACACGCTGCTCGGCCCGCTCACGGACACCTGGATCCAGGACGACGACTATCCGACGTCCCAGCGCGGTTCGACCGAGCTGAAGGCGGGCACGTACAACGGGACCGAACGCGCCCGCTCCTACCTCAAGTTCGACGCCGCCCGGTTCCTCGGCAAGCACGTCGTCGACGCCGACCTGCGCCTGTACTCGCACTGGTCGTCCTCCTGCTCGACGAACAACTCCGGCATCCAGGTCCGGCGCGTCACGAGCGACTGGGACCCCTCCGCCATCACCTGGGGCAGCCAGCCGGGCACGAGCACCGTCTCCGCCCCCGTCTCGACGGCGGCGAAGGGCTACAGCTCCGCCTGCCCCGCCGGGCAGGTGTCGTGGGACGTCGACGGCATCGCCCAGGCGTGGGCCGACGGCCAGCCCAACTACGGCGTGCGCCTCGCCGCCGTGGACGAGACCGACCCCCTCACCTGGCGCCGCTACCGCTCCGCCAACTACGTCGACGGATCACACGACGCGGCCACCGAGCCGTCGCTGATCGTCACCTACAACTCCGCCCCCACGGTCCCGGCCTCGCTCGACGTCGGCCCGCTCAAGACGGACACCACCCTGACCACCGCCGGGTCCCTGACACCCACCCTCCAGGCCAAGGTGGGCGACGCCGACGCCGACTCCGGCCTGGTGACGGAGTTCCAGGTCCAGCCGGATCCCGCGTTCGCCGACACCACGTACACCTGGACGGGCAAGACCGCCGCGTTCGCGCCGGGCACCGTCGCCACCACGCAGATCCCCACCGCGTCGGCCGTGCCCGACGGCAGCCACCTGCGGATGCGCGCCCGCACGGGTGACGGGATCGACACCTCCGCCTGGTCCGACTGGAAGCCCTTCCGCGTCGACGCCACCGCCGTGCAGCCCGCCGACCTGCCCACCCAGCTCCAGGCCGGCGCGACGGACACCGCCTCGCCGCTCGTCACGGGCGTCGTCACCTCGCCGGGCGGCGGCATGGTCGAGGCACAGTTCCGCCTCGGCAACGCCACCGGCACCCAGACCCTGGGCACCCAGCTCGTCGCCGACGGGGAACGGGCCGGCTTCCAGATCCCCGCCGACCGGCTCACCTCCGGCGGCCCGTTCGACTGGTCGATGCGGGCCTGCTACGCGGGCAAGTGCTCCGCGTGGACCGAGCGGACCCCGATCAGCGCCGGGACCGGCGCGGAACCCGACCGGGTGACCGCCACCTCCTCGGTGGACCTGCCGCTCACCAAGGCCACCGTCTGCACCGACTCCGACACCTGCGTCGGGGAGACCGGCACGGCCCTGAAGGCCGGCAGCGTCTCGGGCAGGAACTGGCGCACCTACCTCAAGGCCGACGTGTCGAAGATCCCCGCCGGCGCCCGCGTGACCAAGGCCCAGCTCACCCTCCAGTCGGCCGCGACGACACCCGACCTGGACGTGCACGCCCTCAACGGGGCCTGGGCCACCACCGGCACCGGCAGCCAGCTGGACGCCGTCACGGCGCCGGAGGCCAATCTGACGGCCGGCGCGCCCTGGACCATCGACGTCACCGGCCTGGTCACGGGCTGGACCGACGGAGCGAACGCCAACAACGGCCTGGTGCTGCGCCGGGCCGAGGACGCCCCGGGCACGGCCGGCATCAGCTTCACCTCGGCCACCCTCACGGCCGAGTACGAGGCGGCCACCCCGCCCTCCCCGCCCGTGGCGGTCCACGCCCGGGCCGCGGACCAGGGCGCCCTGGTCACCTGGGGGGCCGGCGAGGACAGCGGCTACAACGACACCGTCCTCACCTACGAGGTGACCGCCCTCGACTCCTCCGGCGCCGAGGTCGCCCGGCACACCACCCACGGCACCGACGCCGTGTTCACCGGCCTCACCAACGGGGCCTCGTACACCTTCCGGGTCGGCGCCTCCAGCGCCTACGGCACGAGCGACGCCGTCACCAGCGCCGCCGTCGAGCCGGTCGGCGCCCCGCTCGACGGCACCGTCTACACGCAGGCGGTCCGCGAATACCTGGACTCCGCCGCCGCCCTGACGACCGGAGCGAAGGGCAGTGCCGCGGCGGCGGTCGACGGACGTCCGCACGCCGCCATGTACACCGCGCTGCTCAAGGCGGAGGAGTCCTGGCTGATCGACAGCCGCGACTCCCTGAAGGCGAACGGGCTGACGTACACGTCGATCACCACCGACCTCTCCGACGCGCTGCTGCTGCCCTCCGCCGACGGGACGGTGACCGTCCGCACGACGGTCGGCCAGCAGAAGACCCTGGCCGACGCGCCCTCCGACCCGGAGACCACCGAGACGACGGTCCGCTACACGTTCTCCGGCGGGGACACCCCGGTCCTGCGCGGCAGGACGAACGCCGAGCAGTACGAACAGCAGCTGGCCAAGGACGACCGCGCCCTCGGGGCCGTCACCTACGGGACCGTGGAGAACGACAGCGGCACCACGCAGGCCACCCGGACGGTCGCCGCCGCCCCGAGCGCGTACTCGTCCTACGCGTCGCAGATCACGCCGTACGCCACCATCAACGCCGGCGGCACGGCGAAGTGGGCGAGGGACCACTGGAACGACCGGGCCCAGTACAGCCAGGACTGCACCAACTTCGCCTCCAAGGCGCTGTACTACGGCGGCGGCATGCGCATGAAGGGAGTGAACAAGGACAAGAAGAGCGCGGACAACTGGTGGCGGGTCGGGCACCTGGCCCCGCACGGCGTGTACTACTACACGAACTCCTACACCTGGACGGTCGCCGACAAGATGCACACCTTCCTGCTCCGCCACAGCGACGGCGCGATCAACACCGAGACCAAGCAGAGTTACGCCAAGGTCGGTGACATCGTGCTGTTCAACTGGGGCGGCAAGGGCGGCTGGGACCACGCGGGCGTCATCACGAAGATGTCGGGCGGCAAGGCGTACGTCAGCGCGCACAACAACAACCGCCTGAACCAGCGCCTCGACGTCTACATCAACAGCCAGCGGGGCACCTGGGCCGACATCTTCCACGTCGTTCCGGGGTGGTACTGATGGCCGCCCCGGCCGGAAGGCGCCGCCTCGCAACGGTCGCCGCGACGGTCGCCGTCGTCCTGGCGGCGGCCGCCGGCACCTGGTGGCTCCTGCGCGACCCCGCGCCGTACGCCCTGCGGAAGACGCCGGCGGTGAACGTCAGCGTCCACGCCGTGAAGTCGGAGTACCCCGAGGCGGGGGAACTGGCCGGTGACGTCGATCCGCTCCTGAAGGTGTACGTCCAGCGCCTCGCGGCCGGGGACGCCACCGACCTGGCCCGCCTCGGAGCCCCCTGGTACACCGGCCGGGAACGGGCCGCACGGCAGCTGATCAGCCGGTACGGCGCACAGGCCGGCGAACCGGTCGACGCACTGGTGCGGGACCCCGTGGTGCCGTACCTGGCCGCCGTAGAACTGCGCTTCGGCGACGGGCGGCGACAGGAGGTGCTGCTCACCCGCGACGACGACGTGTGGTGGCTGCAACTCGGGGACGGCGACCCGGTCGCACCCTAGGCACCCCGCGTCCGTACGGCCGGCCGTCGGCTTTCCCGCAGACGGCCGGCCGTCGTGCTTCACGGCCGCCGGGGCGGTGTGCCGTGGTTCCGGGGTCCGGGGCGGTCCGTCGTACGTCCCGCCCGCCGCCACCCGCCCCTCGCGCCCGCCCGGTTCGGTCAGCCGGCCGTCCTCCATGACCGCCACCCGGTCCGCGTCGTGGGCCGTGTGCGGACGGCGGCGCCGTGGACGCCGTAGACCACGAGCGCGCCGACGCCTCCACGAGCCTGTCCGCGCGGGGGCTTGGGCCAAAACTCGGTGGGCGTTGTCAGTGGCGGTCCGTACGCTCGCGAGTGATGCCCACGACACGTGCAACCACCGACCGTTCCGCCGTGCGCACCCTGCTCCGGCTGTGGCCGTACGTCCGCCCGGTACGCGCGCGGCTGTTCACCGCCGCCTTCGTCGCGGTCGTCGCCTCCTGCACCGGACTGGTGATCCCGCTGGTCCTGAAGTGGATGGTCGACGGCCCGGTGGCCGACCGCGACCCGGCGGGCGTGTGGCTCGGCGCGCTGTGCCTGCTGCTGCTCGGCGTCGCCGAGGCGGTCCTGTTCGGCATACGGCGCTGGCTGGTGGCCCGGCCGCTGTCGCACGTCGAGGCGGAGATGCGGGCGGACCTGTACCGGCGGCTGCAACGGCTGCCGGTCGCCTTCCACGACCGCTGGGCGTCGGGCCAACTGCTCTCCCGGGGCACGACCGACCTGATGCTGCTGCGTATGTTCCTCGCCTTCCCGCTGACGTTCCTGCTGGTCAACGGCGTCACCATTCTCGTCGGCGTGGTCGTCATGCTGCTCCAGGACTGGGTGCTGGGACTGGTCATCCTGGGGCCCGCCGTCCCCGTGATGTGGACCTGCGTGATCTTCGAACGGCGGTACGCGCAGGTGGCGCGGCGCGCCCAGGACCAGGTCGGCGACCTGACGACGGTCGTCGAGGAGAGCGTGCTCGGCATCCGGGTCGTCAAGGGCTTCGGCCGCCACCGCAGCCAGGCCCGCGCGTTCCGTGAGCTGTCCGGCCGGCTGCGGGGCACGGAACTGCGCAAGGCGCGGCTGCTGGCCACCATCTGGGGGGTCATCGTCACCCTCCCGGAGGTGGCGATCGGCACGGCGCTGGTGCTGGGCGCGGTGCGGGTGGCCGACGGGGACCTGTCCGCGGGCACGCTGGTCGCCTTCCTGAGCACGGCACTCGCCCTGCGCTGGCCCGTCGACTCCATCGGGTTCCTGCTGGCGATGAGCCAGGAGGCGGCGACCGCGACCGAGCGGTACTTCGAGGTGATGGACGAGGCGCCGGAGGACCGGGGAGGAGGCCGGGACGCCGGGCCGCGCGCGCGGGACGCCGGGGACGCCCGGGCGCCTGCGCGGGAGTCCCGGGGCCTCCGCTTCGAGGACGTCTCCTTCCGCTACCCCGACGCACCCGCCGACTCCCCGCCCCTCCTCACCCGCATCGACCTGCACATCCGCCCCGGCGAGTCCATGGCCCTCGTCGGCGCCACCGGCAGCGGGAAGACGACGCTCACCGCGCTCGTGCCGCGACTGCACGAGGTCACCTCCGGCCGGATCACCCTGGACGGCGTCGACATCACGGCCATGTCCCGGGAGGAACTGCGCACCAAGGTCGCCGTGGCCTTCGAGGAACCCACCCTCTTCTCCGCGAGCGTCGGCGAGAACGTGCTCATGGGCGCCCCCGACGACGCCGGACAGCCGGAGCTGGCCCGGGCCCTCGCCATCGCGCAGGCCGACTTCGCGCACGCGCTCCCGCAGGGCACCGACACCCGGGTGGGCGAACAGGGCCTCAGCCTCTCCGGCGGCCAGCGCCAGCGGCTCGCACTGGCCCGCGCGGTGGTCGGCAGACCGGAGTTCCTGGTGCTGGACGACCCGCTGTCCGCCCTGGACGTGCACACGGAGGCCGCCGTGGAGGCCGCCCTGCGCCGGGTCCTCGCCGACACCACCGCGCTGATCGTGGCCCACCGCCCCTCCACCGTGCTGCTCGCCGACCGGGTCGCCCTGCTCTCCGGCGGCCGGATCGCCGCCGTCGGCACCCACCAGGAACTGCTGCGCCACAACCCCGAGTACGCCCACCTGATGTCCGGGGAACAGGAGGACACCCGTTGACCAGCACGACCTCCACCCCCGCCGTCGCCGACGACGACGAACCGGCCCGCCCGGACGGTGACGGCGAGGCGGGCGACCACGTCGACCGGGACCTGCTGCCCAGCCCGCCCGGCGCCACGGCCGCCCTGCTGCGCTCCCTCCTCGCGCCCATGAAGGGCCGGGTCGCGCTGACCACGCTCCTGCTGCTCCTCCAGCAGGCGGCGGTCCAGGCGGGCCCGCTGCTGGTGGCGTACGCCCTCGACAGCGCCGTACCGGCGTTCCGGGAGCACCGGCACGGCCCGCTGTTCGCGGTGGCCGCCGGCTATCTGCTGTGCGCGCTCGCCTCCGGCGCGCTGCAGTTCGCGTTCATCGAGACCTCCGCCCGGGTCAGCCAGGACGTGCTGCTGGACCTCAGGGGCCGGATCTTCCGGCACGCGCAGGCGCTGAGCGTCGACTTCCACGAGCGGTACACCTCCGGCCGGCTGATCTCCCGCTCCACCACGGACGTGGAGTCGCTGCGCGAACTCCTCGACGAGGGGCTGCAGGAGCTGGTGACCGTCATCCTGTCCTTCGTCTACATCTCGGCGCTGCTGCTCTGGCTGGACCTCGGCCTCGGCGCGGTCGCGGTGGCCTCCTTCGTGCCGCTGTACCTGCTGGTCCGGCTCTACCGGCGGCGCGCGGGGCGGGTGTACCGGGTGCGGTCCACGGCGATCGCGGCGGTGATCGTGAAGTTCGTGGAGACGATGAACGGCATCCGGCCGGTGCGCGCCTTCCGCCGGGAGGCCGTGAACGACGCCGAGTTCGCGGTGCTGAACACGCGGCACGAGCGCGTGAACGGGGACGCGCTGCTGGAGATGGCCCGCTACGTGGTCGGCTCCCGGCTGGTGGCCAACACGGCGGTCGCGGCGATCGTGCTCTGGGGCGCCTACCGGGTGGCCTCCGGTTCGCTGGAGCTGGGTGTGCTGGCGGCGTCGGTGCTGTATCTGCGCCGGCTGTACGACCCGATCGACCGGCTCGGCATGTTCCTGAACTCCTACCAGTCGGCAGCCGCCTCCCTGGAGAAGATCGCCGGCCTGCTGGCCCAGACCCCGTCCGTGCCGGAACCGTCCCACCCCCGCGAACTCCCGCCCCTCGACGGCGACCTCCCGGGCCGCGAGGTGGTCTTCGACGGAGTCCGCTTCGCCTACCGCACCGGCGGCGAGGTGCTGCCCCGCTTCGACCTGACCCTGCCGGCCGGGCAGACGGTCGCCGTCGTCGGCTCCACCGGCGCCGGCAAGTCGACCCTGGCCAAGCTGCTGGCCCGGTTCTACGACCCCTCGGCCGGGCGCGTGCTGCTGGACGGCGTGGACCTGCGCGAGCTGCCCGTGCCCGAACTGCGGCGCGGGGTGGTCATGGTGACGCAGGAGGCGTTCCTGTTCTCCGGCACGGTCGCCGACAACATCGCGATCGGCCGGCCCGACGCCACCCGCGAGGAGATCGAGCGGGCCGCGAAGGCGATCGGCGCGCACGAGTTCATCAGCGCGCTGCCCGACGGCTACGACACCGACGTCCGCAAGCGCGGCGGCCGCATCTCCGCCGGACAGCGCCAACTGGTCGCCTTCGCCCGGGCGCTGCTCGCCGACCCGGCGGTGCTGATCCTGGACGAGGCGACCAGCTCGCTGGACGTGCCGGGGGAGCGGGCGGTGCAGCGGGCCATGGCGACCGTGCTGCGGGGCCGTACCGCCGTGGTGATCGCCCACCGGCTGTCCACCGTGGAGATCGCGGACCGGGTCCTGGTGATGGAACACGGCCGCATCGTCGAGGACGGCCCCCCGGCCGACCTGATCAAGGGAACGGGCCGCTTCGCGGACCTCCACAGGGCATGGCGGGACAGCCTGGCATAGGCCGCCCCGTGATGCTGGCGGCCTCCCTCTGCGGCGGCATGGCCAACGCGGTGCAGAACGTGGCGCTACGGACCCATGTCATGGCCGACTGCCCGCAGGAGGTGCGCGGACGCGTTGGTGCCGCTTACGGCGCGACGCTGCAGAGCGCGGTGGCGGTGGGCTTCGCCCTGACCGGGCTCGCTCCTGCCGACGGGGCCCGCCGGGGCATCCTCGCCGGAGGTGCCGTCGCCTTCGTCGTGGGCTCGGCCGGCTGGCTGCGGACACGGGCGCTGGCCGCCCCGGCCCCGGCTGACGCCCACGTGTCCGTCCCCCCTCGACAGGCTTCGGAGGCGGAGGCGTCGTGACCCGTCAGCGGATCTCCCCGCCCCCGCCCGGCGGGATCACGGCACCCCCAGTTCGAACAGCGCGTACCCCGCGTACGAGCCGGAGGCCAGGGCCGCGATGGTCAGCAGGGTGTACTGGACGGGCAGGCTCAGGCGGCGCATGGCGACCGCGAGGGGGAGGAAGAGGGGGAAGCAGGGGAGCAGGTAGCGGGAGATGTTGGCGACGATCTGCTGGCTGCCGAGGACCAGGGCCAGGGTGAGGACGGTGTAGAGGATCAGCACCGCCGGCGGGCGCAGTCGCAGCAGCAGGGGGAGCAGGGCGCAGGCGAGCAGGATGACGCCGACCGAGATGACGTCCGCGAAGGGGTACGCGAAGAGGTAGTCGAACTTGCCCACGGGGACGGACGTCAGCACGTCCCAGGTCTGCTTGCCGTAGTCGAACCGGTGTGCCCAGGCGCCCGACTGGAGCTTGAAGTAGCCGCCGAGGTCGCCCATCTCGTTGCCGACCCAGAGCAGATAGCCGAGCAGCCCCAGCGGGGCCAGGGCCGTGGCGAGCAGGGGGCGCAGCGCGCCGTCCTCGCGGCGGCGCAGGGAGAGCAGCGCGGCCACGCCGAGCGCGGCGATCAGCGCGGCGGCCGTGGGCCGGTTGAGGCCGGCCGCGAAGGTGAGCACCCCGGCGGTGAGCCAGCGGCGGGTGAGGATGGCGTGGCAGGCCCAGGCGGCCAGGGCCACGTAGAGGGAGTCGGAGTAGACCGCCCACTCCACGCCGGAGCCCGGCCACACCGCCCAGAGCCCGGCCGCCGCGAGCCCGGCCCGCCGGCCGCCGAAGCGCTCGGCGACGGCGTAGATGCCGAGGGCGGCGGCGAAGGAGGCGAGGATCGAGACCAGCAGCCCGGCGCCGTAGGAGCCGAGGCCGGTGACCGCGGAGGTCAGCCGGATCAGGGCCGGGTACAGCGGGAAGAACGCCGCCGAGTTGCCCTCCAGCGTGATCAGGCCGGTGGCGCCCGGGACCGGGACGAGTTTCGGGTCGTAGCCGTGCAGCGCGATCTGCTGGTACCACCAGCCGTCCCAGGTGGCCAGCACGTCCCAGGCGTGCGCTCCGCCGCCGAACCGGGGGTGCTTGCCGCGGTAGTCGCCGGCGGAGGACAGCAGGTACAGGAAGGAGCAGAAACCGGTCAGCTTCAGCGTGCCGAACACGGCGAGCACGGGCCCGTGCCGGCGGGCGGCGGCCCGCAGCCGGGAGTCGGGCGCGGAGCCGGGGGCGGCGGGGCGTATGTGGGGCAGGGTCGCGGTCACCGGACCACCGGCCCGGGCCGGCGGCGGGCCAGGGTGCGCCGCATCCGGGCGATGCCGCGCAGGTCCGCGAGCGCGGTGGCGAGGATGTCGACGCTGCTGTCCGGGTCGTCGACCCAGTCCACCGGCACCTCGTGGATCCTCAGGCCCGCCCGCTCGGCGAGCACCAGCAGTTCGGTGTCGAAGAACCACTCCCCGTCCCGCACCAGCGGCAGCAGCCGCTCGGCGGTCTCCCGCCGGACCGCCTTGAACCCGCACTGGGCGTCGGAGAACCCGACGGCGAGCGTGCACCGCAGCAGCACGTTGTAGCAGCGGGATATGACCTCGCGCTTGGTTCCGCGCACCACCCGCGCGCCGGGCGCCAGCCGGGTGCCGATGGCCAGGTCGGAGTGGCCCGAGATCAGCGGGGCGACCAGCGGCAGCAGCGCGGCGAGCCCGGTGGACAGGTCCACGTCGAGGTACGCCAGCACGGGCGCCCGGGACCCGGACCAGGCGGCCCTGAGGGCCCGGCCGCGGCCTTTCCGGGGCAGCCGCAGCGAGCTCACCTCGGGGAGCTCGGCGGCCAGCCGGGCGGCGATGGCCGGGGTGCGGTCGGTGCTCGCGTTGTCGGCGATGGTGATCCGGAACGGGTAGGGGAAGGTGTCCCGCAGGTGCGTGTGCAGCCGCCGGACGTTGGGCTCCAGGTCCTTCTCCTCGTTGAACACCGGCACGGCCACGTCCAGGACGGGCTCCCCGTCCGCGGCCGCGGCCGCCCGCAGCGGGGTGCGCCGGGGTGCCGGGGCCGCCAGCGGGGCCGGAGGCCGGTCCGGCCTGCTCGATCGGCTCGGTCGGATGTATGTCACGTGATTCCCCGTTTGTTCTGGTGTTTCGGGCATGCCGAGGGCAGGCGCGGGCGGCCGGGACGGGAGGCGGCTAGTCGCTCGCGCTCACCAGGGACGAGGGTTCGTCCGACGGTTCGGCGGGCGCGCTGACCGAGGCGGTGGCCGGCGGTGGGGTGCTGTCGTAGCGGGCGGTGGAGGTGGCCGGTGGCGGCGCGTGCGTGGCGGTGGCCGGAGCGCCGGTGCTCGCGGGCGGCTCGGAGGTGACCGAGGTCCCGTCCGGCGTCGCGGTGAACGTCGGCGTGGAGGACGGCGCGGACGGCGCGGACGGCGGCGCGCTCGGCGACAGGGTCGGCGAGACGGTCGGCGAACTGCTCGGCGTCGGTGCCGGGCTGACCATGGGCCGGGGTGCGCTGGGCCGGTCGACGGTGTGGCCGTGCGGCCACAGGAACAGGCCCAGGCCGAGCCCGGCCACCGCCAGCACGGAGCCGGCCGTCCGGCGCGCGGTGCGCACCCGGCGCCGGGCCCGCACCCCCGCGCGCAGCGCCTCCCGGTGCCGGGCCTCGAAGGACGCCGGCTGCCGGTCCTGCTGCATGAGCTGCGTCAACTGCCGCTCGAAGTGGTCCATGACTCCTCCCTCACCCCACCGGCTCGATGACGTCGGCCAGGAGCCGGCGCAGCCGGGCCACCCCGCGCGCGGCATGGGACCGGGCCGTGCCCACCGGGCAGCCCAGGGTCTCCGCGACCTGCCGGTCGGGCAGGTCCTGGTAGTACCGCAGGACCACGGCGGCCCGCTGCTGCGGCGTCAGCTGGGCGAGCGCCGCCTCCAGCCGGGACCGCTCGGCCACGGTCGCCGACATGTCACCGGCCGCCGCGACCTCCGGCAGCTGCTCCACGGGCCGCTCGCCCCACCAGCGCCGCCGGGCCGAACGCGCCGCGGCCCGCGCCAGCACCTTGCGCACATAGGCCTCCGGCGCCTCGTCGGCGACCCTCGGCCAGACGAACCACAGTTTGACCAAGGACTCCTGCAACAGGTCCTCGGCGCGGTGCCGGTCCCCTCCGGTGAGCAGACGGGCGAGATGGAACAACACCGACCAGCGGGCCGCCACGAACGCGTCGTACTCACCGGCCCTGGTCTGCTCCATTCCCACGGTCCCCGTTCTCGCCGGCTGTCTTCACCAGGAGAAAGGCCCTTGACCCCCGTCGGCGCTGCACTCGGGGGGGCGTGATCCGCGTCACGCACGGAGCCGTACCGGCTCACGCCACCCGCAGCAGCAGCACCGTCCGTGCCGGAACCGTGATCTCCGCCCCCGCCCGGTGGACCGTACCCGGCGGTTCGGCCTGGTCCTCCGCAGAGGTGTCCACGACCACCTCGTACCGCCCCGCCCAGGGCGGCCCGGGCAGGAGGAAACCGGTCGGCCCGTCGCCCGCGTGCAGCACCGCCAGGAAGCTGTCGTCCACCACCGGCGCGCCCCGCTCGTCGCGGCCGGGGATGTCCCGCCCGGACAGGTACATGCCGAGCGTGGCGGCGGGCGCGTACCAGTCGGCCTCGGTCATCTCCGCGCCCCGCGCGGTGAACCAGGCCAGGTCCCGCAGCCCGTCCGCGGTCTGCGCGCGCCCGGAGAAGAAGGCCCGTCGGCGCAGCACCGGATGCCGGTGGCGCAGCGCGATCAGACGCGAGGTCAGCTCGTACAGCGCCCGCCAGCCGGGCTCCTCCAGCAGCGACCAGTCCAGCCAGCTGATCTCGTTGTCCTGGCAGTAGGCATTGTTGTTGCCGCGCTGGGTGCGGCCCAGTTCGTCGCCCGCGACCAGCATGGGCACACCGGTCGACAGCAGCAGGGTGGTCAGCAGGTTCCGCAGTTGTCTGCGGCGCAGGGCCCGTACGTCCTCGTCGTCGGTCTCGCCCTCGGCGCCGCAGTTCCAGGAGCGGTTGTCGTCGGTGCCGTCCCGGTTGTTCTCGCCGTTGGCCTCGTTGTGCTTGGTCTGGTACGACACCAGGTCGCGCAGGGTGAAGCCGTCGTGCGCGGTGACGAAGTTGACGGAGGCGTACGGGCGCCGGCCGCCCCAGGCGTACAGGTCGCTGGAGCCGGAGAGGCGGTAGCCCATCTCCCGCACGTCGGGCAGGGCGTGCCGCCAGAAGTCCCGGACCGCGTTGCGGTAGCGGTCGTTCCACTCGGTCCACAGGGGTGGGAAGGCACCCACCTGGTAGCCGCCGGAACCGATGTCCCACGGCTCGGCGATCAGCTTCACCCGGCGCAGCACCGGGTCCTGGGCGATGACCGCCAGGAACGGGGAGAGCATGTCGACGTCGTGCATCGAGCGGGCCAGCGCCGCCGCGAGGTCGAAGCGGAAGCCGTCCACGCCCATCTCGGTCACCCAGTAGCGCAGCGAGTCGGTGATCAGGCGCAGCACGTGGGGCTGGACGACGTGCAGGGTGTTGCCGCAGCCGGTGTAGTCGGCGTACCGGCGGGCGTCGCCCTGGAGCCGGTAGTAGCCGCGGTTGTCGATGCCCTTCAGGGACAGCGTCGGCCCCAGCTCGCCCGCCTCCGCGGTGTGGTTGTAGACCACGTCGAGGATCACCTCGATGCCGGCCGCGTGCAGCGCGCGCACCATCCGCTTGAACTCGCCGACCTGCCCGCCGGCCGTACCGGAGGCCGCGTAGGCCGCGTGCGGGGCGAAGTAGCCGATGGAGTTGTAGCCCCAGTAGTTGCGCAGGCCCCGGCGCAGCAGGTGGTCCTCGTGCGCGAACTGGTGGACGGGCAGCAGTTCGACGGCCGTGACGCCCAGTCTCACCAGGTGCTCGATCGCGGCCGGGTGCGCGAGCCCCGCGTAGGTGCCGCGCAGTTCCTCGGGTATGTCCGGGTGCAGCCGGGTGAAGCCGCGCACGTGCAGTTCGTAGATGACCGAGTCCGCCCAGGGCGTCTTGGGGCGGTGGTCGTCGGACCAGTCGTCGTCGTCGTGGACGACGACGCCCTTCGGGACGTACGGCGCCGAGTCCCGCTCGTCGCGCACGGTGTCGGCGACCGACTGGTCCGGCCAGTCCCGCACGTGCCCGTACACCTCCGGAGGGAGCCGGAACTCCCCGTCCACCGCGCGCGCGTACGGGTCGAGCAGCAGCTTCGCCGGGTTCCAGCGGGCGCCGGTCCACGGGTCCCAGCGGCCCTCCACCCGGTAGCCGTACCGCTGTCCGGGCATCACGCCCGGCACGAAGCCGTGCCAGATCTCGTGCGTCAGTTCGGTCAGCGGGATCCGTGTCTCCCGGCCGTGCTCGTCGAAGAGGCACACCCGGACCGCCTCCGCACCGGCCGCCCACAACGCGAAGTTGGTGCCCGCGACCCCGTCCGGGCCGACCCGGAACCGGGCCCCCAGCGGGGTCGGCGCGCCCGGCCACACGGCCGGGACGGGGGGCACGGCCCGCCGGGCGCCCTTCGCCGCCGCCGGTTGCCCGCTCCCGGCGGCCGGCTCCCCGGCCGGCGCCCGCTGCTCGGCTGCGCTCGTCACTGTCGGCCCCTCTTCTCAGTGGCGCGCCAGCGGTCGGCCCCACCGGGAAGCCGGGAGCGCACCCGCGCGGCGCCCCGGCCGCCGGTACGGCTGCGCCCCGACGGCTCGTGTCGGGCCGGGGGCGCTCCCAGTGGCGGAGGCTCCCGGCCTGTCGTCCTTCCCTCTGTTCTGCCCACCGCGTGGCTCGCACTCACGTTTCCCCGGAGCGGGCGCCGTCGTTGAGTCTCGCGTGAGGCACGCAACTGGACGCGCACGGCGCGCGGGGGCCGCGCTGGCCGCCGTACTGACATGGGCGGGGCTGCTCGCGGGCTGCTCCGCGGACGGACCGGGCCCGCTGGGCATGGGCGGGGCACTGGGCGAGCCGCCGCCCCCCGAGGACGTCATCCGGGTGACCCCCGACGACGGCAGCAAGGCCGTACGCCCCGGCGACCGGCTGCTGGTCCGGGTGCCCGGCGGGCGGCTGGAGAAGGTCACCGTGGTGAAGTCGCAGGACGCCCAGGACTCCCCGGTCCCGGGGCGGATCGGGGAGGACGGGCTGACCTGGCGGCCGGACGAGGACCGGCTGGCGCTGGCCGCGAAGTACACCGTCGACGTGGTCGCGCTGGACTCCCACGGCCGCCGCTCGGCCCGGCACACCACCTTCACCACCTACGTCCCCGACCAGCGGTTCATCGCCTACGTCAGCCCGGAGAACCGGGCCACCGTCGGCACCGGCATGATCGTCTCGCTCTCCTTCAGCCAGGAGATCACCGACCGGGCCGCCGTGGAACGCGCCGTCCGCGTCAGCGCCCGGCCCCCGGTCGAGATCCGCCCGCACTGGTTCGGCAAGGGCCGCCTGGACTTCCGCCCCGAGCGCTACTGGAAGCCCGGTACCGAGGTCACCGTCGACCTGGGCCTGCGGGACGTCGAGGGCGCCCGCGGTGTCTACGGCCTGCAGGACAAGACGTTCTCCTTCACCGTCGGCCGCAGCCAGGTCTCCCTGGTCGACGCGGCCGAGCACACCATGGAGGTGCGGCGCGACGGGCAGCTCCTGGCCACCGTCCCCATCACCGCGGGCGCCCCCAAGCACCCGACGTACAACGGGAAGATGGTGGTGATGGACATGCTGGAGGTGACCCGCATGAACAGCCAGACGGTCGGCCTCGGCGCCGAGTACGACATCCCCGACGTCCCGCACGCCATGAAGCTCACCGACTCCGGAACCTTCCTGCACGGCAACTACTGGGCCCCGGACGCCCCCGGACAGGTCAACATCAGCCACGGCTGCGTGGGTCTGAGGGACGTCAAGGGCGGCGGCTCGGACACCCCGGCCGGCTGGTTCTTCGACCGCAGCCTCGTCGGGGACGTCGTCGAGGTGGTGAACAGCAAGGACAAAACCGTCGCTCCCGACAACGGCCTCGGCGGGTGGAACATGGGCTGGAAGGAGTGGAAAGCGGGCAGCGCGGTGAAGTGACCAGGTGAGGGGTGGGGGCGGGACGCGGGTGTCGGGCGGAAGTTGCGACGGAACGGTGACCTATGCCTGACGCCCCGCTCAAAACCTGGCAGTTAATATGCGCGCACCGAAGTGGTGGGGAGCGGGCCTGAGCAGGGGCCCGGCGAGGGGAGAACAACTTGAACATGCGGCCTGTGGCGGGGGCGTCGGCTCGGGGGCGGCGGGGCCGTAGGGGACTGGCGGTCATAGCCGGCGCCCTGGTGCTGACGCTCTCCGCGTGCGGCGGAGGGGACGACTCGGGGTCCGGTTCCGGGGACGGCAAGGGCAAGGGCGGCGGCCGGAAGGACGGGCAGTCCACGGCCGCCGTCAGCATCGCGCCCAGGTCCGGGGCGACCGGTGTCGACACCAGCGGCGCGCTCAAGGTCAGCGTGGCCCGGGGCAAGCTGACCGAGGTCACCGTCAAGGACGCCAAGGGCACGAAGGTCGACGGCGCCCTCACCGGCGGCGGCTCCGCCTGGACGCCGTCGACCCATCTGGCCGCGGCCACCAAGTACACGGTGCACGCGGTCGCCAAGGACTCCGAGGGCCGCGAGGCCGCCGAGGACGCCAGCTTCACCACGCTCACGCCGAAGAACACCTTCGTCGGCTACTTCACGCCCGAGGACGGCTCCACCGTCGGCGTCGGCATGCCGTTCTCCATACGCTTCACCCGCGGCATCACCAGCCCGGAGGCGGTCGAGAAGGCCGTGAGGATCAGGACCGAGCCGGCCGTCGACGTCGAGGGCCACTGGTTCGGCAACGACCGCCTGGACTTCCGCCCCGAGAAGTACTGGAAGGCCGGCACCAAGGTCACCGTCGACCTCGACCTGGACGGCGTCGAGGGCCGCGACGGCGTCTACGGCAAGCAGCGCAAGACCGTGAAGTTCACCATCGGCCGCAACCAGGTGTCCGTCGTGGACGCCAAGAAGCACACGATGAAGGTCACCCAGGACGGCAAGGTCGTCAAGACCCTCCCGGTCACCACCGGCAAGCCCGGCTACGAGACCTGGAACGGCCAGATGGTCATGAGCGAGAAGCTCGCCGTCACCCGGATGAACGGCGAGACGGTCGGCTACGGCGGCGAGTACGACATCAAGGACGTCCCGCACGCCATCCGCCTCACCACCTCCGGCACCTTCATCCACGGCAACTACTGGGGCGGCGGCGCCTTCGGCAACTACAACGCCAGCCACGGCTGCGTCGGCCTGCGCGACGTGCGCGGCGGCTACGACGGCTCCGTCCCGGCCGCCTGGTTCTTCAACCACTCGATGGTCGGTGACGTGGTGGTCGTCAAGCACTCGCACGACGCCACGGTGGCCCCGGACAACGGCCTGAACGGCTGGAACATGTCGTGGGCGGACTGGAAGAAGTAGCCCCGTCCGACGTGAGGGCCCGGTGCTGTGACCTACGGCACCGGGCCCCATGCCGTTAGTCCCCGTTAACCTGCCTCCATGACCGTCACTCTCGAAGTCGCCGAAGGCGTCGGCACCCTGCGGCTGGACCGGCCGCCGATGAACGCGCTGGACATCGCCACCCAGGACCGGCTGAAAGAGCTGGCCGCGGAGGCCACGGACCGCGACGACGTACGCGCCGTGGTGATCTACGGCGGTGAGCGGGTGTTCGCGGCGGGCGCGGACATCAAGGAGATGCAGAACATGGACCACGCCGCGATGGTCCGCCGCTCCCGCGCCCTGCAGGACTCCTTCACCGCCGTGGCCCGCATCCCCAAGCCCGTCGTCGCCGCCATCACCGGCTACGCGCTCGGCGGCGGCTGCGAGCTGGCCCTGTGCGCCGACTACCGCATCGCCGCCGACAACGCCAAGCTCGGCCAGCCCGAGATCCTGCTCGGCCTGATCCCGGGCGCCGGCGGTACCCAGCGGCTGCCCCGGCTGATCGGCCCCTCCAAGGCGAAGGACCTCATCTTCACGGGCCGTCAGGTCAGGGCCGACGAGGCCCTCGCCATCGGCCTGGTGGACCGGGTCGTCCCGGCCGCCGAGGTGTACGAGCAGGCGCACGCCTGGGCCGCGAGGCTCGCCCAGGGTCCGGCGATCGCGCTGCGCGCGGCGAAGGAGTCCGTCGACACCGGTCTGGAAGCCGACATCGACACGGGGCTCGCCGTCGAACGGAACTGGTTCGCGGGCCTGTTCGCCACCGAGGACCGCGAGCGGGGCATGCGCAGCTTCGTGGAGGAGGGGCCGGGCAAGGCCAAGTTCGTCTGAGTCCGTGTGGTGGACGGCTTGACCGAACTCCGGTGAGGGACGGCGCAGTTGACGTGTCGTCTCGTTCGGGTCCCTCGAAGGGGCGGTTTATGGGAGCCTTAAGGCAGCCTTAAGCCTGCTGTGTCGAGGGAGTCCGTCGATTGCCGGGAAGTGAGCCGTCGTCGCAGGTCAGCAGGTTCGTATCGGACATCGACATGTCGGCGGCATATGTCGGCGGACAGGTGCGGAACGGGGGCGTGCGGGGGGCGTATTCCTCCGGAACGGCCCCCAAGGCGGCTCCGGACGGCCATCATGGGGGCATGGCGGGGCTGGAGGGCATCGAACAGCCGCGGGGACACAGCCGTGCAGCCGCGGCGCGCTGGTCGCCCGCGGTCGAGGACGAACAGGCGCTCAAGGCGCTCGAACTGTTCGGGAACCCGACGGAGGCGGAAGTGCCGCTGCCGTCCCGCCCCGAGTCCGCCGCCACCGCCCGCCGGCTCGCCCAGGTCGTCGTCCTGCGCACCTGGAGGCTCACCCCCAAGCTGGCCGAGGACGCCGTCTTACTGGTCTCCGAACTCGTCGGCAACGCCGTGCGGCACACCGGCGCCCGGGTCTTCGGCCTCCGGATGCGCCGGCGCCCCGGCTGGATCCGGGTCGAGGTCCGCGACCCCTCGCGCGGGCTGCCCTGTCTGATGCCGGTCCAGGAACTCGACGTCAGCGGACGCGGACTGTTCCTGGTGGACAAGCTCTCCGACCGCTGGGGCGCGGACCTGCTGCCGCGGGGCAAGACGACGTGGTTCGAGATGAGGGTCGCGGACCGCTAGGGCCTCTCTTCCGGATCCTGCCGGGGTCGCGGGGTGTGGCACGCACATCTGCGGCGTTGTCGTCGGTTGTCGACTCCCCCCACGCACTCGACGTCGCTCGCACGGGGGACCTCCATCGCGTCGACGCCCTCCTCCACCTCGCGGCTGCACGCACCGGACCCCGCTCAGGTCGGCCGACGGGCACCGTCGTCCGGAGCCGGCCTGATCCGGAAGAAAGGCCCCAGCCGCGTCCGGGGCGCCGTCGCACGACCCGACGCCATGGCGAACCGGGCTAATCTCCGGTTTTCTTACCAAACCATCCTTAAATGGTGCGTGTGACCTCCACCCACCGCCGTGACGTGCTGCGCGCCGGCGCCGGGATCGTGGCCGGCGGTGCCCTCGCCACCGGGTGCGGCACCGGCCAGGCCGCCGCTCCGCCCGCCCCGGCCTCCGCCTCCCGCTCGCCCTCGCCCTCCGCGTCCCCGCCGGCGGCCCCCGCCCCCCGGGCCTACCCGGGCCACCCCGCCCAGATCACCCACGGCCCCCGCACCCGCCCCCAGGTGGCCCTCACCTTCCACGGCCAGGGCGACCCCGCCCTCGCCCGCGCGCTGCTCACGACGGCCGAGCGGTACGGCGCCCGGCTCACCGTGCTCGCCGTCGGCAGCTGGCTGGACGAGCACCCGGACCTCGCCCGCCGCGTCCTCGACGGCGGCCACGACCTCGGCAACCACACCCAGCGGCACATCGGCGTCAACTCCCTGCCCGAGGCGGAGGCCCGCCGGGAGATCACCGACTGCGCCGAACGGCTGAAGCGGCTCACCGGCTCCATCGGCACCTGGTTCCGGCCCTCCCGTGCCCCGTCCGCCTCCCCGCTCGTCGCCCGGCTGGCCCGCGCCGCCGGCTACCCGCACGTGCTGTCGTACGACGTCGACTCCCTCGACTACACCCGCCCCGGCGCCGCCGCCGTCACCCGGGAGGTCCTCGCCGGTGTGCGCGACGGATCGGTGGTGAGCCTGCACTTCGGCTACCCGGACACGGTCGCCGCCCTCCCCGACGTCCTGACCGAACTCGGCCGCCGCGGACTGCGCGCGGTCACCACCACGGAGCTGCTGAGCTGATGCGAACCACGAAAGCCGCCCGCCTGCTGGCCGCCGGTGCCGCCGTCACCGCCCTGACCCTGCTCTCCGCGTGCGGCGGCGGCAGCGGGGGCCACGAGAGCGAGGCCCTCGGCAGCAAGGCGCCGCCCCGGCCGCAGGTGAAGAAGCCGCAGGTGAACGTGTTGCCCGGGATGCCACCGGTCGAGGACCCGAAGGACCTGTACGCCGCCGACCGGCCGAACCGGCTCTCGCCCGTGGTCAGGGACTTCCCCACCCGGGTCTACGTCCCCAACACCAACTCCGACACCGTCACCGTCATCGACCCCGCGACCTACCGGGTCGTCGAGACCATCAAGGTCGGACGCCAGCCCCAGCACGTCGTGCCGTCCTGGGACCTGAAGACCCTGTGGGTCAACAACGACCTCGGCAACAGCCTCACCCCGATCGACCCGCGGACCGGCAAGGCCGGCGCACCGGTCGAGGTGCACGACCCGTACAACCTGTACTTCACGCCCGACGGCAAGTACGCCGTCGTCATGGCCTCCATGGACCGCCAACTGGTCTTCCGGGACGCGCACACCATGAAGGTCGTCAAGTCCGTCCCGGTCAGCTGCTACGGCGTCAACCACGCCGACTTCTCCATCGACGGCCGCTACTTCATCGTCTCCTGCGAGTTCAGCGGGGAGATCCTCAAGGTCGACACGGCCGGGATGAAGGTCGTCGCCCAGGAGAAACTGCCGCTGCGCGGCGCGATGCCGCAGGACGTCAAGATCTCCCCGGACGGCAAGCTGTTCTACATCGCCGACATGATGGCCCACGGCGTGTGGATCCTGGACGGCGACCGGTTCACCCGGCCCCGCTTCCTGGCCACCGGCAAGGGCGCCCACGGCCTCTACGTCAGCCGCGACTCGCGCGAGATGTACATCTCCAACCGCGGCGAGGGGACCATCTCCGTCTTCGACTTCACGCAGGACCGGCTCACCAGGAAGTGGCACCTGCCCGGCGGCGGCAGCCCCGACATGGGTGGTGTCTCCGCCGACGGCAAGGTCCTGTGGCTGTCCGGCCGCTACAACTCCGAGGTGTACGCCATCGACACCCGAACCGGTGCCCAACTGGCCCGCATCAAGGTCGGCAGCGGCCCGCACGGGCTCGCCGTCTACCCCCAGCCCGGCCGCTACTCACTGGGACACACCGGCATCTTCCGCTGAAGCAGCAGCTCCGCCCCCACCGGACGGTATCCGGCCGCCTGGAACGCCCGCAGGCTACGGGCGTTCCCCGGGGCGACCTGTGCCCACAGCGGCTCGGCGGCGAGGTGCCGGGCCGCGGTCACCAGCAGCCGTCCGAGCCCCCGCGCGCAGCGCTCGTCCACCTCGACCGACACCTCCAGCCGCCCGGCGACCCCGCGTCCCATGACCAGCACCCCGCCGTCCGCCGCCCAGACCCGGACGTCGTCGCGCCGGCCCCGGGCGTAGCGCGCTCTGGAGTGCCGGGCCTCGCGCGTCTCCGTCAGCGCGAGCGGCGGATCGCCCGGCAGCGGGCCGCCCACCAGGACCGCGTCGATGGTCTCGGCCCGGCGACCGGTCCGCTCCAGGAGGGCGGTCAGGAACCGCGGGTTCATGGTGGCCGCCAGCGGATCGCAGTCCAGGCCGGCCAGGGTCGCGCGGATCCACGCCGGGTCCTCGTCGGTGAAGATCACGGTGTGCGCGGTGAACGACATCACCCCGGCGTCCCGCGGCGAGGGCTGCGGTACGACCGTCGTACCGCCGTCCGGCGGCGGGAAGACCCCGGCCGCCGCCGCGTCGAGAACGTCCCGCAAGCTCTCCAAGGCCCACTCCTCGAGTCTCCACCCACTGGAGGGCTCAGACTCGCAGACGTGATCGACGACGGCACCGGACTTCTCACCATCGGCGAGCCGACCCGCGCCACCGGCCTGACCGGGCGCACCATCCGCTACCGGTCCGACGAGGGCGTGCTCGCCCCCGTGACCCGGTCGGCCGGCCGCTACCGGTTCTACGACGCCGGGTGCGTCGCCCGCCTGGAGCTGATCCGCACCCTGCGCGAGCTGGGCCTCGGCCTTCAGGACTCCAGTACCCGGGAGGTGCCGCACGAGCTCTTCGGGCGCCGACCGGGCCGAGGCGCTGGAGCGCATGACGGCCGGCTTCGACGAGCGCGTGGCCCGCTACCGCGAACTGCTCGCCGTGGTCAGCCGGCAGCCCGCTCCGCCGCACGCCGAGGACTTCGCCTGGGTGGTCGCCGCACTCCGTGCTCGCGCGGGCCGTTAATCTGACCAGCGTCAGTACGCCAGCACGGCATGAGAAACACGAACAAAAGGGGCGGATCGGTGGCGGACATCGAGGAAGCACGCAAGCAGTTCCAGCGGATCGACGCGGACGGTGACGGATTCATCACCGCAGCGGAGTTCAAGTCCGCCCTGGCGCAGCAAGGTGACTGGAACGTCACCGAGACGGTCGCGGAGGCCGTCATCAAGTCCCGCGACCTCAACGGCGACAAGGTGCTGTCGTTCGACGAGTTCTGGGCCTACCTGAACAAGTGACCCGATGACGACAGGGGGTGCTCGCGCCGAACGGCCCGGGCACCCCCTTCGTCACACCGTCACCGCGCCCGCCGGATCCGCACGCTCCAGCGGCCCTCGTGCCGCTCCAGCGTCAGTGGCAGGCCGAAGCAGGAGCCGACCTGGTCGCCGGTGAGCACGGACCCGACCGGCCCGCAGGCCAGCACCCGTCCCTCGCGCAGCAGCACGGCGTGCGTGGTGCCCGCCGGCAGCTCCTCCAGATGGTGCGTGACCAGTACCGTCGCCAGCGCGGGATGTGCCGCCCGCAGCTCCTCCAGGGCCTCGATCAGCCGCTCCCGGCCGGGCAGGTCCAGTCCGGTCGCCGGCTCGTCCAGGAGCAGCAGCCGTGGCTCGGGCATCAGCGCGCGGGCGATCAGCGTCCGGCCGCGCTGCCCCTGCGAGAGCGTCGGCCACCGGGCGTCCCGCAGTGCGCGAAGGCCCAGCAGGGCCAGCAGCGCCTCGGCCCGCTCCGCCTGTTCGGCGGTCGGCCGCCACCGGGGGACCGGCTCCACCGAGTTCGTCACGCCGGTGAGCACCACGTCCCGCACCCGCAGCGGCGAGGTCAGCGGATGGCGCGGGTTCACGTGCCCGACGAACGCCCGCAGCTCCCGCAGGTCCACCCGTCCCAGCCGGTGGCCGAGCACCTCCACCGTGCCCCGCGTCGGATGCACCACCGCGCCGAGCAGTCCGAGCAGCGTGGACTTGCCCGCGCCGTTGGCCCCGAGCAGCGCCCAGTGCTCACCGGCCCGGACGGTCAGTGAGACCTCCTGGAGGAGGGGCCGTCCGTCCCGGACGACGTGCACGTCCTCGGCGCGCAGCACGGTCGTCCCGGTCACCGCGCCGCCCGGTTCACCGCGGACAGCACCGCGTGCACGGCGGCCGAGGGGCCCGTTCCCGCGCCCCAGGCCGTGACCCCGCCGACCCGGCACTCGGCGAAGGCCGCCGCCGTGTCCTCCGTGAGGTCCAGCACGTCGACCGCGATGCCGGCGCCGGCCAGCGCGTCGGTGAACGCGGTCAGCGGACCGGCGCCCGTGCCCTCGTGGTCGCCGACGCGGCCCCCCGCCTCCAGCGTGCAGACGAACCGGTGCACACCGGGCGCCTGCTCGTGCGTGGACCAGGCGTGCAGCCGTACCGCGCCCTCCGTCGGATAGGTCGCCCGGAACAGCTCGTACAGCTCCTGGGGTGTCGCCTCCCGTCCGCTGTCGTCCGTCGCCGCCTGCACGACCCGCGCGAAGTCGGCCCGCATGCGCGGCGGCAGGTCGATGCCGTGGTGCGTGCGCAGCAGGTACGCCACCCCGCCCTTGCCCGACTGGGAATTGACGCGGATCACCGCCTCGTACGACCGCCCGACGTCCGCCGGATCGATCGGCAGGTACGGCACCGACCACGGCGCCGCGCTCTCCGGCACCCCCAGCTCCTTCGCCCGGTGGGCGTGCCGGGCGAGCCCCTTGCCGATCGCGTCCTGGTGCGTGCCGGAGAACGCCGTGTACACCAGGTCGCCCGCGTAGGGGTGCCGCGGGTGGACGGGCAGCCGGTTGCAGTGCTCCACCGTCTCCCGAACGGCGTCGAGGTCCCCCAAGTCGACCATCGGGTCCACTCCCTGGGCGTACAGGTTGAGGGCGAGGGTCACCAGGTCGACGTTGCCGGTGCGCTCCCCGTTTCCGAACAGACAGCCCTCCACCCTCTGGGCGCCGGCCAGCACGGCGAGTTCGGCGCAGGCGACACCGGTGCCCCGGTCGTTGTGCGGGTGCACGGAGAGGACCACGGAGTCGCGGCGGGCGAGGTGGCGGTGCAGGTACTCGATCTGGTCGGCGTAGACGTTCGGGGTGGCGATCTCCACGGTCGCCGGGAGGTTGTGGGTCACCGGGCGGTCCGGGCCCGCGTCCCACAGCGCGGTGAGCCCGTCGCACAGTTCGAGGACGAAGTCCGGCTCGGTGAGGTTGAAGGTCTCGGGCGAGAACTGGAAGCGGACGCCGGGCGCGTCCCCGGCCCGCCGGGCCATGTGCTCCGCCGCCTCCCGCACCGTCCGCCACACCTCGTCCCGGCTTCTGCGCAGGACCACCTCCCGCCACACCGGCGAGGTGGCGATGTAGAGGTGGACCACGGCTCGCGGCAGGCCCTCGATCGCGTCGAAGGTCCGGTCGATCAGGTCGGCGCGGGCCGGCGTGAAGACGACGGGGGTCACGTCGTCCGGCACCGCCCCGCCGCGCGCCAGGTGCCGTACGAAGTCGAAGTCCGCGCGGCTGGCGGAGGGGTAGCCGACCTCGATCTCCTTGAAGCCCACCGTGGTCAGCAGGTCGAAGAGGCGGCGCTTGCGGGGCGTGTCCATGGGCTCGGCGAGCGCCTGGTTGCCGTCGCGCAGGTCGACCGGCACCCAGAGGGGAGCGCGCTCCAGACGCGCGTCGGGCCAGTGCCGGTCGTCGGCGGGGACGCGCACGCGGTCCTGGTAGGGGCGGTAGCGGTGGTACGGCATCCCGCTGGGACGCTGCGGGTTCCAGACGGAAGGAGTGGTGGTCATCGTCGGCTGCCTCTCGGCTCGGTCGGACGGTGACCGGCAGCGCGGGGCCCCGCGGCGGGGTGCCGGTCGCGTCAAACCCCGCCGCGGCAGCCGAGGAGAAGCAGACCGCGAAGCGTCATGCCGGTACGCTAGTCACTGTTCAGCTCCTCAGACAAGTAGAAACCCTCAACTCCTCAGACAAGTTGGTGACCTCGATGCCGCTCGGTGCCCTCCGCCCCAGCCCGCTGGTCGAACAGGCCGCGCAGCGCCTCCGGGAGCAGATCGCCGCCGGCCACTGGCCCGTCGGCACCAAACTGCCCGGTGAGACCACTCTGGCCAGGGAGCTCGGTGTCGGCCGCTCCACCGTCCGTGAGGCGCTGCGCGCGCTGGCCGGCGCGGGACTGGTCCGCCCCCGGCACGGCGCCGGCGTCTTCGTCACCGCCACCGATCCCGTCGAGGACTGGCCCGCCCGGCTGCGCCGGGCCGCGGTCACCGACGTCTACGAGGTCCGCATGGGCGTCGAGGTGCAGGCGGCCCGGCTGGCCGCACGGCGCCGCACCCCCGAGGACGTCACGGCTCTGCGGACCGCGCTGGAGGGCCGCCGTGCGGCCGCCGGCGGGGACGACGCCGGCTTCGTGGAGGCCGACATCGCCCTGCACGGGGCCGTGGTCGCCGCCGCCCACAACCCCGTGCTCACCGGCCTGTTCGCCGAGTTCGTCCCCGTCCTGCGCGAGGGCCTGGTGACCCTGCTGGACCTCACCCGGCTGCGCCACGAGGACCCGGAGACCGGTGACGACTCCCATGCCGCCCTGGTCGAGGCCGTCACCGAGGGGGACGCGGACCGGGCGGCCGCCGTCCTGCTGGCGGAGCTGGAACAGACGCTGGAACGCCTGCGGGAACGAGAGTGACCCTGTCACCCGTCCGGAGGGCGGCGGAATAGTCCCGGGCGCGGGGAGGTTGTCGCGGAGGACAGAAGCATGCATGTGCATGGATTACCCGGAAGGTCAGCCATGAAGATCGGCATCATCGGCGCGGGGAACATCGGCGGCAACCTGACCCGGCGGCTCACCGCCCTCGGCCACGACGTCTCCGTGGCCAACTCCCGCGGCCCCGAGACGCTCCGCGAACTGGCCGAGGAGACCGGCGCCACCGCGGTCCGGGCCGAGGAGGCGGCCGAGGGCGCCGGGGTCGTGATCGTCACCGTCCCCCTGAAGGCCGTCCCCGACCTCCCCTCCGGCCTGCTGGACGGCGCGGCCGAGGGCGTCGCGGTGATCGACACCGGCAACTACTACCCGCAGCGCGACGGCCGCATCGCCGCCATCGAGGACGAGGGCCTCACCGAGAGCCGCTGGACCGAGCAGCACCTCGGCCACCCCGTGATCAAGGCCTTCAACGGCACCTACGCCCAGGACCTCCTGGACCGCCCCCGCCCCGCGGGCGACCCCGACCGCATGGCCCTCCCCGTCGCCGGCGACGACGAGACCGCCAAGCGCACGGTCCGGGCCCTGATCGACGAACTGGGCTTTGACACGGTCGACGCCGGCAGCCTCGACGACTCCTGGCGACAGCAGCCCGGCACCCCGGTCTACGGCCTCCGCGCCGGCACGCCCGCCGTGGAGAAGGCCCTGGCGGAAGCCACCCCGGAACGCCCCGCGGACTTCCGGGCCTGACCCGCGCCCGCCGTCCGGGCCCGGTCATCCCGCCCGGGCCCTACGGCGTGGCCCAGTCGCGCAGCTCGTCCTCCCCGGCGAAGTACGCCACGTCCTTGTCGTGGGGGTCACTGGTGTACTGGTGGAACCGCCACTTCGCCTGGATGCGCGGCTTGCCCGCGGTGACGTAGTCGGCGATCCACAGACCGTCCCCGGCGTAGGAGGTGGTGTCGACGTTCAGCCAGAAGTGGCGGTTGCAGTAGAGCACGACCCGGTTGTGCGGTCGCAACTCCTTGAGTCTGCGGATGAAGCGGTCCTTCTCCGCGTTGCTCGCGTGGGTGCCCTCGCCGGTGGTTTCCCAGTCGACGGCGAGGAGGTCGCCGCGGCGGTCGGGGGCGTGGTCGAGGAAGTACTCGGCCTGGGCGGTGAGGTTGCCGGGCCACAGGAAGTGGTAGAAACCGACGACCAGGCCCGCGTCGCGGGCGCGCTTGGTCTGCGCCGCGAGTTTCGGGTTCACGTACGAACGGCCCTCCGTCGCCTTCACGAAGACGAAGGAGAGGCCGCCCGTCCCGTAGGCGGAGGACTGGAAGGCGCTCACGTCGATGCCATGCAGCATGTGAAGGTTGTCCCCCGTGAGCGCCCGTCCCGAACCTCAGCTCCGGGTGGTCACCGAACTCAGCACCGACGCCGGCTTCGCCGACCAGTCCGAGGTGATCATGCTCGCGTGGTCCCTGGCCAACAGGGCGAGGCGTGCGGCGACTTCGGCGTCCGTCGGGTTGGTGGAGGAGATGGCCGGGGACACGTTGTGGGCGTCCGTGGCGATCAGGATGTAGTGGTTCCGGGAGTAGAACGAGGTGTCGTAGCCGTTGTTCACGTAACTGGCCGCGTCACCGTCGAAGAACACGAACCACGGGCGGATCGAGGCGTCGTAGCGGTTCGTGCGCGGGTCGCCGTTCTCGGCGCCGAGCACGGCCGGGAAGGCCTGGGCCGAGGAGATGCGGCCGGCCGCGTACAGGTCGCGCAGGTGGTCGCCGTACTCCTCGTCCGTCCAGTAGCCGTCGAACGGGTTGGACTGCTCCACCGTGCCCGGGATCAGGTCGAAGAGGAACTTGCCCCTGAGCGAGTCCCGGTCGGGCCAGGCGTCGGCCTTCGCCGCCGCGTCCAGCGTGCTGTACGTCCCGCCGAGCAGGTCGGCCGGCCTGTAGACGCTGCCGCCCAGCTTCTGGGCGACCAGGGTGTCGAACTCGTCCGGTCCGAGGCCGCCCTTGTCGTTGAAGCCGACCTTCATCTCGACCTTGACGAGGATCGGCGGGTGGTCGGGGTGGAGCTGGTTCCACGCGGCCATGTTGTCCAGGCAGCCGCCGAGGTCCTGGTTCCGGCTCTTGCCGTACAGCTCGCCCGGGGTCTTCGCCGCCTCGCAGTTGTTGTCGTTGCCCAGCGGGTTGCTGTGGCTGACCCGCCAGCGGTGGCTGAGGCTGTCGACGTAGACGTCCAGCTCCAGCAGTGAGGCCCCGGAGTCCAACGCCTGGGCGAAGTACGCGTACTTGCTCTTCTCGTACGCGTTGTGCGTACCGATGGCCGTCGTCGCGGAGAACTTCGGCGACGCCGCGTGGGCGTTGCCCGGTGCCACCACCAGCAGAGCGGCGGCGCCCGCGAGCGCCGCCAGCCGTCTCAGTCCACGTATCACCGAAATCCCTTTCGCCGCCGTCGAGTTGGCGGCAGCGTAGGGCGGTGCGGTTACCGTGCGGTAGCCCCAGGGGGAACATCCTTCCCGGAATTCATGCTTGACGGGTGCTTGGCATGCGCATGCTCATAGTGAGGGGAGCGGCACGTCCCGGCCGGGCCGTGCGCGCACCTCCCGTTTCCTCCACCCCACAAGGAGACATGGTGTTACGACCGAGCAGACTCACCCTGGCAGGCCTCGCGCTCGTCACGGCCGCCACCGGCCTCGCCGCGCTGCCCCTGAACGCCGAAGCGGCCTCCTCGCGCCCCCAGGACCCCACCCTGGCCGCGTCCGCCCCCGACATCGACGTCACCAGGGTCCAGGCGCACCTCACCGAACTGGGCGCCATAGCGACCCGCAACGGCGGCAACCGCAGATCGACCGGCCAGGGCTACCGCGACTCGGTCGCCTATGTGAAGGCCAGGCTCCAGGCGGCCGGATACACCGTCACCGAGCAGGCCTGCGCCTCCGGTTGCACCCGCGGCGCCGGACCCAACCTGATAGCCGAGTGGCCCTACGGCGACGCGTCGAAGGTGTACATGTTCGGCTCCCACCTCGACGGCGTCTCCGCCGGCCCCGGCATCAACGACAACGGCTCCGGCAGTGCGACCCTCCTGGAGGTCGCCCTGAAACTCGCCGAGACCCGCCCCGCGATGGCGGCCCGCGTCCGCTTCGGCTGGTGGACGGACGAGGAGGCCGGCCTCAACGGCTCGGACTTCTACGTCCGCTCCCTCACCGCCGCCCAGCGCTCGGCGATCAAGGCGTACTACAACTTCGACATGGTCGCCTCGCCCAACGGCGGCTACTTCGTCAACCACCTCACCTCCACCGCCGCCGCGCCGATGAAGGCGTACTGGGACTCGCTGAACCTCCGGCCCGAGGAGAACACCGAGGGCGCGGGCCGCTCCGACGACTACTCGTTCGAGGCCTACTCCATCCCGACCTCCGGCTACGCCATGGGCGCGAGCGCACGCAAGACCTCGGCGCAGGCGGCCAAGTGGGGCGGCACGGCGGGTGCCGCCTACGACCGCTGCTACCACTCCTCCTGCGACACCACCGCCAACATCAACGCCACCGGCCTGAACCGCAGTGCCGACGGTGTCGCCTACACGCTGTGGAAGCAGGCGGTCTCGGCCGGCTGAGCCGTCGGCGGGACGGCGAAGGGGGGCGGATCCTCCGGGACCCGCCCCCCTCTCGCCGTACCCTCACGCCGTTCCCGGTACCGCCCGTCCGGCCCGGCTAGCACTCGATGATGTTCACCGCGAGCCCGCCGCGCGCCGTCTCCTTGTACTTCACGCTCATGTCCGCGCCGGTGTCCTTCATCGTCTTGATGACCTTGTCCAGGGACACCTTGTGCGAGCCGTCGCCGCGCATCGCCATCTTCGCGGCCGTGACCGCCTTCACCGCGGCCATGCCGTTGCGCTCGATGCACGGGATCTGGACCAGGCCGCCGACCGGGTCGCAGGTCAGGCCGAGGTTGTGCTCCATGCCGATCTCGGCCGCGTTCTCCACCTGCTCGGGGGAGCCGCCGAGCACCTCGGCGAGCGCGCCCGCCGCCATGGAGCAGGCCGAGCCGACCTCGCCCTGGCAGCCGACCTCGGCGCCGGAGATGGACGCGTTCTCCTTGAACAGCATGCCGATCGCGCCCGCGGCCAGCAGGAAGCGGACCACGCCGTCCTCGTCGGCGCCCGGCACGAAGTTGATGTAGTAGTGCAGGACCGCCGGGATGATGCCGGCCGCGCCGTTGGTGGGTGCCGTCACCACACGGCCGCCGGCCGCGTTCTCCTCGTTCACCGCCATCGCGTAGAGCGTGATCCACTCCATGGCGTGCGCCAGCGGGTCGCCCTCGGCGCGCAGCTGACGGGCCGAGACGGCCGCGCGGCGGCGGACCTTCAGACCGCCGGGCAGGATGCCCTCACGGGACATGCCCCGCTGCACGCACTCGCGCATCACCCGCCAGATCTCCAGCAGGCCCGCGCGGATCTCCTCCTCGGAGCGCCAGGCCCGCTCGTTCTCCAGCATCAGCGAGGAGATCGACAGGCCCGTCTCCTTCGTCAGGCGCAGCAGCTCGTCGCCCGTGCGGAACGGGTACTTCAGGACCGTGTCGTCGAGCTTGATCCGGTCCGCGCCCACCGCGTCCTCGTCGACGACGAAGCCGCCGCCGACCGAGTAGTACGTCTTGGAGATCAGCTCGGCGCCGTCGGCGTCGTACGCCCACAGCGTCATGCCGTTGGCGTGGTACGGCAGGGCCTTGCGGCGGTGCAGCACCAGATCCCGGTCGAAGTCGAAGGCGATCTCGTGCTCGCCGAGGAGCCTGATCCTGCCCTCGGTCCTGATCGCCTCCACGCGCGCGTCCGCCGTCTCCACGTCCACCGTGCGCGGCGAGTCGCCGGCCAGGCCGAGCAGGACGGCCTTCGGGGTCCCGTGGCCGTGTCCGGTCGCGCCCAGGGAGCCGTACAGCTCCGTGCGGACGGAGGCGGCCTTCTCCAGAAGGCCTTCGTTGCGCAGGCGGCGGGCGAACATCCGTGCCGCCCGCATCGGGCCGACCGTGTGGGAGCTGGACGGGCCGATGCCGATCGAGAACAGGTCGAAGACCGAGATGGCCACGGTCACTCCTCAAGACAACAGGGGGGTGGCGGGGCACCCTCGGACGGGTGCCCCACCGGGGACTTACTTGTTCAGACCCGGGTACAGCGGGTGCTTGTCGGCGAGCGCCTTCACGCGCGCCTTGAGGGCCTCGGCGTCGGCCTCCCCGAAGGGGGACGGCGCCTTCAGCGCCTCCGCGATCACGTCCGCGACCTCGGCGAAGTCCTCGGCCGTGAAGCCGCGGGTCGCCAGGGCCGGCGTACCGATGCGCAGACCCGAGGTGACCATCGGCGGCCGCGGGTCGTTCGGGACGGCGTTGCGGTTGACCGTGATGCCGACCTCGTGGAGACGGTCCTCGGCCTGCTGCCCGTCCAGCTCCGACGCACGCAGGTCCACGAGGATCAGGTGCACGTCGGTGCCGCCGGACAGCACGTTCACGCCGGCCTCGCGCGCGTCCGGAGCCGTCAGCCGCTCGGCGAGGATGCGCGCACCTTCCACCGTACGACGCTGGCGCTCCTTGAAGTCCTCCGAGGCGGCGACCTTGAAGGAGACCGCCTTCGCCGCGATCACGTGCTCCAGGGGACCGCCCTGGAAGCCCGGGAAGACGGAGGAGTTCAGCTTCTTCGCGAAGTCCTTCTTCGCGAGGATGATGCCGCCGCGCGGGCCGCCCAGCGTCTTGTGGGTGGTCGAGGTGACGACGTCCGCGTACTCCACCGGGTTCGCGTGCAGACCGGCCGCGACCAGGCCCGCGAAGTGCGCCATGTCGACCCACAGGTACGCGCCGGCCTCGTCGGCGATCCGGCGGAACTCGGCGAAGTCCAGCTCCCGCGGGTACGCCGACCAGCCCGCGATGATCACCTTCGGGCGGTGCTCCTTGGCGAGCCTCTCGACCTCGGCCATGTCGACCAGGCCGGTCTCGGCGTCCACGTGGTAGGCGACCACGTCGAACTGCTTGCCGGAGAAGTTCAGCCGCATCCCGTGGGTCAGGTGGCCGCCGTGCGCCAGGTCCAGGCCGAGGATGGTGTCCCCGGGCTGGGCCAGCGCGAACAGGGCCGCCTGGTTCGCGGAGGCACCGGAGTGGGGCTGCACGTTGGCGTACTCGGCGCCGAACAGCTCCTTCACCCGGTCGATGGCGATCTGCTCGGCGACGTCGACGTGCTCGCAGCCGCCGTAGTAGCGGCGGCCCGGGTAGCCCTCCGCGTACTTGTTGGTGAGGACCGAGCCCTGCGCCTCCATCACCGCGAGCGGCGCGAAGTTCTCGGAGGCGATCATCTCCAGGGTCGACTGCTGACGGTTCAGCTCGGCGTCGACCGCGGCGGCGATCTCCGGGTCCAGCTCGTGCAGGGGCGTGTTCAGAACAGTCATACGACTACGACTCCTCAGCCGGCGGAAAAGGCGGTGTACTCGTCGGCGGAGAGCAGATCGGCCGGCTCCTCCGCGACGCGTACCTTGAACAGCCAGCCGCCCTCGAAGGGAGCGGAGTTCACCAGCGACGGGTCGCTGACGACGTCCTCGTTGACCTCGGTGATCTCACCGGTGACCGGCGAGTACAGGTCGGACACCGACTTCGTCGACTCCAGCTCGCCGCAGGTCTCGCCCGCGGACACGGTGGAGCCGACGTCGGGGAGCTGGACGAAGACGACGTCACCGAGCGCGTTGGCCGCGTGCTCCGTGATGCCGACCGTCGCGACGCCGTCCTCGGCGGCCGACAGCCACTCGTGCTCCTTGCTGTAGCGCAGCTGCTGGGGGTTGCTCATGGCCTGAATTCTCCTGTACACGCGGGAGTGCTGATGACGGGGGGACTGCGGAAACCGCTGGTGAGCGGCCGAATGTGCGCAGGGTCACGTGCCGGCCACGGGGCGGGGCCCCGGAGACGGCCGACCGCGCCCAGTCTTTACTTCTGGCGCTTGTAGAACGGCAGCGCCACGACCTGGTACGCCTCGTGGGTGCCCCGGATGTCCACGCCGACGCCCCCGGTGCCCGGCGCGGCGTGCGCCGCGTCGACGTAGGCCATGGCGATCGGCTTGCCCAGGGTGGGGGAGGGGGCGCCGGAGGTGACCTCGCCGATCACCTCGCCCCCGGCGACGACGGCGTACCCGGCGCGCGGCACCCGGCGGCCCTCGGCGACCAGGCCGACCAGCACCCGCGGGGGGTTCTCCTCGGCCCGGGCGGCGGCCCGCGTGAGCGCCTCGCGGCCCACGAAGTCGCCTTCCTTCTCGAACTTCACCACGCGGCCGAGCCCGGCGTCGAAGGGGGTCAGCTCACGGGTCAGCTCGTGCCCGTACAGCGGCATGCCCGCCTCCAGGCGCAGCGTGTCCCGGCAGGACAGCCCGCACGGCGCCAGGCCGACGCCCTCGCCGGCCTTGGTCAGCGCCTGCCACAGCTCGACGGCGTGCTCCGGCTTCACGAACAGCTCGAAACCGTCCTCGCCGGTGTAGCCGGTGCGGGCGATCAGCGCCGGGACGCCGGCGACCGTGCCGGGCAGGCCGGCGTAGTACTTCAGACCGTCCAGGTCGGCGTCGGTGAGCGACTTCAGGATCCCGGGGGACCGGGGACCCTGCACGGCGATCAGCGCGTACGCGTCCCGGTCGTCGCGGACCTCGGCGTCGAAGCCCCCGGCGCGCTCGGTGAGCGCGTCCAGCACGACCTGGGCGTTGGAGGCGTTGGCGACGACCATGTACTCGGTCTCGGCCAGCCGGTAGACGATCAGGTCGTCCAGGATGCCGCCGTCGGCCTGGCAGATCATGGTGTAGCGGGCGCGGCCCACGCCGACGGAGGCGATGTTGCCGACCAGGGCGAAGTTCAGGAACGCGGCGGCCTCGGCGCCGGTGACGGTGATCTCGCCCATGTGGGAGAGGTCGAAGAGACCGGCCTTCGTGCGCACGGCGAGGTGCTCGTCACGCTCGGAGCCGTAGCGCAGGGGCATGTCCCAGCCGGCGAAGTCGGTCATCGTCGCACCGAGCGAGCGATGCACGGCATCGAGCGCGGTGTGACGGAGTGCAGAACTGCTCATCGGACGGTCGTCTCCCAAGGCAGGCGGACAGGCGAGGAACGTTCCTCCCCATCTGTCATCGGAACCTGAGAGGTTCGCCACGACCGCCACGGGGACGATCACGGCTTGCACCTTGGGTGGAGCCACTGTCTGCAGCGGCCCGCTTTTCAGATGTGCCTCGCCCGCGCGGTAACGGGGCCTGAGAGATTCAAGGGAGGGACTTGCTCCTTCGGCGCCCCGGCACCAGTGCTGCCAGGGACTCTCCCGCGCGGATTCAAGCGGCCGGTATGCAGTTGGCGGGCACATCATTGCACGCCGCACCCCGCCCAGCCAGAGCACGCTCCTTGTGACCAACCCGTAGCCGTACGCACACGAATCGCCGACCGTTGCGCATTACCTTCCCTTTACATACGACGGGCATGGGATTGACCGAGCCCACAGGGGAGGACGATCACGGTGAACAGGACCTCGGCCTACGCCACCGACGCCGGCTTCGCGGTGCCGAAGCAGCCCACCGCCCTCTCCCGCGAGCGCAGCGCGGACCGCCCCGCACCGGTCGTCCGCGACCTGCGCGACCGCGCCGGCCGGAGCCCGCACGCCCTGCTCTTCGGCCCCCGCGACCTGGTGGTGGTCACCGGACTGCCCGGCAGCGGCAAGTCCACCCTGATGCACCGCGCCGTCACCGGCCGGCGCGTCGACTCCCAGGACGCCCGCGACCGCTGGCAGGCCCGCGTCCCCGGCTTCCTCCCCTACGCCCTGTACCGCCCCCTGGTCCGCCTCGCCCACTACGCCGGACTGCGGCGCGCCCTGCGCACCGGCGAGGGGGTCGTCGTGCACGACTGCGGCACCCAGCCCTGGGTGCGCGCCTGGCTGGCCCGCGAGGCCCGCCGCCGGGGCGCCACCCTGCACCTGCTCGTCCTCGACGTCAGCCCCGAGACGGCCCGGGAGGGCCAGCGCGAACGCGGCCGGGGCGTGTCCCGCTTCGCCTTCCGCCGCCACCGCCGGACCACCGCCCGCCTGCTGCGCGCGGTGGAGAGGGGCGAGCCGCCCGCCGGCTGCGGCGCGGCCGTGCTGCTGGACCGGGACGCGGCGGACGTCCTCGGCCGGGTCGGCTTCACCCGGTGACGGCTGCCGGTCTCGCGCGGGGGCGGGGCCGGGTTTCGGACGGGGCGCGGGTGCGGCTTCAGGCCGTGGCGGGCGCCGGCTTCAACGGTGGCGGGTGCCGGCTGCGAGGGAGGCGGTGGGCGTCGGCTGCGAGGGCTGCGGGTGCGGGTTTCAGTCGGAGGCGGATGCCGGTTCGGGCGGGGGTGGGTGCGGGCTCTGAGCCGCGACGGGTGCCGACTTCACCTATGGCGGCGGCGGCTGCACGCGGCGGCGGCGCCGGCCCCACGTGGTGGCGGGCGTCGGCTGCGAGGGGGGCGGGTGCGGGCTTCAGCCCGTGACGGGTGCCGGCTTCGCGCGGTGGCGGGGTGCCGGCCTCGCGCGGTGAGGCACTGTCACCGCCACCCGCTAGCCTTTTCGCGCACAGCAGTGATCCCCAGCAGGCGGTAGGCAGATGGACTTCCCGGCGGACCTTCCCGCGGACTTCCCGGCACAGGCGCACCCCCACCCGCACGGCGGGTGGCCCGGCAACGAGTTGGAGGAGGTGCTCTCGGCCTCCCTCGGCGTGCCCGCGGCGGGCGGTCGGATCGTCGAGGTCCTCGGCCGCAGCTTCCTGTGGATACCGCTGCCGAACGGCGGGGGCCCGGACAGCGGCCCGCTGGACCTGCCGACGATGGACATCGAGGGCCAGACGTACGTCCCGGTGTTCAGCTCCGAGGAACAGCTGCGCCAGGTGGCCGGTGCCCACATGTCGTACACCGTCGCCCCCGCCCTGGAGTTCGCCCGCGGCCTGCCCCCGCAGGCGGGCATCGTGGTCAACCCGGGCGGTGTGGTCGGCGTCCCGCTGCCGCCCGACGCCGTGGCCGAGCTGTGCAGGGCCGGCCGCACCCCGCTCGACGGCCCCAACACCGGCGGCCGGGTCCGCCTCTTCGAGCCCGACTGGCAGGACGACCCGGTCGACTTCCTCTCCGCCGCCTCCGCCGAGTTCGCCGAGGCCGGCGTGATCCTCACCGCCCGCCGCTGCCTGGCGGCCGTCGAGACGGCCGACCCGGTGATGTTCGTCGGCGTGGAACTCTCCCAGTGGGAGGGCGACCTCCGCACCCGCCCCCTGGAGGCCCTGGGCCGGGCGCTGGGCAGGGTGCCGGTCCGGTGGCCGGTCAGCCTGGTCCTGATGGACGTGACGGACGACCCGGTGGCCACCTGGCTGAAGACCAACGTCCGCCCCTTCTACGAGTACGGCCACTGAAGGCGCCCCCGCGCACGAACACAAGGCCCCGAGTCGCAGGGCGCATAAGCTGTCTCCGAACGCAGGGGCACGGAAAAGAGAAGGGCACGACAGGTGAGCGCGAGCCACAGCGGAAGCGTCGAGCACACGCTGCGCCAGGTCACGCCCGGACGCTACGACGCCTACGAGGCCCTGCTCCGCGCCCTCGCCATCCCCTCCTCCGGCCAGATCTGGATGCTGCTGTGGCACGGCCAGGCCGGTTCTCCGGACGCCCAGTACGGGGACATGGAGGTGGACGGCTGCCACTACGCCCCCTGCGTCACCTCCGCCCAGGAGCTGTCGGCCAGCGGCTGGAACCGCTCGTACGAAGTGGTCGACGGCCTCGACGTGGCGCGCACCCTCTACCCCGACCACTACGGACTCTGGCTCAACCCGCACGCCCCCGGCGGCGGCGTCGGCATCCCCTGGCTGGATCTGCGCCGTATCGCCGCCGGCCTGGACCGCCAGCCCGCGGGACCCCTGCGGCTGTCCGAGCCCGGCATCGAGATCCCCCAGTTCTACGCCCTGCTCGCGCAGAACGCGCACCGGACCCCCGCGCTGCGCTCGCTGCGCCGCGCCTGGGTGCAGCCGGCACTCGGGGCGCCGTACCTCGCCATCGGCCTGGACGTCTACGACGCCTCCCCGGCCGCGGTCGACTCGGTGCGCGCGATGATGCAGCAGTCCATCGGGGCGGTCCCGGAGGGGCTGCCGGTGTCGACGGTCGCCATGACCGACGACCACGACCCGGTGGTGATGTGGATGCGGGCCAACGCGCGCCCCTTCTACGACCGCGAGGCCCACGTCCCCGCGCCCCCGCCGCAGCCCCCGCTCCAGGCCCCGGCCCTGCCGCAGACCCCGGCGCCCGGATACGGCTACCCACCGGTGCACGGCGGTTACTGACAACAGTGCCGCGTGGCACGCGCTTTGGCTGCCGGCGCAGAATTTACGAGCCGGACCCACTTCTGCGCGCGTAGACATCGCCCGATCGTCCCGAACCGCGCAAATTCGCCGTTCTGCCCCAACTGGGCCGCGTCCGGTGGCCGTTACCCACTGATCGGATAACGGAATCCCCCGGACTGCATCACGGTTGCGCATACTTTCGCCGTCAGCTCTGGCGGGTGATCGCGACGACGCTGAAGACTCCCGACTCAGACGTGAGGTCGAGACCTCATGCTCGATGGCAAGTCGACAAAGCCGCAATCCGCGGCAGGCGCAGGCCGGTCACCACCGGCGAGAGGGGTCGCTCACCGTGACCGCACCGATCGAGACCACCGGGGCGGCAGCCGAGGCACAGCCGGAGGCTGTGCTGGAGGGTGTCGGAAAGGGGCAGATCGAGGGTCGTTCCCTGGGCCAGATCGCCTGGACCCGGTTCAAGAAGGACAAGGTGGCCGTCGCGGGCGGCGTCATCGTGATCCTGCTGATCCTCCTCGCCGTCCTCTCGCGGCCCATCCAGTCCCTGCTCGGGCTCGACCCCAACGCCTTCAACCAGGACCTGATCGATCCCAACACCTCCCTGCCCAAGGGAAGTCTGGGCGGCATGAGCGCGGACCACCCGCTCGGCGTGGACCCGAAGTTCGGCCGGGACATCGCCACCCGCATCCTGGAGGGCTCCTGGGTGTCGCTGGTGGTCGCCTTCGGCGCCACCATCCTGTCCAACGTGATCGGCGCCGTCATGGGCGTCATCGCGGGCTACTACGGCGGGCGGGTCGACTCGATCATCAGCCGGCTGATGGACACGTTCCTCGCCTTCCCCCTCCTGCTGTTCGCCATCTCCATCTCCGCCACGCTGCAGGGCGGCGCGTTCGGCCTGAACGGACTGCCGCTCCACCTGAGCGTGCTGATCTTCGTCATCGGCTTCTTCAACTGGCCCTATCTGGGACGGATCGTGCGCGGCCAGACCCTCGCCCTGCGCGAGCGCGAGTTCGTCGACGCCTCCCGGGGCATGGGCGCCAAGGCTCCGTACATCCTGTTCAGGGAGCTGATGCCCAACCTGGTCGGCCCGATCATCGTCTACTCGACGCTGCTCATCCCGACCAACATCCTCTTCGAGGCGTCCCTGAGCTTCCTCGGCGTCGGCATCCAGCCCCCGCAGGCGTCCTGGGGCGGCATGCTCCGCGAGGCGGTCAACTTCTACAAGGTCGACCCCCAGTTCATGATCGTCCCCGGACTCGCCATCTTCGTGACCGTGCTGGCGTTCAACCTGCTCGGTGACGGTCTCCGCGATGCTCTCGACCCGCGCAGTCGCTGACGCCTGCCACAGAGAGCCCGAAAAGTTTCCAACAATGGAGGGGAAAGCGCCCATCATGCGAAGGTCAGCGCTGGCCGCGATCGCGGCCATCGGCTCCGCCAGCCTGCTCGTTGCAGGTTGCAGCAAGGCCGATGACAACAAGAACGAGAACGGCACCAAGTCGGCCGGGGCCAACGCCGCGACCAAGGGCGTCGTCAACGCGTCCGACAAAAAGGGTGGCACGCTCACCTACGAGATGTCCGACGTCCCGGACTCGTTCGACCCCGGCAACACGTACTACGCGTACATGTACAACCTGAGCCGGCTGTGGGCCCGCCCGCTGATGACCTTCAAGCCGGGCGCCGGCGAGGAGGGCAACACCCTCGTCCCGGACCTCGCGGCGAGCAAGGGCGTGTCGAGCGACGGCGGCAAGACCTGGACGTACAAGCTGCGTTCGGGCCTGAAGTACGAGGACGGCACGCCGATCACCTCGAAGGACGTCAAGTACGCCGTCGAGCGCTCAAACTTCGCGCGTGACGTGCTCTCCCTCGGCCCGAACTACTTCCAGCAGTTCCTGGCCGGCGGCGACAAGTACAAGGGCCCGTACAAGGACAAGAGCGACAAGGGCCTGTCCTCCATCGAGACGCCGGACGACACCACGGTCGTCTTCCACCTGAAGCAGGCCTTCCAGGAGTTCGACTACCTGGTCGCCGCCCCGCAGACGGCGCCGGTGCCCAAGGCGAAGGACAAGGGCGTCGACTACGTCAAGAGCATCGTCTCCTCGGGCTCGTACAAGTTCCAGAGCTACGAGGACGGCAAGCAGGCCGTCCTGGTGCGCAACGAGAACTGGGACGCGAAGACCGACCCGCTGCGCAAGCAGCTGCCGGACAAGATCGTCGTCAAGCTGAAGGTCAACCCGGAGACGATCGACCAGGACGTCCTCGCCGGCAAGGCGATCGACCTGGCCGGTACCGGTGTCCAGGCCTCGACCCAGGCCGACGTCATCACCGACCCGGACAAGAAGGCCGGCACCGACAACACCTTCGGTGGCCGTCTCGTCTACATGGCGATCAACACCAAGGTCGCGCCGTTCGACAAGATCGAGTGCCGCAAGGCCGTCCAGTACGCCATCGACAAGGTCTCGGTGCAGACCGCCGAGGGCGGCCCGATCCGCGGTGACATCGCCTCCACGGTCCTCCCGCCGGACATCCCGGGCTACGCCAAGTCCGACGTCTACGCCACCAAGGACAACAAGGGCGACGTCGCCAAGGCCAAGGAGCAGCTGAAGGCCTGCGGCAAGTCGTCCATCTCCACGAACATCTCGGCCCGTTCGGACCGGCCGCAGGAGGTCGACGCCGCCACGGCGATCATCAACTCGCTGAAGAAGGTCGGCATCAACGCCAGCCTGAAGCAGTACCCGTCCGGCAAGTACTTCACGGACTACGCGGGTGTGCCGAAGTTCACCGAGAAGCAGAACCTCGGTCTGATCATGATGCAGTGGGGTGCCGACTGGCCCTCGGGCTACGGCTTCCTGCAGCAGATCCTGAACGGCAAGGCGATCAGCCAGTCCGGCAACACCAACCTGGCGCAGTACGACAGCAAGGACGTCAACGCCCTGCTGTCCAAGGCGATCGGCACTCAGGACACCACTGAGCGCAACAGCCTCTACACGCAGATCGACAAGAAGACCATGGACGACGCCGTCCTCGTCCCGCTGACCTACTTCAAGGTCCTGCTCGCCCGCCCGCAGAACTACACCAACCTGGTTTCCACGGCGGCCTTCAGCGGTCAGTACGACTACCTCAACATCGGCGTCGCGTCGAAGTAGCAGCCCCGGAAGGCAGGTGAAGGCATTGGTGCCCGCGGGCCTCGCGGCCCGCGGGCACCAGCGCCGATCCCCGTGATCTCGTACATCCTCCGCCGGACGTTCGCGGCAGTGATCCTGCTGCTGGTCGTCTCCGCGGTCACCTTTGCCATCTTCTTCCTGCTGCCGCGGCTCGCCGGCCAGACAGCGGACCAGCTGGCGCAGCAGTACATCGGCAAGAGCCCGTCGCACGCGGACATCGCCGCGGTCAAGCGCAACCTCGGTCTGGACCAGCCCGTCTACGTCCAGTACTGGCACTTCATCAAGGGGATCGTGGCCGGCGCCGACTACAGCATCGGCCCCACCACGGTGCACTGCGACGCACCCTGCTTCGGCTACTCCTTCAAGAACCACCAGGCGGTGTGGCCGGAACTCACCTCCCGCATCCCGATCACGCTGTCGCTCGCCGTGGGCGCCGCGGTGCTGTGGCTGCTCTCGGGCGTGGTGGCCGGTGTCATCTCCGCGCTGAAGCCGCGGTCGGTCTACGACCGGGCTTTCATGGGCGTCGCGCTCGCCGGCGTCTCGCTGCCCATGTTCTTCACGGGGAACCTGGCGCTCCTGCTCTTCACCGAACAGCTGCCGATCTTCGGACGCGACTACGTCCCGTTCACCGAGAACCCGTCCCAGTGGGCCAACACCCTCTTCCCGGCCTGGTGTTCCCTCGCCCTGCTGTACTCCGCCATCTACGCGCGGCTCACCCGCTCGGGCATGCTGGAGACGATGAACGAGGACTTCATCCGCACGGCCCGCGCCAAGGGCCTGCGCGAGCGCAACGTCGTGGTCCGCCACGGTCTGCGCGCGGCCCTCACGCCGATCATCACCGTGTTCGGCATGGACCTCGGTCTGCTGCTCGGCGGCGCCGTGATCACCGAGTACGTGTTCTCGTTGCCGGGCATCGGCCAGTACGCGGTGCAGGGCATCACCGACAACGACCTGCCCAAGATCCTCGGCGTGACCCTGCTCGCCGCCTTCTTCGTCGTGATCGCAAATCTTGTGGTGGACGTGCTCTACGCCGCCGCCGACCCGCGGGTGAGGCTCTCGTGACCGAACTCTCCAAGACCGGCGCGGCCGTGGGCGAGCCCACGTCCGCCAAGGCACCCGAGGCCTTCCTGGAGGTCCGTGACCTCAAGGTGCACTTCCCGACCGACGACGGCCTGGTCAAGTCCGTCGACGGGCTCAGCTTCTCGCTGGAGAAGGGCCGGACCCTCGCCATCGTCGGCGAGTCCGGCTCCGGCAAGTCGGTCACCTCGCAGGCCATCATGGGTCTGCACCGGCTCGGCACGCGCGGCAAGAACGTGCGGATGTCCGGCGAGATCTGGCTGGACGGCAAGGAACTGGTCTCCGCCGCCCCGGACGAGGTGCGCAAGCTCCGCGGCCGCGAGATGGCGATGATCTTCCAGGACCCGCTGTCCGCGATGCACCCCTACTACAAGGTCGGCGACCAGATCGTCGAGGCCTACCGGGTGCACCACAAGGTCAGCAGGAAGGTCGCCCGCGCGCGGGCCATCGAGATGCTCGACCGGGTCGGCATCCCCGAGCCGGCCAAGCGCGTCGACGGCTACCCGCACGAGTTCTCCGGCGGTATGCGCCAGCGCGCCATGATCGCCATGGCCCTGGTGAACAACCCCGAGCTGCTCATCGCGGACGAGCCGACCACCGCCCTCGACGTGACCGTCCAGGCGCAGATCCTCGACCTGATCCGGGACCTGCAGAAGGAGTTCGGCTCCGCGGTCATCATGATCACGCACGACCTCGGTGTGGTCGCCGAGATCGCCGACGACGTCCTCGTGATGTACGGCGGCCGGTGCGTGGAGCGCGGGCCGGCCGACGAGGTCTTCGAGAAGCCGCAGCACCCCTACACCTGGGGCCTGCTCGGCTCGATGCCCCGCATCGACCGTGAGACCTCCGAGCGGCTCATCCCGGTCAAGGGCTCGCCGCCGAGCCTCATCAACGTCCCCTCGGGCTGCGCCTTCCACCCGCGCTGCCCGTACGCGGACATCCCCAAGGGGAACGTCACCCGCACGGTGCGCCCCGAGCTGGAGCTGGTGAGCACCGGGCACTGGTCCGCCTGCCACCTCTCGGCCGAGGACCGCCAGCGGATCTGGACCGAAGAGATTGCGCCCAAGCTGTGAGTGAGACCAAGAAGACGGACGAGGCCGCGATCCCTCAGCAGGCGTCGGCCTCCGAGGGCTCGGCGGACCGCGAGGTGCTGCTCAAGGTCGAGGGCCTGACCAAGCACTTCCCGATCAAGAAGGGCATCCTGCAGCGGCAGGTCGGCGCCGTGAAGGCCGTCGACGGCATCGACTTCGAGGTGCGCAAGGGCGAGACCCTGGGCGTGGTCGGCGAGTCGGGCTGCGGCAAGTCGACCATGGGCCGGGTCATCACCCGGCTCCAGGACCCGACCGGCGGGAAGATCACCTTCGAGGGCCAGGACATCACGCGGCTCAAGACCGGGCAGATGCGCCCGCTGCGCCGCGACATCCAGATGATCTTCCAGGACCCGTACGGCTCCCTGAACCCCCGGCACACCATCGGCTCGATCGTCTCGGCGCCCTTCCGGCTCCAGGGCGTCGAGCCCGAGGGCGGGGTGAAGAAGGAGGTCCAGCGGCTGCTGTCGCTGGTCGGCCTCAGCCCCGAGCACTACAACCGCTACCCGCACGAGTTCTCCGGCGGTCAGCGCCAGCGCATCGGCATCGCCCGCGCGCTCGCCCTGAAGCCGAAGCTGGTCGTGGCGGACGAGCCGGTCTCCGCGCTGGACGTGTCGATCCAGGCCCAGGTCGTGAACCTCATGGACGACCTCCAGCAGGAGCTGGGCCTGACCTACGTGATCATCGCCCACGACCTCTCGGTGGTCCGGCACGTCTCGGACCGGATCGCGGTGATGTACCTCGGCAAGATCGTGGAGCTGGCCGACCGCACCGCGCTGTACGAGTCGCCGATGCACCCGTACACCAAGGCGCTGATGTCGGCGGTGCCGGTGCCGGACCCGAAGCGCCGGGGCCAGAAGAGCGAGCGCATCCTGCTCCGCGGCGACGTTCCCTCGCCGATCGCCCCGCCCTCCGGCTGCCGTTTCCACACGCGGTGCTGGAAGGCGACGGAGATTTGCAGGACGACCGAGCCCCAGCTGGTCGAGCTGCGGCCGGGCCAGCGGGTCGCCTGCCACCACCCCGAGAACTTCGCCGACCAGGCCCCGCAGGACACGGTCCTGCTGACGGCGGCCAAGGAGGCCTCGGAACTGGTCCCGGACGCGGTGGTCTCCGGCGGCTCGGCGGAGAAGGAGCCGGTGGCGAAGGGGGCGGAGAAGAAGCCGGTGGCGAAGGAGGCTTCCGAGCCGGCGGAGGCGGTCGCGGCCACCGAGGCGGCGGAAGCCGTCGCGGAGGCGCGGGAGGCCGTTGCCGAGGCCGAAGAGGCCGCCGAGACCGCCGAAGCGGAAGAGCCCGCCGAGGCGGCCGAGCCCACCGAGGCCTCCGCGACCGAAGAGGCTTCCGAGGCTGAGGTGACCGCCGGGACCTCGGAGACCGCGGAGTCCACCGAAGAGCCCTCCGTGACCGCCGAGGCTCCGGAAGCGGCCGAGGCTCCGGACGCCACCGAGGCCGCCGAAGCGGTCGAGACCTCCGGCGCCAAGACCGGCCCGGGCGCGAAGACCACGAACGAGGCCGACACGCAGGAGTCGACCGGCAAGTAGCCCATGACGCAGCCCGTCGCGTCGCACATGACGACTGGGCAAAGTCATGTACATGTCTGAACGGGAGAGTGCAGAGTCGTCCGTGTCCGACCACTGATCGGCACGCTCGAAAGGGACGACTCATGTCACTCTCCCGTTCGGCACGTCTGGGGGCAGTCGCCACCGCCGCGGCCTCCTTCCTCGTAGTCGCCGCCTCCTCCGCCCCCACCCCGGGCGCCCCCGGCATCGGCGACCCCTACTTCCCGCAGCTCGGCAACGGCGGCTACGACGCCCGCCACTACGACCTCGACCTCGCCTACGCCCCGGACACCGGCCGCCTGGACGGCCGTACGACCCTCACGGCGCGCGCCACCCAGAAGCTCTCCTCCTTCGATCTCGACCTGCAGCAGCTGGAGGTCACCGGCGTCCGGGTCGACGGCAGACGGGCGGAGTTCACCCGCGACGGCGACGAGCTGACCGTCACCCCGCGCCGGGCGCTCCCCGAGGGCCGCGTGTTCACCGTCTCCGTCACCTACGGCGGCGTGCCCCAGCCCCTCGGCGGGCCCATCATCTTCGGCTCCTCCTACGGCTGGATGAAGACCGGCGACGGCGTCTTCGTCGCCTGCGAGCCCAACGCCGCCTCGACCTGGTTCCCGTCCAGCGACCACCCCGCCGACAAGGCCACCTACGACATCCGGATCAAGGCCCCGCGCGGCCTGACCGCCGTCTCCAACGGCCGGCTGGTGTCGACGTACGACAAGGGCGGCTCGACGTACACCCACTGGCGGGAGTCGAAGCCGATGGCGACCTACCTCGCCACCGCCACCGTCGGGAGGTTCGACGTGCGCACCGGCCGCACCCCCGGCGGCATCCCGATCTACGTCGCCGTCGACCCCGTGCTGAAGAACGGCACCAGCGTCGACGTCTACGGCGTCACCGCCGCCGCCACCGACTACTGGTCCAAGGTCTTCGGGCCGTACCCCTTCGAGGAGACCGGCGCGATCGTGGACGACATGCCGGAGGCCGGGTTCTCGCTGGAGGTGCAGAGCAAGCCCGCCTACTCGGCCGTGCGCAACGAGACGACCATCGTGCACGAGCTGGCCCACCAGTGGTTCGGCGACTCGGTGAGCGTGGCGCGGTGGAAGGACACCTGGCTCAACGAGGGCTTCGCCACCTACGCCCAGTGGCTGTGGGCCGAGCACCAGGGCACCCGCTCCGCCCACGACTCCTTCCTCGCCGCGTACAACGCCCGCCCCGCCGACTCCGCCTTCTGGCAGATCAAGGTCGCCGACCCGCAGCGGGACACGATGTTCGCCTCGGCCGTCTACCAGCGCGGCGCGATGACGCTCCAGGTGCTGCGCGAGCGGATCGGCGACAAGGCCTTCTTCGCGCTGCTGCCCGCCTGGACGCGCCTGCACCGGTACGGCAACGCGGACACCGGCGACTTCGTCCGCCTCGCGGAGCGGGTCAGCGGGCGGCAGCTGGACGACCTTTTCGACAGCTGGCTGTTCACCACAGGGAAACCCGCCCTGTGAGCCTGGCTTTGTAAGGTTCACCCACTCCGACAGGTGAGAATGTCAGGGTGCAGCTCCAGCAACTCTTCAGTCCCTCCGTCCAGCACACGCTCGATGTGATCGGCATCTTCGTGTTCGCGATCTCCGGCGCCCTGCTGGCGGTGCGGAAGAACTTCGACGTCTTCGGCATCGCCGTGCTCGCCGAGGTCACCGCGCTGGGCGGGGGACTGTTCCGCGACCTGGTCATCGGAGCCGTCCCCCCGGCCGCCTTCACCGACCTCGGATACTTCGTCACCCCGCTGCTCGCCACGCTCGTCGTCTTCTTCCTGCACCCGCACGTCGAGCGCATCCAGGCGGCGGTGCTGGTCTTCGACGCCGCCGGTCTCGGTCTGTTCTGCGTGAGCGGTACGACGAAGGCGTACAGCTTCGGCCTCGGCCTGACCGCGTCGGCGACGCTGGGCCTCGCCACCGCCGTCGGCGGCGGTGTCCTGCGGGACGTGCTGGCCAACGAGGTGCCCTCGCTGCTGCGCTGGGACCGCGACCTCTACGCGGTCCCGGCGATCGTCGGTGCCTCGATGGTCGCGCTGTGCATCCGCTACGACGTCCTCAGCCCGCTCACCAGCGGGCTCGCGGTCGTCACGGCTTTCGTGCTGCGCCTGCTCGCGATGCGGTACCACTGGCGAGCGCCGCGCGCGTGGAACCGCCGGTCGACGGTGACCGAGGAGTAGTCCCCGGGGTCCCCGTCGCGGTCCCGCGGGTTCCGTGAGCGGTCCCGGCGACGGAGGTGTCGTGCCCCTTCGCGCGGCTCTCGCCCATCTGCAGGGTCAGCCAGCGGAAGACGGTGTCCACCTGCGGCCGCCACAGCGCCATGGTGTGACCGCCCGCACTGCGCGGCAGGAACACCACCCGCACGGTGGTCGGCGCCTTGGCGACCGCCTCCAGGGCCATGCCCGCCTGGTAGCCGTCGCCGGACTGGCCGGAGAGGTACAGCGCGACCGGGGGCGGGGCGGGGGCCTTGCGCAGCATCAGGTAGGGGTTGTTCGCGGCGCGCAGGGCGGGGGTCTGCGCGGCGAGGGAGTTGCGCTCGCCGATCGGGTCGTTGTAGCCGGACATGCTCACCGCGGCCCGGTACCGCTCGGGGTGGGCCACGGCCAGCTTGACCGCGCAGTGCGCGCCCGCCGAGTACCCGGCCACCGCCCAGCCCCGGGGAGCCGGCTCGGCCCGGAAGTTGTCCATGACCATCTTCGGGACGTCGATGCTGAGCCAGGTGTCGGCGTTGACCTGGCCCGGGACGTTGGCGCAGCCGGTGTCCACACCGGCCAGCAGGTTGGTGCGCGGGGCGACCAGGATGAACGGCGCCACCTGGCCGCTCCGCATCAGCGGCAGCAGCTGCTCGTGGGCCTGCAGCGAGCCGAACCAGGCCTTGGCGGAGCCGGGGTAGCCCGGCAGCACCTCCACCACCGGGAACTTCCTGTGCCGGTAGGCCGGGTCGTCGTACTGCGGCGGCAGCCAGACGTAGACCTCGGCGTTCACGCCGGAGACCCGGCCCTTGAGCTGGGTGACGCGCACCCCGCCGGCTGCGCGCATGCCGGGGCCCTGGGCGTCCGCGAAGGTCTGGCGCACCTTGGGCAATCGTTTCACCGCGATCCCGCCGGTGCCGTCCCGGCCGAGGTCGGCGGCCTGCTGGACGTGGTCGCCGGTGCCGAGCAGGTCGGCCCAGTCGTCGTAGAGGTTGTTCTGGTTGTTGACCAGCACGAAGACCAGGGTGACGGCCGTGCCCTGGGCGAACAGCAGCATCAGCACCCGGGCCGCGGTGCGCAGCGGCCGGGGTCCGCGCATCCGTGACCACAGGACGAGCGGCAGGATCAGGGCGACCACGGACAGCACGATGGTCGTGTAGAGGAACGGAGTCCCGGTGAGGCTCATGTCCCTTTAGAGGGAGAACGGAGTCCCGGGGTTGAGGACGAGTCCGGACACTTACCGAGAAATTGCCGGACCCTCACCCGGTACCGGTGGCGGGCGGTGCGCGACCCCTGCTCACACGAGAAAAGCTACCGCTTAGTAGTTTCCTGCTGTACCGTTCTTCCATGCCAGAAGCAGCTTCCGTCCCCGCCGCCCCGGCCCTGATCGGCGACAGCGAGTTCGACCGCGACACCGCGGTCACCCGGCGCGAGCCCGGTGTCTACGACATCGACCTCTCGGCCGGCTGGACCATCATCAGCGCCGTCAACGGCGGCTATCTGCTGGCCGTGCTCGGCCGGGCCCTCGCGGACACCCTGCCGCACCCGGACCCGTTCACCGTCTCCGCGCACTACCTGACCGCCTCGCAGCCCGGCCCGGCGGTCGTCCGCACCGAGACCGTGCGCACCGGCCGCACCCTCTCCACCGGCCAGGCCTCGCTCTACCAGTACGACGACGAGGGCAACGAGGTCGAACGCATCCGCGTCCTCGCCTCCTACGGCGACCTCGCCGCCCTCCCCGACGACGTCCGTACGACGGCCACCCCGCCCGCCATACCGCCGCTGGAGCAGTGCTTCGGCCCCGAGGACGGGCCGGCCCCGGTCGACGGCAGCTCCGCGATCACCGACCGGCTGATGCTCAAGCTGGACCCCGCCACCCTCGGCTGGGCGCTCGGCGCGCCCTCCGGCAAGGGCGAGATGCGCGCCTGGTTCGGCCTCGCCGACGGCCGTGACGCCGACCCGCTCTCGCTGCTCCTCGCCGTGGACGCCCTCCCGCCCACCGCCTTCGAGCTGGGCATCAAGGGCTGGGTGCCGACCGTGGAACTCACCGTCCACGTCCGCCACCGCCCGGCCCCCGGCCCGCTGCGGGTGTCCATCACCACCCGCAACCTGGCCGGCGGCTTCCTGGAGGAGGACGCCGAGGTCTGGGACAGCGAGGACCGGCTGGTCGCCCAGTCCCGCCAGCTGGCCCGGGTCAGGCTCGGCTGAGCGGCGCGCGGCCCAGCCAGGCCGCCAGCCGCTCGTACACACCGGCTCCCGCCGGCGTCTCGCGGCGGTCGGCGAAGGGCGTCTCCGCGTCACGCGGACGGGAGTCCGGCAGCACCGCGCGGGCGGTGGCGAGCGCGAACCCGGCCAGTTCCGGGTCGAGTCCGTCCCGCCGGCCGAGCGCCTCGGCGAGGTCCCAGGTGTGCGTGACGATCTCCATGACGTAGCCCGAGAGCGCCGCGTGGCCGGGGACCTCGCCCCAGGGCACCCGCACCGGCGCCGTCATCCGCTCGTCGCTCTCCCAGGCCCTCAGGACCCGGACCCGCACCTCGTCGTAGGCCGCGGCCCAGCCGTCGTCCGCGACCCCCTCGGTGACCGGGTCCACGGCGAGGCCGTCGCCGCCCTCGCCGACCACCGCGATCCGCCGGGTACCGCCGACGACGTGGCCCAGCAGGCCGCGTACGTCGAACTCGGTGCAGGGGGTCGGCCGGTCCAGGTCCTCGGGCCGTACGGTGTTGATCAGGGCGGCCGCCTGGTCGGTGGCGCGGACGTAGAACGGGCGCGGGTCGGTGAACTCGGTGCTGGTCATGGGTGCCTCTCCCGTGGTGGTGCTCGTGGTCGGTGAGAAGAGGATGCGCGAATAACCTGACACCTTCCGTCAACATTTGCGCGGCGCTCCGCGACGGCGGGATCCTGGGCGCGTGAAGTCCGACCGGCTGCTGTCGATCCTGCTGCTCCTGCAGACCCGGGGCCGCGTCCCCGCCCCCGAACTCGCCGACCGGCTGGAGGTGTCGGTCCGCACCATCTACCGGGACGTCGAGGCGCTGTCCGCCGCGGGGGTCCCCGTGTACGCCGAGCGCGGCCGGCACGGCGGCATCGAACTCCTCCCCGGCTTCCGCACCGACGTCACGGGGCTGACCGCCGACGAGTCCCGGGCCCTGTTCATCCTGGCCGCCCAGGGCGCCCATGCCGCGCTCGGACTGGACGCGGCCCTCGGCTCGGCCCTGCGCAAGGTGATGGCCGCGCTCCCCGCGCCGCACCGGCCCGCCGCCGAGGTGACCAGCCGCCGCATCCTGGTCGACGCCACCCGCTGGAAGAGCGGCCCGCTGCGGGCCGTCGACCTGGACGTGCTCCAGAGCGCGGTCTTCTCCGACCTGCGCCTGAGGCTCCGCTACCGGCACAGCGGGCAGCGCGAGCCGCGGACGTACACCGTGGATCCCTACGGCCTCGTCGCCAAGGCCGGGGTCTGGTACCTGATCGCCGACCGGCGCGGCCTGCCCCGGCTGTTCCGCGCCGACCGGATCCACTCCGCCCGGCCGCTGGACGAGCCCGTACGGCGCCGGCCCGGGGTCGAACTCGGCGACGCCTGGGAGGTGTTGCGCCGGCAGGTGGAGGAGCGGGAGAACACGGTCGAGGTCACCGTGCGAGTACGGCGCGACCGGCTCGACCTGTTCCAGCGACTGGTCGCCGCCCAGCTGACGGCCCTGCCCGACGACCCCGGCACGGGGGAGTGGGCCACCGCGCGGCTGGCCTATCCGAGCCTGCGGGCCGTACGGCAACTCCTCGCACTCTCCGACCAGGTGGAGGTCGTGGACCCGCCCGAGGCGCGCGCGGAACTGCTGGCGGCGGTGCGTTCGGTCGCGGCGCTGTACGAGGGGGCCGGCCCGGGGACCGACGGCTGACGGACAGCACGGGCTCACGTGCCGCCCGGCGTCCCCGCTGCCGCCGACCGCGTGCGGCTCGGGCGGCTCACCCCGTCGGCGGGCTCCGCGGGCAGCGGCAGGGCTGTGAGGTGTCGTCCGGCACGCCCACGGGCGGAACCGGAGGGCGCCGGCCGAGAGGGACGCCGTCGGGGGAGCCGAGCGGCGCGCCCGGCGGCCCCGGCGGGGGCCAGGGCGGTCGTCGTGGCGCTCCGGCGGGAGCCCGGCAGGGCTGGGGGGCGGCTCAGTCGAGCCAGTGGCTGCGGCCGATGCTGATGAGCCGCAGCTGGCGGGTGGCGAGCTGCGTCACCCGCTCCCGCTCCTCCTCCGGGGCCTCCAGCGCCTCCAGGAACAGGGAGGCGGTGATGAGCATCTGGTCGACGTAGAGGTGCGCGAGCATCAGCAGGTCGTCCTCGCTCCAGCCCTCCGCCTCCGGGTCGTCGGCCAGTTCGGTCCTCACCTCCTCGGCGAACCGGAGCAGTTGGGCCCGGATGGCCTCGCGCACCGGCTGGACCCCGCCGTGCCGTTCCCGGGCGATGAAACGGACGTGTGCGGGGTACGCGTCTACGTGACGGGCGATCAACTCGATGGCACGTGTGATGCGTTCCTCGCTGTCGCCCGTGGTGGACACCGTCGTCCGCACCATCGGGTGCAGGCTGCCCAGCGCCTCGTCGACCAGGGCCACACCGAGGTCGGCGGTCGAGCGGAAGTGCCGGTAGAAGGCGGTCGGGGCGACCCCGACGGCCCGGGTGACCTCGCGCAGGCCGAGGCTGCTCAGGCTCTGCTCCTCCAGCAGGGCGAGCGCCGCGTCGAGGAACGCCTGCCGGGTCTTCTGCTTCTGGGCCTGCCGGATCCCGAGGGTGTGACTCATGTCATCCAGTTAACAACTGTTCTCTGGAATTTTAAAGCCGTCGGGAGCGCTAGACTCGAAGTCAGTGAACAACTGTTACTACAACTGTTCACCGAAATTTCACACCGGCCGAACCACGAGGCACCCAGGAGGGGGGATCCGTCCCATGCTGTTCCTCGTCGCCGCGCTCATGCTGCTCGGAGTCGTGCTGGGCACCGTCGCCCACGCACCGCTGACCGTCACCGCCGTCCTCGCCGCCGTCATCGCCGTCTGGCTCGGCGTCTTCGCGATCCGCGAGCGCCACGGGCGTCGCCGTCGCACCTCGACGAACTGACCGCGGGCAGGACCCGAGACCCAGGGACCACGGACCCAAGGAGCTGAGCACCATGCAACTCACCGCACCGGCCACCGGCCGCACCGACACCCGCCCGCGCACCCGTGACGCCGACGGCATGGCCGTCGCGTCCTTCATCCTCGGCCTCCTCGGCCTGCTCGTCCTCAACGTCTTCCTCGGCCCGGTCGCCATCGCCCTCGCCGCGGTCTCCCTCTGGCGCGGCACCACCCGCCGGGGCCGCGCCTACCTGGGCCTCGCCCTCGGCGTCGCCGACCTGGTCGTCCTCGTCGCGGCCATGCAGATCTCGGGCACGGTCTCCTGGAGCCTGTGACCCGGCGCGCCCGGTGGACGACGGGGCCGCACCGCACGTGACCGCCGTACCGTCGTGCGCGGTCGTTCAGCGGGGTGACGGGGGTCCCCTGCCGAGCCGAGCCGAGAACGCGGGGAGAGCGGCCCCGGCAGCCGGCGCCGGGCGCCCCGTCGCCCGCCTCGGGCGCGGCCGGCCCCAGGCCGCCGAGTCCTGCCCGCGCCTCATCCCGGCCGACGCCGACCGCCGGGACCCGGCGCCGTAGAATCGGCGTCACCATGGCTTACCTCGACCACGCCGCGACCACCCCGATGCTCCCGGAGGCGGCAGAGGCGTTCACCGCCCAGTTGAGCATCACGGGCAACGCCTCCTCTCTCCACGCGTCCGGCCGCCAGGCCCGCCGTACGGTCGAGGAAGCCCGCGAGACCCTCGCCGAAGCGCTCGGTGCCCGACCCAGCGAGGTCGTCTTCACCTCGGGCGGCACCGAGGCCGACAACCTGGCCGTCAAGGGCCTGTACTGGTCCCGCCGCGCCGCCGACCCGGCCCGCACCCGCGTCCTCGCCAGCCCCGTCGAGCACCACGCCGTCCTGGACGCCGTGCACTGGCTCGGCGAGCAGGAGGGCGCCACCGTCGAGTACCTCCCCGTCGACTCCCACGGCCGGGTCCACCCCGACGCGCTGCGCGAGGCCATCGCCCGCAACCCCGACGACGTCGCCCTGGCCACCGTGATGTGGGCCAACAACGAGATCGGCACGATCATGCCGATCCGTGAACTCGCCGACGTCACCGCCGAGTTCGACGTCCCGCTGCACGCCGACGCGGTCCAGGCCTTCGGTCAGGTCCCGGTCGACTTCCAGGCCTCGGGGCTCGCCGCCATGACCGTCTCGGGCCACAAGATCGGCGGCCCGTACGGCATCGGCGCCCTGCTCCTCGGCCGCGAGTACACCCCCGTACCCGTCCTGCACGGCGGCGGCCAGGAGCGGCACGTCCGCTCCGGCACGCTCGACGTCCCGGCCATCGCCTCCTTCGCCGTCGCCGGCCGGCTCGCCGCCGAGCACCGCGAGTGGTTCGCGCGGGAGATCGGCGCCCTGCGCGACCAGCTGGTCGACGCCGTCCTCACGGCCGTGCCGGACGCGATCCTCGGCGGTGACCCGGCACCCGGGGGCCGGCTCCCGGCCAACGCGCACTTCACCTTCCCCGGCTGCGAGGGCGACTCCCTGCTGCTTCTGCTGGACGCCCAGGGCATCGAGTGCTCCACCGGCTCCGCCTGCACCGCGGGCGTCGCCCAGCCCAGCCACGTCCTCCTCGCCACCGGCGCCGAACCCGACATGGCCCGGGGCACCCTGCGCTTCTCCCTCGGCCACACCTCCACCGAGGACGACGTCGAGGCCGTGGGGAAGGCGATCGGCCCGGCGGTGGAACGCGCCCGGGCGGCGGGCCTCACCTAGCCACAGGGCCCACCCGGCCGCGGACCTGCCCTGGCGGCGAGGCCCCGGACCTCCCCGCCCCGGACCTCCCCGCCCCGGACCTCACCTCGCGGGCGGGGCCCGTCCCCGCCGCGGGTCTCACCCAGCCGCGGTGCTCACCGCGCAGCGGAGGCTCCGGCACGCTCGGCACGGACCAGGCGTATGTACCGCTCCCAGTCCCAGAACCGCCCCGGATCCGTGTGGTCCGTGCCCGGCACCTCCCCGTGCCCGATGATGTGCTCCCGGTCCACGGGTATCCCGTACCGCCCGCATACCGCCGCCGTCAGCCGGGCCGAGGCCGCGTACATCGCGTCCGTGAACGACGCGGCGTCCTCCACGAAGCCCTCGTGCTCGATGCCGACGCTGCGTTCGTTGTACTCCCGGTTGCCCGCGTGGAAGGCGACGTCCAGCTCGCGGATCAGCTGCGTGATCCGCCCGTCCCCGCGCACGATGTAGTGCGCCGCGGCGCCGTGCGCGGGGTCCTGGAACACCTTCACCGCCGAGGCGTAGCCGCCCTGGGTGACGTGGACGACCACCCGGTCCACCCGGTAGTCCGACGGCCGGTCCGCCCGGCGGTAGTTCGCCGCCGAGGCCGCCACCCAGCGCGCGCCCCGGAAGTCCACCGCGCCCGCCACCCGCGGCCTGTCCACCCCGGGCAGCCGCCACCACAGCCGGGACAGCTCCTCGCGGGCCAGCACCGCCGTGCCCACGGCCGCCGCGAGGCCGCCCGCCAGCAGGGCCCGCCGCCCCAGCCGCCGGTCCCCGTCGCCCGCCGGCGATCCCGTGGTCGTCCCTGTCGTCGCCCCCATGTGATCGTCAACGGATACGCGGCCGTCGGGGTTCCCGCGCCCCCGTACCCTGGAAGGGTTATGACTGACACCCCGCAGCGCACCCGCCCCCTCCGCGTCCTCGCCGCCATGTCCGGCGGGGTCGACTCCGCCGTCGCCGCCGCGCGGGCCGCGGAAGCAGGCCACGACGTCACCGGCGTCCACCTCGCGCTCTCCGCGAACCCGCAGTCGTTCCGAACGGGCGCGCGGGGCTGTTGCACCATCGAGGACTCGCGCGACGCCCGCCGCGCCGCCGACGTCATCGGCATCCCGTTCTACGTCTGGGACCTCGCCGACCGCTTCCGCGAGGACGTGGTCGAGGACTTCGTCGCCGAGTACGAGGCGGGCCGCACCCCGAACCCGTGCCTGCGCTGCAACGAGAAGATCAAGTTCGCCGCGCTGCTGGACAAGGCGCTGGCCCTCGGCTTCGACGCCGTCTGCACCGGCCACTACGCCCAGGTGATCGTGAACGCGGACGGCTCCCGCGAGCTGCACCGCGCCTCCGACATGGCGAAGGACCAGTCGTACGTGCTCGGCGTGCTGGACGAGAAGCAGCTCGCGCACGCGATGTTCCCGCTCGGCGACACGGTCACCACCAAGGAGGAGATCCGCGCGGAGGCCGAGCGCCGGGGCCTGGCCGTGGCCAAGAAGCCCGACTCGCACGACATCTGCTTCATCGCCGACGGCGACACCCAGGGCTTCCTGGCCAAGCGCCTCGGCAAGGCCGAGGGCGACATCGTGGACGAGTCCGGCACCCGGCTGGGCACCCACGACGGCGCGTACGGCTTCACCATCGGCCAGCGCAAGGGCCTGCGGATCGGCACCCCGGCCCCCGACGGCAAGCCGCGCTACGTCCTCGACATCTCCCCGGTCACCAACACGGTCACCGTCGGCCCCGCCGCCGCCCTCGACGTCACCGCCCTCACCGCGATCAAGCCCCGCTGGTGCGGCACCGCCCCCACCGGCCCCGGCACCTACACCGCCCAGCTGCGCGCGCACGGCGGCGAGACCGAGGTGAGGGCCGAGCTGGTCGACGGCGAGCTGCGGGTGACCTTCGCCGAGCCGGTCCGCGGCGTCGCCCCCGGCCAGGCGATCGTGCTGTACGACGGCACGCGCGTGGTGGGCTCGGCGACGATCGCGTCCACCACGCGCGCGACGGCGGCCGTCTGAGCCGCCCGGGTCCCGCCCGGCGGGCACCCGGCGCCCGCCCGGCCGGCCGGCCCGGTCCGCTCCGGCCGGCCCCGCCTACCCCGCCAGGAACTCCGCCAGCACCGGCCCCAGCACCTCCGGCTCCACCATGTGCGTCTGTCCCGGCAGCACCCGGTAGGTGCCCTGCGGCACGGCCTCCGCGACCGCCTGGGCCGCCCGGTGCATCCACTCCGGGCTCGCGCCGCCCGCGACCGCGAGAACGGGGACACGGACCGCGGCGAGCCGGTCCCGGGGCAGCAGTCCGTCGCCCATGACCGCGTCGTCGTACGCGAGGCTGGGGGCGACGGACTCCATGCCGGCCCACATCGGCGACTGACGGGCGCCCCGGATCATCTCGTCGGCGAGGCCCGTCAGGCGCAGGAACAGCTCCACCGCGTCCCCGCGCCGGTCCTCGGCGAGCGCCCTGTTCAGCTGCTCCTTGTAGACGGCCTCGCGCGCGGCACCGTCCGCCAGGTGGTCGGCGTAGGGCACCTCGTACACCGCCGCCCGGCCGACCGGCAGTCCGCTCGCCGCCGCGTGCAGGACCAGGGCGCCGCCGGAGGAGACCCCGAACAGCGCCGCGTCGCCGCCCACCGCGTCGAGGAGCGCGGCCAGGTCCTCCACCTCACGGTCGACCTCGTACGGTGGCGTGTCGCCGCTCTCGCCGCGGCCCCGGCGGTCGTAGACGACGGCCGTGCAGCTGTCCGAGAGGCGCTGCGCCAGGGGCATCATGGTGCCGCCGGTGGACATCGCGCCGCTCACGAGGATCACCGTGGGCCCCTGGCCGGTCACGTGGTACGCGAGGGAGGTGCCGTCGCGGGAAGTCGTCTTCTTGTCCATGCCCGTGCAGACTGCCAAACGACGGCGGACTCACCGGTCAGGACACGTCGGTGTCGTAGAAGCAGTAGTGGTCCTTGATCTCCGCCACCTCCGCCTCGGGCTCGGGGTACGCCCAGACGAGGTCGGGTGCGTCCGGCAGCGACCAGTAGGACGCCGTGCCCTTGAAGGGGCAGACGGTGTGCGTGTCGGAGGGCGTCAGCAGGTCGAGGCGTACGTCCTCGGCGGGGAGGTAGTACCGCACCGGACAGCCCGTCTCGTGCAGCTCCAGGGCGCGGTCCGACTCGGCGAGCACCCGGCCGTCGCGCACCACGCGCACGTGCCGCCCGCTCTTCTCGATGGTGATCGTGTGTCCATGGGTCATACCGGTTCAGCACCCGGCAGGCCCGTTCTTCTTCCCGCCCGACCGGGCACCGTACGGTGGGGGGCATGAACATCTGCGTCTTCCTCTCCGCCGCCGACCTCGACGAGCGTTACACGCGCCCCGCGCGCGAGTTCGCGGAACTGATCGGCAAGGGCGGCCACACGCTGGTCTGGGGAGGCTCCGACGTCGGTCTGATGAAGGTGGTCGCCGACGGCGTGCAGGAGGCGGGCGGCAGGCTGCTGGGTGTCTCGGTGGAGTTCCTCGCGAACAAGGCGCGGCCCGGCGCCGACGAGATGGTCATCGCGGCCGACCTCGCCGAGCGCAAGAAGCTGCTGCTGGAGAAGGCCGACGCCGTGGTGATCATGGTGGGCGGCACCGGCACGCTGGACGAGGCCACCGAGATCCTGGAGCTGAAGAAGCACGGCCGCACCGAGAAGCCCGTGGTGCTGCTGAACACGGCGGGCTTCTACGACGGCCTGAAGCAGCAGTTCCACCGCATGGAGGCCGAGGGCTTCCTGCCCCGCCCGCTGGGTGAGCTGGTCTTCTTCGCGGACGAGCCGGTCGGGGCCCTGGCCTACCTGGAGGAGCAGACCACCGCGCACTGATGCGAGCATGGCGGTCATGGCTACTCATGTGATCACCGGGGCCGGCTCCGGCATCGGCGCGGCCGTGACGCGCCGGCTGCACGCGCGCGGGGACGAACTCGTGCTGCACGCGCGCGACGCCGGCCGCGCGAAGGAGCTGGCGGCCGAGTTCCCCGGCGCCCGCACCCTGGTCGGCGACCTCGCGGACCCGGACAAGCTGTCCTGGGCGTTCTCCCACCAGACACTTCCGGACCGGGTGGACTCCCTGCTGCACATCGCCGGCGTCGTCGACCTCGGCGAGGTGGGCGAGCTGACCCCGAAGGCCTGGCGCCACCAGCTCAACGTCAACCTGATCGCCCCCGCCGAGCTGACCCGGCACTTCCTGCCGCAGCTGCGGGCCGCCCGCGGTCATGTGATCTTCGTCAACTCCGGAGCCGGCCTCAGCGCGAACGCCGGCTGGTCCGCGTACGCCGCCTCCAAGCACGGCCTCAAGGCCCTCGCCGACTCCCTGCGCCAGGAGGAGCACGCGCACGGCGTCCGCGTCACCTCGGTCTACCCCGGCCGCACCGCCAGCCCCATGCAGGCCAAGGTCCACCAGCAGGAGGGCAAGGAGTACGACCCCTCGAAGTGGATCGACCCGGAGTCCGTCGCCACGACCGTCCTCATGGCCCTCGACCTGCCGCGGGACGCGGAGGTCAACGACCTGACGGTGCGGCCGGGGCGGTGACGCGGGGAGCGGGGCCGCGGTCCTGCTCCGGCCGGCCCACGGGAGATCGTCGACGGCGCCCGCCGCGCGGAGCTGCCCGGTCTCGCCACCGAGGGGAGTTCACCGACGACATCTTCCGGTGCCCCGCCCGCCCGACGGTGGCCCTGCCCGGCGCCCGGGGCCGGACCATCCGCTCCGCGAGCCTCACGCCCGGTGCCCGGTCGTCGGCTCCGCGAGCCCCCGCAAGGGGCACGGACCTCGCGGGGACGGGGCCGCTTCCGGCACGATCTCGCCGTGGCCGGTCCGCCCGCTCCGCGTGCCCCGCCGCTCCGGTACGGCACTGACTGGCCGCGAAGTCACGGGCCGGCGTTACGTACCCTGCGGGGGTGAGCGAAAACAGCCAGTTCAGGTTCCCAGGAGCCACCGGTGTCGGGTCCCTGCCCGGTGGCGACGCCCGCGAGGCCGCCAAGACCGCCACCGGATCCTTCGAGGACTTCCCGTTCCTGCCGGAGCTGCCCGCGCGCGGGCCCGGTGCCGACATGATCGGCCGTACCGCCGGGATGCTGGTGGAGCTGTACGCGCGCGTGGAGCCCAGCGGATGGCGGATCGGGGACCGGCCCGGACGCGACACCAAGCGGGCGCGGTCCTGGCTGGTCGAGGACCTGGACGCCCTGGAGGAGTTCACCCAGGGCTACGAGGGCGATCTGAAGGTGCAGGCGGTCGGCCCGTGGACACTGGCCGCCGCCCTGGAGCTGAGGAACGGCGAGGCCGCCCTGGCGGATCCCGGCGCCTGCCGTGACCTCGCCGCCTCGCTCGCCGAGGGCCTGCGCCTCCACCTCGCCGAGGTGCGGCGGCGCGTGCCCGGCGCCCGGCTCGTGCTCCAGCTCGACGAGCCCTCCCTCACCGCCGTGCTGCGCGGACAGGTGAGGACCGCCAGCGGCTACCGCACCCACCGCGCCGTGGACCGGCAGGTCGTGGAGGCCACGCTGCGGGACGTCGTCGGCGCGCACGCCGGCGGGCCCGTGGTGGTGCACTCCTGCGCCCCCGACGTCCCGTTCGCGCTGCTGCGCCGGGCCGGTGCCGCGGCCGTCTCCTTCGACTTCGCCCTCCTCACCGAGCGTGACGACGACACGATCGGCGAGGCCGTCGAGGGCGGCACCAGACTGTTCGCCGGTGTCGTGCCGGGCACGGACGGCCCGTTGTCAGACCCTGCCGGTAGCGTCATGGGTGTCAGGACGCTGTGGCGCAGGCTGGGCCTGCATCCGGGACTGCTCGCCGAAGCGGTCACGGTGACTCCGGCGTGCGGCCTGGCGGGGGCCTCCCCCGCCTACGCACGCCAGGCGCTCGCCCATTGCGTCCGGGCGGCGAGATCCCTCGCGGACAACCCAGAGTAACGGGAGGACAACACGGTGGCCGGCGACAAGCAGCAGGCGGAGACGGCAGTGCCCGCCGAGGCACGTGACAAGCACGCGCAGCTCGCTGAGCAGATCGAGGAGCACCGCTTCCGGTACTACGTGAAGGACGCTCCCGTCGTCAGCGACGCGGAGTTCGACCGGCTCCTGAAGTCCCTGGAGGCCCTGGAGGAGCGGTATCCGGAGCTGCGCACCCCGGACTCGCCCACCCAGAAGGTCGCGGGGTCGTACGAGACGGAGTTCACCGCGGTCGAACACCGCCAGCGGATGCTCTCCCTGGACAACACGTTCAACGACGACGAGCTGGCCGCCTGGGCCGACCGCATCGCCCGGGAACTCGGCGACCAGACGTACCACTTCCTGTGCGAGCTGAAGGTGGACGGCCTCGCCGTCAACCTCACCTACGAGAAGGGCCGCCTCACGCGCGCGGCGACCCGCGGCGACGGCCGCACCGGCGAGGACATCACGCCGAACGTACGGACGATCGCGGAGATCCCGGACCGTCTGGCGGGCGACAGGGTGCCCGACCTGGTGGAGATCCGCGGCGAGGTGTACTTCCCGATGGAGAAGTTCCTCGAACTCAACGAACGCCTGGTCGCGGCCGGCGACAAGCCGTTCGCCAACCCCCGTAACGCCGCAGCCGGTTCGCTGCGCCAGAAGGACCCGCGGGTCACCGCCACCCGGCCGCTGCACATGGTCGTCCACGGCATCGGCGCCCTGGAGGGCTACTCGGGCATGACCCGGCTCTCCCAGGCCTACGACCTGCTCAAGACCTGGGGCCTGCCCACCTCCCCGCACAACCGGGTGGTCGACGACCTCGACGGCGTACGCAAGTTCATCGCCCACTACGGCGAGAACCGCCACTCCGTCGAGCACGAGATCGACGGTGTCGTGGTCAAGCTGGACGAGATCCGCCTCCAGGGGCGGCTCGGCTCCACCGCGCGGGCCCCCCGCTGGGCCATCGCGTACAAGTACGCGCCGGAGGAGGTCAACACCAAGCTGGTCGACATCAAGGTGGGCGTCGGCCGCACCGGCCGTGTCACGCCGTACGCCCAGGTCGAGCCGGTCACGGTCGCCGGCAGCGAGGTCGAGTTCGCCACGCTGCACAACCAGGAGGTCGTCAAGGCCAAGGGCGTCCTCATCGGCGACACGGTGGTGCTGCGCAAGGCCGGTGACGTCATCCCGGAGATCCTCGGCCCGGTGGTCGACCTGCGCGACGGCACCGAGCGGGAGTTCGTGATGCCGGGCGAGTGCCCCGAGTGCGGGACGGCGCTCAGGCCCATGAAGGAGGGCGACATCGACCTCCGCTGCCCCAACGCCCGTACCTGCCCCGCACAGTTGAGAGGCCGTCTCGCGTACCTGGCGGGCCGTGAGTGCCTGGACATCGAGCACTTCGGTGACGTGGCCGCCGCCGCGCTCACCCAGCCGCTGGAGCCGGCCGACCCGCCGCTGGTGGACGAGGGCGGCCTGTTCGACCTGACGGTGGAGAAGCTGCTGCCCATCAAGGCGTACGTGCTCGACCCGGACAGCGGTCTGCCCAAGCGTGACCCCAAGACGGGTGGGGAGAAGGTCGTCACGGTCTTCGCCAACCAGAAGGGCGAGCCGAAGAAGAACACCCTCGCCCTGCTGGCGAACATCGAGGCGGCCAAGTCCCGCCCCCTCGCCCGCTTCCTGAACGGGCTGTCGATCCGGCACGTCGGCCCGGTCGCCGCGCAGGCCCTCGCGCGCGAGTTCCGGTCGATCGACCGCATCGAACAGGCGACCGAGGCGGAGCTGGCAGCCGCCGACGGCGTCGGCCCCATCATCGCCGCCGCGCTCAAGCAGTGGTTCGCCGAGGACTGGCACCGCGAGATCGTCCGCAGGTGGAAGGCCGCGGGCGTTCCGCTGGAGGACGAGTCGTCCGGCGAGGACGAGGGGCCGCGTCCGCTGGAGGGGCTCACGGTCGTCGTCACCGGGACGCTGGAGAACTTCACCCGGGACGGGGCCAAGGAGGCGCTGCAGGGCCGGGGCGCGAAAGTGACCGGTTCGGTGTCGAAGAAGACCTCGTTCGTCGTAGTGGGTGACAACCCCGGATCGAAATACGACAAGGCGATGCAGCTGAAGGTTCCCGTTCTGAACGAGGACGGTTTCCGCGTCCTTTTGGAGCAGGGCCCCGAAGCCGCGGCCGAAGTCGCGCTTCCGACCGAGGAGTAGCGGTTGAAGGCCACCCGATCGGCGCATATCAGTTGCATACGGGTGGCCCGGGCGCATTCGGGCAACCGTCGGAGACCGCTGCCCGTGGAAGCCTTCCGCGGCCTACTGTTGAGGTGTGCGCCTGCCGTGCCCAGCTGCGGCTGGGGCATCGCCGTGCCCTTCAGGAGCGCGGGGAAGGTTTCTTCGACGCGGAGCCGCTGATGGTTGTCGGGCATCGGGCCGCGTGGCGTGGGCACCGCCGGCTGTGAGAGGGACGGGAATGGAACCGACCGAGAGCGCCGCCCCGGACTCACGGCTGCGCCTGCGCCGCCGAGCGGTCGCGTGGCGGGGGTACCGGTGGACCGGGCGGGCCGACGGGCGTACGGGCGCGCAGCCCCGCCCGGCCGGACCGGGCAGCGCCACCGAGTCCCGCGCGCCGCTGCCGGCCATCGAGCCCGCCCCCGGCCTGGCCGGAGCCGACACCGAACGGCAGCCGTACTGGCCGGCGCTGCCCGCGGCCCTCGTCGCCGCCGCGGGATGTGCCCTGGGTGCCGGCTTCTACCGCGCCTACACCGGCCACCACGCCCTCTTCCCCTGCGGCACGGTCGGCTGGGCGCTGGCCCTGCTGACCGGCGTCATCGTCGGCCACCTCGTCATGCTGGGCCGCGCCCGCTGGTGGGGCGGCACCGGATCGGGCGCCGCCCTCACCCTCGCCGTCCTGCTGCTGTACGGCTGGGTGCCCGCCGGCCTGGTCAGCCTCACCGTCGTCGTCCTGGTCGGCATCGCCCGCCGGTACCGCTGGCGGCAGGGGGTCCTGCACGGCGCGGTGGACGTCCTCGGCATCGGCGCCGGCGCCCTGCTGCTCGGCGCGTTCGGCCGGGTGCCGAGCGTCGAGCAGCCCTGGCGGCCCGGCAGCTGGACCGTCGCCACCGCCCCGCAGGTCGTCCTGGTCGCGGTCGCCTACCTCGCGGTCAGCCGCGGCCTGCTGTGGTACCTGCACGCCCCGCGCGGCGGCGGCGTTCCCACCGTCGCCCGTACCGCCCTGGTCCGCCAGGGGCTGGTCGCCGTGGCGCTGCTCGGCATCGCGCCCCTGCTGTGTGTCGTCGCCGACGCCCAGCCGATCCTGCTGCCGCTGTTCGCCATCCCGCTCATCGCCCTGGACTCCACGCTGTGGATGGCCCGCGCCCGCGCCGAGGAGCAGCTGCGCGACCCGCTGACCGGGCTGCCCAACCGGCAGTGGCTGCTGGAGCGGATCTGGACCGCCCTGGACGACGCCGAGCGCATCGGAGCCCGCGCCGCCCTCATGCTGATCGACCTCGATCGTTTCCGTTCGGTGAACGACACCCTCGGTCATCTGGCCGGTGACCGGCTGCTGCTCCAGATCGCCGACCGGCTCCGGCTCGCCCTCCCGCGCGGCGCCGAGGCCGCCCGGCTCGGCGGTGACGAGTTCGCCGTCTTACTGCCCGTCGCCGACTCCACCACGTCGGCCACGCGCGTCGCCCGCGGCCTCGTCTCCGCCCTCAGCTCCCCGCTCGACCTGGACGGACTCACCCTCGTCCTGGAGGCCAGCGCCGGCGTCGCCGTCTTCCCCGATCACGCCCTCGACGCCGAGGGACTGCTGCGCCGCGCCGACGTCGCGATGTACCAGGCGAAGCGGGACCGCACGGGCGTCGAGGTCTACGAGTCCAAGCGGGACTCCAACACCCCGGACCGCCTGGGCCTGCTGGGGGACCTGCGCCGGGCGCTGGACGCGCACGAGGTGCAGCTGCACTACCAGCCCAAGGTCCGCTTCGACGGACAGGTGGCCGGCCTGGAGGCGCTGGTCCGCTGGGTGCACCCGGAGCGCGGCAAGGTACCGCCGGACGAGTTCATAGCGATAGCCGAGTCCTCCGGGCTGATGCCCCACCTGACCGAGTACGTGCTGGAGACCGCCCTCGCCCAGGTCGCCCGGTGGCGCGCCCAGGGGCTCAGGGTGCCGGTCGCCGTCAACGTCTCCCCGCGCGACGTCCACACACCCGGCTTCGCCGGATCCGTCGCCGCCCGTCTCGCCCGGCACGGGGTCCCCGCCGGAGCGCTCCAGCTGGAGATCACCGAACACGTCCTGCTGGAGGACCCGCAGCGGGCCGCCGACACCCTCGCCGGCCTCACCGCGCACGGCGTGAAGATGTCCCTGGACGACTTCGGCACCGGCTACTCGTCCCTGGTCCACCTGCGGCGGCTGCCGGTCAGCGAGCTGAAGATCGACCGCTCCTTCGTGGCCCGGCTGGCGGTCGACACCGAGGACGCCGAGATCGTGCGCTGCACGGTGGACCTGGCGCATTCCCTGGGCCTGCTGGTCGTCGCCGAGGGCGTGGAGGACGACGAGACCTGGGAGCGGCTGCGCGACCTGGGCTGCGACGCGGTGCAGGGCTGGCTGGTCGCCGCGGCGATGCCGCCCGAGGAGACCACGGCGTGGCTGCTGGCGCGGGGGTCCCGCGGCTGGCAGCGACCGCGCGCCGCGTTGCCCGCCGCCGAGTAGGCCCCGCCTCCTGCCGTCACGGGCGCGCGGACTCCTCCCGACTGACAGCCCTGACAGCCCTGACAACCCGGGCAGCCCCGCGGAACGGCGGCACGAAAGCCGTCGCCTCCGGGATCCACTTCGCCACCGCGATCGTTGTACTGATCAGCGCGGGACCGCTCCTCGTGGTCCGACGGCACCTCGTACGACGTCACCTCACAGGGGGAGATCCACCGTGTCGCTGTTCGTGCCCAGGTTCGATGAGACCGTGCTCGTCCGGGACGCCGAGGCCGAAGTGGTCGGCGGGGCGCCCGTCGGGGTCAGACTGCTCGCCGACAGCAGCGCCACCGGGGGCGGGCTGTCCACCGTGCGGGTCACGCTCGCCGAGGGCGCCGACGGGGCCCGCCCGCACGTGCACCACAACTCGGCGGAGATGTTCTACCTGCTCGACGGCGAGGCGGAGGTCCTCTCCGGCGACGACGTCGTGACCGCCGGCCGCGGCGACCTGGTCATCGTCCCGCCGGACCGCCCGCACGCCTTCGCCGCCGCCCCGGGCAGCACCGCGGACCTGCTCATCGTCATCGCGCCGGGCGTCGAGCGCTTCGCGTACTTCCGCCACCTGCAGCGCATCCGCCTCGGCGAGGCCACCCCGGAGAGCATCCTCGAGGTGCAGGAGCTGTACGACAACCACTTCCTGAAAAGCGAGGCCTGGGACGGGCGGCGCCGCTGAGCGGGGAGGCCCGGGGCAAACCGTTTCACGGGCACGGGTCCCGGCCCCATAGGATTGGGCCCAAACCACACACTCTCACCCCAGAGGATCGCTGCATGCCTGGCATCACGCGCGAGGAGGTCGCCCACCTCGCCCGGCTGGCGCGTCTGGAGCTGAAGCCCGAAGAACTCGATCACTTCGCAGGCCAGCTGGACGACATCATCGGCGCGGTCGCCCGCGTCAGCGAGGTCGCCGACCAAGACGTACCGCCGACCTCGCACCCGCTCCCGCTGACGAACGTCATGCGGCCGGACGAGGTCCGTCCCTCGCTCACCCCCGAGCAGGCGCTCTCCGGCGCCCCCGCCCAGGAGCAGCAGCGTTTCAAGGTGCCGCAGATCCTGGGGGAGGACTGATCCCATGACGGACATCATCAAGCTCACGGCCGCCCGGACCGCCGAGAAGATCGCCTCGGGCGAGCTGACGGCCGTCGAGGTCACCGAGGCCCACCTCGCCCGCATCGAGGCGGTCGACGAGAAGGTGCACGCCTTCCTGCACGTCGACCGCGAGGGCGCCCTCGCCCAGGCCCGCGCCGTGGACGAGAAGCGCGAGCGCGGCGAGAAGCTCGGCCCGCTGGCCGGCGTCCCGCTCGCGCTCAAGGACATCTTCACCACCGAGGGCGTGCCCACGACCGTCGGCTCGAAGATCCTGGAGGGCTGGATCCCGCCGTACGACGCGACGGTCACCCAGCGGCTGAAGGCCGCCGACGTCGTCATCCTCGGCAAGACCAACATGGACGAGTTCGCCATGGGCTCCTCCACCGAGAACAGCGCCTACGGCCCGACCGGAAACCCGTGGGACCTCACCAAGATCCCCGGCGGCTCGGGCGGCGGCTCCTCCGCCGCGCTCGCCTCCTTCCAGGCCCCGCTCGCCATCGGCACCGACACCGGCGGCTCCATCCGCCAGCCGGCCGCCGTCACCGGCACCGTCGGCGTGAAGCCGACGTACGGCGCGGTGTCCCGCTACGGCATGGTGGCGTTCTCCTCCTCCCTCGACCAGGGCGGTCCCTGCGCCCGTACGGTCCTGGACGCGGCCCTGCTGCACGAGGTGATCGCCGGGCACGACCCGCTGGACTCCACCAGCATCGACGCCCCGGTCCCGCCGGTCGTCGAGGCCGCCCGAAACGGCAGCGTCCAGGGGATGCGCGTCGGCGTGGTCAAGCAGTTCCGCGGCGAGGGCTACCAGGCCGGTGTCGTCCAGCGCTTCGACGAGTCGGTCGAGCTCCTCAAGGAGCTGGGCGCGGAGATCGTCGAGCTGGACTGCCCGTCCTTCGACCTCGCCCTGTCGGCGTACTACCTGATCGCGCCGTCCGAGTGCTCCTCCAACCTCGCCCGCTTCGACGGCCTGCGCTACGGCCTGCGGACGGGCGACGACGGCACCCACTCGGCGGAGGAGGTCACCTCCCTCACCCGTGAGGCGGGCTTCGGCCCGGAGGTGAAGCGCCGCGTCATGCTCGGCACGTACGCCCTGTCGAGCGGTTACTACGACGCGTACTACGGCTCCGCGCAGAAGGTCCGCACGCTCATCACGCGTGACTTCGAGAAGGCCTTCGAGCAGGTGGACGTGATCGTCTCCCCGACGACCCCGACCACCGCCTTCGCGATCGGCGAGCGCACCGACGACCCGATGGCGATGTACCTCGCGGACCTGTGCACCATCCCGACCAACCTGGCGGGCAACGCGGCCATGTCCCTGCCCTGCGGCCTCGCCCCGGAGGACAACCTCCCGGTGGGTCTGCAGATCATCGCCCCGGCGATGAAGGACGACCGGCTGTACAAGGTGGGCGCCGCCGTCGAGGCCGCCTTCATGGAAAAGTGGGGTCACCCGCTGCTGGAGGAGGCTCCGTCGCTGTGAGCGCACTGACCAAGGCCAAGGGCTTCAAGAAGTCCAAGTCCGGTACGTACCTGTCCATGGCCGCCACCGCGTTCGGCGCGGTCGGCGCCATGAAGCAGATCAAGAAGGCCCGCGCCGAGAACGACACGCTGCGGCTCGTCGACGCCGTCGTCACCGCCGCCGGCATCGCCACCGGCCTCGCCATCCTCTACCGCGAGCTGAAGCGGCTGGGCGACGACGACGTCCTGCTGGGCTGAGAGGGAAGTTTCACCGTGACCACCACGACCGACCTGGTGTCGTACGAGGACGCGCTGGCGTCGTACGACCCCGTCATGGGCCTTGAGGTCCATGTCGAACTCGGCACCAAGACCAAGATGTTCTGCGGCTGTTCGACCTCGCTCGGCGCCGGTCCGAACACCCAGACCTGCCCGGTCTGCCTCGGCCTGCCCGGCGCGCTCCCGGTCGTCAACGCGACCGGCGTCGAGTCCGCGATCAAGATCGGTCTCGCGCTGAACTGCGAGATCGCCGAGTGGTGCCGCTTCGCCCGGAAGAACTACTTCTATCCGGACATGCCGAAGAACTTCCAGACCTCCCAGTACGACGAGCCGATCGCCTTCAACGGCTACCTCGACGTGCAGCTGGAGGACGGCGAGACCTTCCGCGTGGAGATCGAGCGCGCCCACATGGAGGAGGACACCGGCAAGTCGACGCACGTCGGCGGCGCCACCGGCCGTATCCACGGCGCGTCCCACTCCCTGCTGGACTACAACCGCGCCGGCATCCCGCTCATCGAGATCGTCACCAAGCCGATCGTGGGCGCCGGCGAGCGCGCCCCCGAGGTGGCGAAGGCGTACGTCCGCGAGCTGCGCGAGCTGATCCGTGCCCTCGGCGTGTCCGAGGCCCGCATGGAGATGGGCCAGATGCGCTGCGACGTGAACCTCTCGCTGATGCCCAAGGGCAGCGAGAAGTTCGGCACGCGCTCGGAGACGAAGAACGTCAACTCCCTGCGCTCGGTGGAGCGCGCGGCCCGCTTCGAGATCCAGCGGCACGCGGCCGTCCTCTCCGGCGGCGGCACGATCGTCCAGGAGACCCGCCACTTCCACGAGGACACCGGGTCCACGACCTCGGGCCGCGTGAAGGAGGAGGCCGAGGACTACCGGTACTTCCCGGAGCCCGACCTGGTGCCGGTCGCGCCCTCGCGCGAGTGGGTCGAGGAGATCCGCGCGGCCCTGCCCGAGCTGCCGCTGGCCCGCCGCACCCGGCTGCTGGCCGAGTGGGGCATCTCCGCCACCGACATGCAGGCGATCCTCAACGCCGGTGCCCTGGAGCCGATCGTCGCCACGATCGACGCCGGTGCCGACGCGGCCTCCGCCCGCAAGTGGTGGATGGGCGAACTGGCCCGCAGCGCCAACGAGTCCGGCAAGACGCTGGACGAGCTGGCGATCACGCCGCAGCAGGTGGCGCGGGTCACCGAGCTGGTCGCCAAGGGCGACCTGAACGACAAGCTGGCCCGTCAGGTCATCGAGGGCGTCCTCGCCGGCGAGGGCACCCCGGACGAGGTCGTGGACAAGCGCGGCCTGAAGGTCGTCTCCGACGAGGGCGCGCTGACCGCCGCCGTCGAGGACGCCATCGCCGGCAACCCGGCCATCGCGGACAAGATCCGCGGCGGCAAGGTGGCCGCGGCCGGCGCCCTGGTCGGCGCGGTCATGAAGGCCACCCGCGGCCAGGCCGACGCGGCCCGCGTCAAGGAGCTGATCCTGGAGAAGCTGGGCGTCAGCGAGGGCTGAGTCCCGAGCACAGCCGTACGGCCCCGGAGGCGTGTCCTCCGGGGCCGTACGGCTTCCTCGCACGTCCGCGGCCGCGGGCACCGCCCCCCGCCGGGGCCTTTCCACCGGAGGCGGTACGCTCGCCCGCCATGAGTGGACGCACCAATTCCGGCACCGAGCCTCCGATAACAGCGGCCGGCGAGGAGCGGGAGAAGTACGCGGAGCACGAGGACCCTGAGGAGCACGAGGAGCACGAGGAGCACGAGGAGCACGAGGAGCACGCCGGGGATGCCAGGCGGGCGCGGTGGGCCGCGGCCGGCACCGGCGCACTGCTGACGCTCGCCGGAGTGGCCGCCGCGCTGCTCAGGGCGGCCGGCTCCGCCCCCGTGCTCGTACCCGCCGCCTACGCCCTCGGTGCCGCCGTCTGCTCCCTCGCGGCGGTGCTCGGCTTCCGCGGCCGTACCCGCAGGGCCCTGTGGCTGCTGATCGCCGGGACGATGGTCATGGCGGTCGGAGACCAGTTCGACTGACCTTCCGTATCCGCACGGTGCGGACGGATCCGGCGTCCTCCACGGGTTATATCCGGTTTATAGGCGATTGTTCCCGGCCAAAGATCACACATCGTCTTCTGGGAGCATGCCCGTGGCAGACCTCGCGCGTTGGTGTGTCCGGCACCGCCTGACCACCGTCCTGCTGTGGTTCCTCGCCTTCGGCGGGGTCACGACGTGCGCGGCCCTGGCCGGTTCGGCGTACACGGACGACTACGAGGTCCCCGGCACCGAGTCCGGCAGCGCGGCCCGGCTGCTCCAGGACGCCTTCCCGGGCCTGGCCGGCGACAGCGACACGGTCGTCTGGCACACCGGCGGCGGCACGGTCCGCGCCCCCGACGTCGAGCAGACCATGACCCGCACCCTGCGCCGGATCGCCGCCCTGCCCGGCGTGGCCTCGGTCGTCGGGCCGTACGGCGACCAGGACACCCACCGGATCAGCGCCGACGGCCGTACCGCCTACGCCACCGTCACCTTCGCCCGGCCGGCCGAGGACATCGACCCGGCCGAGGCCGAGGCCGTCGTACGCACCGCCAGGGCCGCCGCGGGCGAGGAACTCCGCGTGGAGCTGGGCGGCGGCGCGATCGGGCTCACCGAGGCCCCGCGCGGGCACACCGCCGAGGTGGTCGGGGTGCTCGTCGCCGTCGTCGTCCTCCATCTCGCCTTCGGCTCGCTCGCCGCCTCGCTGCTGCCGATCGCCACCGCGCTGGTCGGTGTCGGCACCGCCTACGCCGGCACCGGGCTGCTCGGACACGTCATGACGGTCGCCGACTTCGCCCCCGTGCTCGGCACCCTGATCGGCCTCGGCGTGGGCATCGACTACGCCCTGTTCATCGTCACCAGACACCGGCGCGGCCTGAAACGCGGCCTGGGCGTCGCCGAGGCCGCCGAGCACGCCGTCGCCACCACCGGACGCGCCGTCGTCTTCGCGGGCGCGACGGTGTGCATCGCCCTGCTGGGGATGCTGATACTGCGGCTGGTCTTCCTCAACGGGGTCGCGGTCGCCGCCTGCCTGACGGTCGCGCTCACCGTCGCCGCCTCCGTGACCCTGCTGCCCGCCCTGCTGTCGTACCTCGGCACGCGCGCGCTCAGCCGTCGCGAGCGGCGCCGGCTCGCCGAGGAGGGGCCCCGCCCCGAGCTGCCCACCGGTCTCGCGGCCCGCTGGTCGGCGCTGGTCGAACGCCGCCCCAAGCTGCTCGGCTCGCTCGCCCTGTTGGTCGTCGCGGTGCTCGCCCTGCCGGCCTTCTCGCTCCGCCTCGGCACCTCCGACCAGGGCAACGACCCCCGCACCACCACCACCCGCAAGGCCTACGACCTGCTCGCCGAGGGCTTCGGACCCGGCGTGAACGGACCGCTGACGCTGGTGACCCGAGTGGACGGCGGCGACGACAAACTCGCCCTGGACAACCTCGACGCCACCTTGCGCGCCACCCCGGGCGTCGCCTCCGTCACCCCGGTCACCTACGCCACCGGCGGGGACACCGCGTACCTCACCGTCGTCCCCGGGTCCGCGCCGCAGTCGCAGGCCACCAGCGACCTGGTCGACCGGTTGCGCACCCGTGTGCTCCCGCGCGCGCAGCGCGGGACCTCGCTGGACGTGCGGGTGGGCGGGGTCACCGCGGGCTACGACGACTTCGCGGAGGAGATCGTCGGAAAGCTGCCGCTGTTCGTCGGCGGGGTGGTCGGCCTCGGCTGCCTCCTGCTGCTGGTCGCCTTCCGCTCGCTCGGCGTGCCGTTGAAGGCCGCCGCGATGAACGTCGCCGCCGTGGCCGCCGCGTTCGGCGTCGTCGTCGCCGTCTTCCAGTGGGGCTGGGGCGGCGAACCGCTCGGCCTCGGCCGCGCGGGCCCCGTCGAACCCTTCCTGCCGGTGATCATGGTCTCGGTGCTCTTCGGGCTCTCGATGGACTACCAGGTCTTCCTGGTCGGCCGGATGTACGAGGAGTGGCTGGAGACCGGCGACAACCGGCGCGCCGTCCGCGTGGGCCTCGCCGAGACCAGCCGGGTGATCAACTCCGCCGCGGTCATCATGATCTCGGTGTTCCTCGCCTTCGTGCTCAGCGGTGACCGGGTCATCGCCATGTTCGGCATCGCGCTCGCCTCCGCGGTCGCCGTCGACGCCTTCGTCCTGCGTACGCTGCTCGTGCCCGCCCTGATGCACCTGCTCGGTCCCGCCAACTGGTGGCTGCCCCGCTGGCTGCGGCGCCGCCTGCCGCACGTCGGCATCGAGCCGCGCGGGTGCCGTGCCGCGCATGAGAGGCTCGGCCGGGTCCCGGTGCGTGAACCACGGAAGGAAGAACGGCACGATGTACGCGATATCGCTCGGTGAGGACGGCGCCGAACTGCGGCCCCTGGAGGTGTGGCACGCCGAGGAGGTGCTGGCCAACATCGACCGGGGGCGGGAGTTCATCGGCCGGCACATCGGCCTGGCGGACGCGGTGTCCGACCTGGCCGGCGCCCGTGCCTGGCTGAAGTCGTACGCCGACAAGCGCGGTGCCGACGCCGGCAGCCTGCACGGGATCTGGCTGGACGGCACGCTCGTGGGCGGGCTGCTGTTCCGCGTCTGGGACACCCCGAGCGGGGTCTGCGAGGCCGGCTGCTGGCTGGAGCCGGCGGCGGCCGGGCGGGGGCTGGTCACCCGCGGGATGCGGGTGCTGCTCGACTGGGCCGTCGAGGAGCGCGGCATGCACCGGGTGGAGTGGCGCGTGTCCTCGGCCAACGAGCCGAGCATCAACGTCGCCCGGCGGCTCGGGATGACCCGCGAGGGCGTCCTCCGCGAGAACTACCCGCACCACGGGGCGCGCACCAGCACCGAGATCTGGGCGGTGCTCGCACCCGAGTGGCGTGCGGCACGCGCGCGTACCGCGCGCGACGATCATTAAGACACCTCTCAGAGAGCGTCCGTACGGTTCCGGGCATGGCAACGAAGACAGCGGAAGGCGCCGAGGCCGGCACCGAGGCGCGCAAGGACGACGAGACGGTGGCGGCCGGCACCACCGCGGAGGGGACCGGGGCACGGGCCGCGGCGGACGGGACCCACGAGAGCACGGCGCGGACCTCCCCGGAGGTGGGCGACGAGCCGGCGGAGGACGCGGCCGGCGCCCGGGTGCCCTCCGGGGTCGGCCAGGGTGCCGGAGCCGTCGTCTCCGCGGCCCTCGGACTGGTCTCGCTCAGCGGCGGCTGGGTCGGCACCGTCGCCGGCGCCCGGGAGCAGCTCGTCGGCCAGCTGCACACCTCCACCGGCGCGAGCGTCGCCACGCAGCTCAAGGAGGTCTACGGCGACGCCTGGCACACCACCGCCCTGTGGGCCGGCCTGTTCGCGCTGGCCGCGCTGGTCACCGGCGTGGTCGTGCTGGTCCGGCCCGCCTTCGGCGCCCCCGGCCGCCCGCAGGCCCCCTGGATCAGGTCGGTCGCCTGGGCGGGTGTCTCGCTCGGCGTCATCGGCCTGCTCCTGGCCGTCCTGAAGTACTCCGACGCCCTGCTCGGCCTGCCCTCGGCCGGCTGACAGACCGCAGGTCACAGGGGCCTTAGGGAGTCCGTGAGCATCTCACGGGCCTCCTAAGGCCCCTTACGCGCGTGTACGGGACGCCGGCCGGCCGAAGATGCGGAACTCTCCCGATGTGGCGGACCCCGCCGGAGGACGAAAGTGGAGTCATCGCAGAACGCGAGGCACGACCACCACGACACCGGCTCCTCGGAAGGACCTGCCATGCACGAGCTCGAACTCCACCGGATGCGGTCCGCGGAACTGCGCCGCGAGGCCCAGCAGCACCGCCTGGCCCGCGAGGCCGTCCGCGCCCTCCGCGCCGCCCGTCACGCGGACGCCGGCCACGGGGCCGCGGCCGCCGAGTCCCATACGGACCGCCCCCGCCGGCTGCGGCTGCCGCGCACCGCGTGACCACGGGGGCGCGGGGCGGCCGTACGGGGGTCGGCCGCTCAGCGGAACAGGGTCGTACGGCTCTCCGGCAGGGGAGCCGTACGGCCCTTCCGGCCGTGGGGACGACTTCGCGGCCCACCAATCCGACTTCGCGGCCCATCGGTACGACCCCGGTGGCCGCCGGTGCGGCTTCGGCTGTGGACGGTGCCGCTCCTGCCGTGGACCGTGCGACTCCTCCGGCCGGCGGTACGACGATCACACCGGGGCTGTGGAAAACCGGTGACCGGTCGTCCCGGCCCCGTGCGATGCTCGGGCCCGTGGAGACCAGGTCCGTCAGTCCCGTGTTCGTCGGCCGCACCGACGAGTTGGGCACGCTCGACGACGCGCTCGCCCGTGCCGCCGCGGCCGAGCCGCAGGCGCTGCTGCTCGGCGGTGAGGCAGGCGTCGGCAAGACCCGCCTCGTGGAGGAGTTCGCCACGGCCGCGGCCCGGCAGGGTGCCGTCGTCGCCGTCGGCGGCTGCGTGGAGATCGGCGCCGACGGGCTGCCCTTCGCCCCCTTCTCCACCGCGCTGCGCGCCCTCCGCGACGCTCTGACCGACGAGTTCACCGCCGCCGCGGCCGGCCAGGAGGAGGAGCTGGCCCGGCTGCTGCCCGACCTCGGGGAGGCCGGCGCCGGCCGCCACGACGAGCAGGGCATGGCCCGCCTGTTCGAACTCACCGCCCGGCTGCTGGAGCGCATCGCCGCCGCACACCCGGTCGTCCTCGTCCTGGAGGACCTGCACTGGGCCGACGCCTCCACCCGCCACCTCCTCGCCTACCTCTTCCGCACCCTGCGCGCCGGCCGCCTCCTCGTCCTGGCCACCTACCGCTCCGACGACATCCACCGCCGCCACCCGCTGCGCCCCCTGCTCGCCGAACTGGACCGGCTGCGCACCGTCCGCCGCATCGAACTCGCCCGCTTCACCCGCGAGGAGGCCGGCCGGCAGATCGCCGGCATCCTCGCCGCCGAACCCGCCCCGGCCCAGGTGGACGAGATCTACGCCCGATCCGACGGCAACGCCTTCTTCATCGAGGAACTCGCCGTCGCCGCCGCCCAGGGCGACTGCGCCGGCCTCACCGACTCCCTGCGCGACCTGCTCCTGGTCCGGGTCGAGGCGCTGCCCGAGAGCGCCCAGCGGGTCGCCCGCGTCGTCGCCGAGGGCGGCTCCACGGTGGAGTACCGGCTGATCGCCGCCGTGGCCCAGCTCACCGAGGACGACCTCATCGAGGCGCTGCGGGCCGCCGTCGGTGCCAACCTCCTCGCCGTCGCCCGCTCCGGCGACGGCTACCGCTTCCGGCACTCCCTGGTCCGCGAGGCCGTCGCCGACGACCTGCTGCCCGGCGAACGCTCCCGGCTCAACCGCCGCTACGCCGAAGCCCTGGAGGCCGACCCGACACTGGTCCCCGCCGACGCCCGCGTGATGCGCCTGGCCAGCTACTGGTACCACGCCCGCGACGCCGCCAAGGCCCTGCCCGCCGTCCTGGCCGCCGCCGTCGTCGCCCGCCGCCGGCACGCCTACAGCGAGCAACTCGGGCTGCTGGAACGGGCGATGGAGCTGTGGGACACCGCCCCGCAGGAGGTGCGCCGCGCTCTGCGCCCGGTCGACTACACCGAGGTCTACCCGCCGTGCGGCTGCGACCCGGCCACCACCCCGCTGCGCTACCTCGACCTGATGGCCGAGGCGGCCGTCGCGGGGCGTTTCGGCGGGGAGCGCGAACGCGCCCTGAAGATCACCAAGCGTGCCCTGCGCCTCCTGGCCGAGGAGCCCGACCCCTTGCGCGCCGCCTGGTTCTGGGTGCAGCGCGCCCGGCTGGTCCAGGCCCTGGCGCGCGGTGACGGCTGGCAGGAACTGGGCACCGCCCAGGATCTGGTGCGCGGCCTGCCGCCGTCGGAGGTGCACGCCGAGGTGCTGGCGGTCGCCGCCAGCTGGTCCATGCAGCGCCGCCCCGGCCCCGACGCCCTCGCCGCCGCCGAGCGGGCCGTGGAGTACGCGCGGATGGTGGGCGCCCGCGAGACCGAACTGCACGCCCGCCTCACCCTCGGCGTGCTGACGGTGGAGTCCGGCGACCCGGAGACCGGGCTCGCGCAGATGCGGCAGGTCCTGAGCGACACCCGCGCGGAGGGCATGCACCACGTCACGGGCCGGGTCTACGTGAACCTGCCGTCCGCGCTGCAGAGCATCGGCCGGGACCGGGAGGCCGTGCCCCTGCTGCGCGAGGGCATCGAGTTCTGCCGGGGGTACGGACTGCTGGACTCCGGGGCGTGGGCGTGGGCCAACCTGTCCGAGGCCCTGTACTCCCTGGGCCAGTGGGCGGAGGCCGCCGAGGCCGCCGCGCACGCGACCCGGATCGGCCACAGCGCCAAGCCCCGCGGCGCGGGTGCCCTGCGCCTGGCCCACCTCGCCCTGGGCCGCGGCGACCTCGCCGAGGTGGGCCGGCACCTCGCCGCCGCCCACGCCTGGTACGGCACGCACGACCCGATGCCCCAGCACCTGCTGCCGCTGACCCGCATCACCCTGGGGATCGCCGCCGCCGAGGACCGGATCCCCGACGTCCGCGCGGCCCTGCTCCCGGCCCTGGACGCCGGGTTCCCGACCGGCACCCACCGCTACGGCTGGCCGCTGCTGCTGGCCGCCGTCACCGCGGAGGCCGACGCCCGCACCCTGCCCGCCGCACGGCCCGGCCGCGCCGAGATCCTCGACCGGCTCTCCGCCGCCGTACGGACCCTCACCACCGGCGTGCCGCTCTGGCAGGCCTACGCCCAGTGGACCGGGGCCGAACTGCTCCGCGCCGAGGGCCGGGACACCCCGGACACCTGGTCCCCGGTCGTCGCCGCCTTCGAGTGCCTGGACCGGCCCTACGACCTCGCCCGGCTCCGTCACCGGCTCGCCGCGGCGCTGCTGGCCGAGGGCGGCGACGACGAACGCGACCGCGCGGGCGAGCTGCTCCGGCTCGCCTCCGCCGTCGCCGCCCACCTCGGCGCCCGGCCCCTGGCCGACGCCGTCACCCGGCTCGCCCAGCGCGCCCGCCTCAGCCTGACCGGCGCCGGCCGTCGGGCACCCGACGACCCGGTCGCGGCGCTCGGCCTCACCAGCCGTGAGCGGGACGTGCTCGGCCTGGTCGCGGCCGGCCGCACCAACCGCCAGATAGCCGAGGCCCTGTTCATCTCCCCGAAGACCGCCAGCGTCCACGTCTCCAACATCCTCGGCAAGCTCGGCGTCTCGGGCCGCGGCGAGGCGGCGGCGGTGGCGCACCGGCTGGGACTGTTCACGGCCGGGACGCTCGGGGCCGAAACGCCGGGATGAGACCTACGCTGAAGAAAACCGGCATTGAGGGGGAGCCGTGTTCAACGCGTTCGAGGAACTGTTCGCACCCGGTCGTCAGCACACCCGGGACGAGCGGAGACGACTGGAACTGACCCGCGAGGACGTCGGCGACGGCGACCCCGGTCGCGGCCCGATAGACCTCGCCTCCGGCAAAGCGGTGATACGTCTGCCGGGACCGGACCCGGCCGGGACCGAACCGGCCGGGACCGACCCGGCCGGTCCAGAGCCGGAGGAGCGGCCCGCGGCGCCGGAAGCGGGGTGACCCCGTGCGCCGCCGGCGCTACCGCACCCGCACCTCCAGCACCCGGTCGTCCCCCTTCTTCGGGGTGCCCCGGCCGTCCGTGTTGCCGGTCACCAGCCAGAGCCGGTCGCCGCCCGCCGGGACGACCGTGCGGAGGCGGCCGTAGGTCCCCGTGAGGAAGGCCTGCGGACCGGCCGCCGCCGAGGTGCCGTTCAGCGGGACGCGCCACAGGCGCTCGCCCTTCAGACCCGCCATCCAGATCACGCCGTCCACCCAGGCGATGCCGCTGGGGGAGGCGTCGTCGGTGTGCCACTGGGCCAGCGGGTTCTGGAAGCGGGCGTCGGAGGACCTGCCCTCGGCCTCCGGCCAGCCGTAGTTCCCGCCCGGCTTGATCGCGTTCAACTCGTCCCAGGTGTCCTGCCCGAACTCCGAGGCGAACAGCCGCTGCCGGTCGTCCCAGGCCAGACCCTGCACATTGCGGTGGCCGTAGGAGTACACCGGCGAGCCCGGGAACGGGTTGCCCGGGGCCGGTTCGCCGTCCGGAGTCAGCCGAAGGATCTTGCCGCCCAGCGACTTCCTGTCCTGCGCCAGGCCTCTGTGCCCGCTCTCGCCGGTGCCCGCGTACAGCATGCCGTCCGGGCCGAAGGCGATCCGGCCGCCGTTGTGGATGAGACCCTTCGGGATGCCCTTGAACACCGTGTCGGGGGCGCCCAGCTGCTCACCGGCCGGCTTCTTCTCGTCGTACAGCATGCGCACGACGCGGTTGTCCGAGGCGGAGGTGAAGTAGGCGTAGACCATGTGGTCCGAGGCGAATGTGGGGGAGAGGGCGATGCCCAGCAGGCCGCCCTCGCCGGCCGGTGAGACCCCGGAGACCGTGCCCAGCACGGTGGTCCGGCCCGTCTTCTCGTCGATCCTGCTGATCGTGCCCTCGTCCCGGGAGGACACCAGCAGCCCGCCACCGGGCAGCGGAGCCAGTCCCCACGGGGTCTTCAGCCCCTCGGCCACCGTGCGCAGCACCCGCACCGAGCCCTTGGCCGGGGGCAGGGACCCGGTGGCCCGCGGGGCGGAGGCGCCCGGCGCGCTCCCGGTCGCCGTCCGCCCGCCGCCGTCCGCCCCGCCGTCCCCGCCGGAGGAGCAGCCGGCCGTCAGCAGCAGGGCGGTCACGGCCAGGACGGCCGGTACAGCTCGACGTCGCACGATCATGGTCCCTTCGACGCGGCGGGTCCGCACGGCATGCTCTTCCCTGTCCAACACCGCTCGTACCCCGCCGGGTTCCCGGACCACGGCACCCGTTGGAGGGAACCTCAGTCCCACGACCCCTGGGCCGCCGGCAGCCGGGCCATCTCCGCCAGGTCCTGCGCGGTCAGCCGCAGCCCCGCGGCCGCCGCGTTCTGCGCGGCCCACCGCTCCCGCTTGGTGCCCGGCAGCGCGATCACATGCCGGCCCTGCGCCAGCACCCAGGCCAGCGCCACCTGGGCCGGGGTGACGTCCTCGCCGTGCCGGCGCGCGATGCGCCGCAGCCCCGCCACGATCGGCTGGTTCGCCGCCATCATCTCGGCGGTGAACCGGGGATGCCGGGCCCGTACGTCGTCCGGTTCGAAGCCCTCCCCCGGAGTCAGCGTCCCGGTCAGGAAGCCGTTGCCCAGCGGCATCGCCGCCAGGAAGCCCACGCCCCGCGCCTCGCACCACGGCAGCAGCGCCCGCAGCGCCTCCGGCGACCACACCGACAGCTCCGCCTGCACCGCGCTCACCGGGAACACCTGCTGCACGCGCCCCAACTGGCGCAGCGTCGCGTCGTACAGCCCCGCGCCCGTGCGGCGCCCGCCGCGCGCGCCTACCGCGCACAGTCCCAGCGCCCGCACCTTCCCGGCCCGCACCAGGTCCGCCATCGCGCCCCAGGTCTCCTCGACGGGCACCTCCGGATCGGCGCGGTGCAGCTGGTACAGGTCGATCACGTCCGTCTGGAGCCGGCGCAGCGAGGCGTCGCAGGCCCGCCGCACATAACCGGGGCGGCCGTTGGCCACGATGTGCTGCTCGCCCACCAGCAGCCCCACCTTCGTCGACACGAAGGCCTCCCGGCGCCGCTCCTTCAGCACCCGGCCCAGCAGCAGCTCGTTGGTGAACGGGCCGTACATGTCCGCGGTGTCCAGGAGGTCCGAGCCCAGGTCGAGGGCCCGGTGCACGGTTCTGAGCGACTCCTCTCCACGCTGCCGGGAACCGCTGTACGCCCAGCTCATCGGCATGCACCCGAGTCCGACGGCCCCCACCGCGAGTCCCCCCGCGCCGATCGTCCTGCGCTCCACCTGCTCGTGAACCTCCCTCTGCCCGGCCCCCAACCTAACCTCTGCGCGCACGGGCGCCTGACATAGCCTCCTGGCATGACTTCAGACGTCTGGCTTCCCATTCCGCCCGAGGAGATCGAGGGGCTGCCCGAGGGGCTCCGGTACCTGTTCTGGGACGGGGGGGACGACGGCCGCCGGCCGTTCCCCGGCGACCCGGCGGAGTGCGCCGTGTACGTGGTGCCGTACATGAAGCGGCTGTCGGTCCGGGTGGGGCCGCTGGAGCACCTGACGAACGTCCGGGTCATCCAGACGCTCACCGCCGGCGTGGACGACATCACCTCCCAGTTGTCGGCGATCCCGCCGGGGGTACGGCTGTGCAACGCGCGCGGGGTGCACGAGACCAGCACCGCCGAGCTGGCGCTCACCCTGACCCTCGCCGCGCTGCGCGGCATTCCGCAGTTCGTCCGCGACCAGCAACAGGAGCGCTGGGCCGGCGGTTTCCGCCCCGCGCTCGCCGACAAGAACGTCCTGATCGTCGGGTACGGGGCCATCGGCGCCGCCATCGAGGACCGGCTCGTGCCCTTCGAGGTGGCGCGGGTGGCGCGCATCGCGCGCTCCCAGCGCACCACGGCGCGCGGTCTTGTGCACCCGATCACCGATGTGCTCTCCCTGCTCCCGGACGCGGACGTCGTGATCGTCTGCACCCCGCTCACGGAGGCCACCAGGGGCCTCGTCGACGCCGGCTTCCTGGCCCGGATGAAGGACGGCGCACTGCTCGTGAACGTCGCGCGCGGAGCCGTCGTCGACACCGAGGCGCTCCTCGCCGAACTGGAACGGGGCCGGATCACCGCCGCCCTGGACGTGACGGACCCCGAGCCGCTGCCCCCCGGCCATCCCCTGTGGCAGGCGCCCGGAGTGCTGATCACCCCGCATGTGGGCGGTCCCTCCTCGGCCTTCCTGCCGCGCGCCGGGCGGCTGCTGGCCGACCAGTTGACCCGCTACGTGAACCAGGAGCCGCTGCGCAACGTGATCCTGACGACCGGACCGGGAACGGCGGGAGCAACCGGGCGGTAAGCCCCTTCCGGCACCCTCCGCAACCTTTCGGACGCGGCCCGTACCCGCATCCCCGCTGGTCGTCACGGAGCGTAGAGACACTATGTCCCTGAGTGACGATCCTGGTGTATCGTCCCGACAGGGGCTGCGCCGCTGACCGTTCGGCGCCGGGGATGGACATTTCAGATTTGTGAGGGGGGCGACGGGCGATGCACGGCCTATGGACGAACGATCCGACGCGGCGGAGCCGCCGACGGCGACCCTGGCGCACGGCAGCGCGCAGACGCGGCCACCACACCAGCCACCACAGTCACCAGCAGCGCAGGCACAGCGGCCGTCGCAGGCACGCCCATCCAGCGCACCGGGACCGTCGGGACCCGGGAGCGGCGCAGACCGGGAGGCCCCGGTGAGCGCCCCGCCCTCGGTCACGACCCCCCTCGACGGAGCGGTGCGCGCACCGCACCCGCACGAGGCGCCGCCGCCCCGCCGGCCGGCCGCCGGTGACGGCACCCGGCTGGCGGAGCAACTCGTCCTCGCCCTGATCTGCGCGGCCTACGCCGTCGGAGCCGCGTTCGACTGGGGCACGCGCGAAGTCGCGTTGATCATGGGCGACTTCGGACTGACGGCCGCGGCGGGCACCGCCGCCGTCTCCTGCTTCCTGTACGCCCGCAGCCGGCGCGTCCGCTTCCGCTCGGCCTGGCTGCTGTTCGCCCTCTCCTCGACCATGGCCGCGCTGGGCAACGCGGTCTGGGGCTGGTACGAGGTGGTGCTGGACCGGCCCGTGCCCAGCCCCAGCTACGCCGACCTGTTCTTCCTGTGCTTCGCCCCGCCCGCCATCGTCGGCCTGCTGGTGCTCGCCAAGCGGCCGGTGACCCGGGCGGGCTGGATCTGCCTCGGCCTGGACGCCTGGCTGATCGGCGGCTCGCTGCTCACCCTCTCCTGGAGCCTCGCGCTCGCCCAGGCCGCCCGCATCGACGGGTCGAACGTGGCGCACGCCGCGCTGTCGCTGGCGTACCCGCTGCTCGACATCGCGCTCGTCAGCATGGTCCTCGCGCTGCACTTCCGCCGCGCCCCGGGCAACCGTACGGCGGTGAACACGGCGATCGGCGCGCTCGCGCTCACCGTGATGTGCGACGCCCTGTTCACCTCCCCGTTGCTGCACAGCAGCTACCGCTCCGGGCAGCTGCTGGACGCGGGCTGGTTCGCCGGTTCACTGCTGCTCGCCTACGCACCCTGGGCCGCCCCCCGGCGCCGGCGCGCGCAGGAGGCACGCCCGGCCGAGGGCCACACGCGCGTGGTGCACGAGCACGTGCCGGGCCAGCGGAGCACGGGCCACCTCCCGCCGCCGCCCGCGCCGGGCGGCGAGCACAGCCGGTACCCGTCCGGCCGGCCGCTCACCGGCTCCCTCGCCGCCCTCACGCCGTACCTCGCCGCGGCCGTGTGCACCCTGGGCATCCTGTACAACGTCCTGAACGGCCGCAGGCCCGACCACGTGGTGCTGATCACCGCGGGCGCCGTGGTGCTGGCGCTCGTCATCCGGCAGGGCATCATGCTGCTGGACAACATCACCCTCACCCAGGAACTGGCCCAGAAGGAGAACCACTTCCGCTCCCTGGTGCAGGGCTCCAGCGACGTCATCATGATCGCCGCGCCCAACGGCATCCTGCGGTACGTCTCCCCGGCCGCCGCCGGGGTGTACGGCCGGCCCGCCGAGGAACTGGTGGGCACCGAGCTGGCGGCGCTCATCCACCCCGAGGACCTGGGCTGCGTGGTGCACGAGGTGCGCCGCTTCCTCGCCGCCAGCCCGCTGGAGGAGCCCACCACGCGCATCGAGTGCCGGTTCCGCTCCGGCGACGGCGGCTGGCTCAACGTCGAGTCGACCGTCAACCGGCACCACGGCGGCCTCATCTTCAACAGCCGGGACGTCACCGAGCGAGTGCGCCTCCAGGCCCAGTTGCAGCACAACGCCGAGCACGACCCGCTCACCGACCTGCCCAACCGCGCGCTGTTCACCCGGCGCGTGCAGCAGGCCCTGTCCGGCCGCCGCGCCACCGACCGGGGCGCCGCCCTGCGCGGTACGGCGGTGCTCTTCATCGACCTGGACGGCTTCAAGGCCGTCAACGACACGATCGGACACCAGGCCGGGGACGAACTGCTCATCCAGGCCGCCCGCAGACTCCAGGACGCGGTCCGGCAGGGCGACACCGCCTCCCGGCTGGGCGGCGACGAGTTCGCGGCGCTGATCGTCGGGGACGGCACCCGGGACCGGGCCGCCCGGGAGCGGAACATCCTGGAGCTGGCCGACCGCCTCAGGGGGACCCTCTCCCAGCCGTACGCCATCGACGGCAACGACGTCCGGGTCAACGCCTCCATCGGTGTCGCGTTCGCCGAACCGGGGCTGGGCGCCGGTGAGTTGCTGCGCAACGCCGACCTCGCGATGTACCGCGCGAAGTCGGCCGGAAAGGGCCGGGTCGAACTGTACAAACCGCAGATGCAGCAGGACGTCGTCCGCAAGGCGGAGCTGGCCACGCGCCTGCGTGCCGCCCTCCACGACGGCGAGTTCACGCTGCTGCACCAGCCCGTGGTGTGCCTGCAGAACGGCCGGATCACGGCGGTCTCCGCACAGGCGCGCTGGCGCTCCTCGCAGGGCGTGCTGTTCACCCCGGCCGAGTTCCTGCGGGTGGCCGAGGACGGCGACAAGACCGCCGAGCTGGACCGCTGGATCCTTCAGGAGGCCGTGGAGCAGGCGGCCGAGCGGGCCGCGACCGGGCTCGTCGTACCGGTGGCCGTCCGGATGAGCGCCCGGCGGCTGCTGGACCGCTCGACGCCGTTCGGCTCGGTGGAAGCGCTGCTGACCCGGCACGGACTGCCGCCCGGCGCGCTGGTCGTCGAGCTGTCCGACACCGACCCCCGGGTCGGTCTGGACGAACTGGAGCGGCGGCTGACCGCGCTCAGCCGGCTCGGGGTGCGGATCGCGCTGGACGGCTTCGGCAGCGGTTACGCGGCCATCACGGCCCTGCGCAGGCTGCCCGTGGACATCCTCAAGCTCGACCGCGGTCTGGTCGAGGGCGTGGTGGAGTCGGCGCGGCTGCACAAGATCACCAGTGGTCTGCTGCGGATCGCCGGCGATCTCGGCCTCCAGTCGGTGGCCGAGGGCGTGGACCTGCCCGAGCAGGTGGTCGCGCTGCGCGCGATGGGCTGCACGCACGGACAGGGCATGGCGTTCGCCGGCCCGTTGGACGAGTACCGGCTGCGCCGGGCGCTCGGATCCGGCCACTATCCGGTGCCGCACGCCCCGGCCGAACCGGCGTTCGCGGGCAAGGGGCCCCGGGTGTACACAGGGGGTGTGTCGGCTGTCATCGGAGGCGGGAGCGCCCTTCGTTCACATTCTGAGACGCCCGTCCCACCCACTTGACACGTGGTGCGTGCCGGGGGGAGGGTCAGTCCCATGCGCACCCGAATTCTCGTACTTGGACAGCGCGTCGGCTGAGCTGGGAACCACCGGAGGACGATCCGGAATCCCCAGCGACCTCACCGGCGCGCTCCCCTCGCTTGCCTTGCGGCACGAGGGGTTTTTTGTTGCACGAGTGCCTTTCGTGCAATGCGTGCACTCCGCCCGAACCTCGCAAAAACCCTCAGCATCGAGAAGAGAATGCCGATGACCGAGCAGGCCACCGGGGCCCACCATCCGCAGCCGCGGCCCCGTTCCGGAGGACAGCAGTCCGCCCCCGTCGAGCACGTCACGGGTGCGCAGTCCCTCATCCGCTCCCTCGAGGAGGTCGGCGCGGACACGGTATTCGGCATTCCCGGCGGCGCGATCCTGCCGGCGTACGACCCGCTGATGGACTCCACCCGGGTGCGGCACGTCCTGGTCCGCCACGAGCAGGGCGCCGGCCACGCGGCCACCGGCTACGCGCAGGCCACCGGCAAGGTCGGCGTCTGCATGGCGACCTCCGGACCGGGCGCCACCAACCTGGTCACGCCGATCGCCGACGCGCACATGGACTCGGTGCCGCTGGTCGCGATCACCGGCCAGGTGTCGTCGAAGGCGATCGGCACGGACGCCTTCCAGGAGGCGGACATCGTCGGCATCACCATGCCGATCACCAAGCACAACTTCCTGGTCACCAAGGCCGAGGACATCCCGCAGGTCATCGCGCAGGCCTTCCACATCGCCTCCACCGGCCGTCCCGGCCCGGTCCTGGTCGACATCTCCAAGGACGCGCTCCAGGCGAAGACCACCTTCACCTGGCCGCCCGCCATGGACCTGCCCGGCTACCGCCCGGTGACCAAGCCGCACGCCAAGCAGATCCGCGAGGCCGCCAAGCTCGTCACCGCCGCCCGCCGGCCCGTCCTGTACGTCGGCGGCGGCGTCCTCAAGGCGCAGGCCACGGCCGAGCTGAAGGTCCTCGCCGAGCTGACCGGCGCACCGGTCACCACCACCCTGATGGCGCTCGGCGCGTTCCCCGACAGCCACCCGCTGCACCTGGGCATGCCCGGCATGCACGGCAGCGTCGCCGCGGTCACCGCGCTGCAGAAGGCCGACCTGATCGTGGCCCTCGGCGCCCGCTTCGACGACCGCGTCACCGGCAAGCTGGACAGCTTCGCCCCCTACGCCAAGATCGTCCACGCGGACATCGACCCGGCCGAGATCGGCAAGAACCGCGCCGCCGACGTGCCGATCGTCGGTGACGCCCGCGAGGTCATCGCCGACCTGGTCCAGGCCGTGCAGAAGGAGCACGCCGAGGGCCACCAGGGCGACTACACCGCCTGGTGGAGCGACCTGAGCCGCTGGCGAGAGACCTACCCGCTCGGTTACGACCAGCCGGAGGACGGCTCGCTCTCCCCGCAGGCGGTCATCGAGCGGATCGGGCAGCTCGCCCCCGAGGGCACGATCTTCGCGGCGGGAGTCGGCCAGCACCAGATGTGGGCCGCGCACTTCATCCAGTACGACAAGCCCGCCACCTGGCTGAACTCCGGCGGCGCCGGGACGATGGGCTACGCGGTCCCGGCCGCGATGGGCGCCAAGGCCGGCCGGCCGGAGCAGGCGGTCTGGGCGATCGACGGCGACGGCTGCTTCCAGATGACCAATCAGGAGCTGACCACCTGCGCCCTGAACAACATCCCGATCAAGGTCGCCATCATCAACAACGGCGCCCTCGGGATGGTCCGCCAGTGGCAGACCCTCTTCTACAACCAGCGCTACTCCAACACCGTGCTCCACAGCGGCCCCGACGACGTCAACCCGGAGGCCAAGGGCACCCGGGTGCCGGACTTCGTGAAGCTGTCGGAGGCCATGGGCTGCGTGGGCCTGCGCTGCGAGCGCCCGGAGGACCTGGACAAGGTCATCGCGGAGGCGAACTCCATCAACGACCGCCCGGTCGTGGTCGACTTCATCGTCCACGAGGACGCGATGGTCTGGCCGATGGTCGCCGCCGGCACCTCCAACGACGAGATCATGGCCGCCCGGGACGTCCGCCCCGACTTCGGCGACAACGAAGACGACTGAGCGAGGAAGACCCCAGACATGTCCAAGCACACGCTCTCCGTCCTGGTGGAGAACACGCCGGGCATCCTCGCCCGCATCGCCGCCCTGTTCTCCCGGCGCGGCTTCAACATCGACTCGCTCGCGGTCGGCGTCACCGAGCACCCCGACATCTCCCGCATCACCATCGTGGTCGGCGTCGAGGAGCTCCCGCTGGAGCAGGTGACCAAGCAGCTCAACAAGCTCGTCAACGTGCTGAAGATCGTCGAGCTGGAGCCCGGACAGGCCGTCCAGCGCGAACTCGTCCTGGTGAAGGTCCGCGCCGACAACGAGACCCGCTCCCAGATCGTGGAGATCGTCCAGCTGTTCCGCGCCAAGACCGTGGACGTCTCCCCGGAGGCCGTGACCATCGAGGCCACCGGGTCCGGCGAGAAGCTGTCCGCCATGCTCAAGATGCTGGAGCCGTACGGCATCAAGGAGCTGGTGCAGTCCGGCACGATCGCGATCGGCCGCGGTGCCCGTTCGATCACGGACCGGTCGCTGCGCGCTCTCGACCGGACGGCGTAAGACTGAGAACGGGCGGCCGGCGATCAACGGCCGCCCGTATGCCGAGACCCCCGAACTTCCTTCCCGCCCGCCGTCATACGGTGGGACGCACCACCTGCACACAAGGAGAGAACCCAAAGTGGCCGAGCTGTTCTACGACGCCGACGCCGACCTGTCCATCATCCAGGGCCGCAAGGTCGCGGTCATCGGCTACGGCAGCCAGGGCCACGCCCACGCCCTGTCGCTGCGTGACTCCGGTGTGGACGTGCGTGTCGGTCTGCACGAGGGCTCGAAGTCCAAGGCCAAGGCCGAGGAGCAGGGTCTGCGCGTGGTGACCCCGGCCGAGGCCGCCGCCGAGGCCGACGTCATCATGATCCTCGTCCCGGACCCCATCCAGTCCCAGGTCTACGAGGAGTCCATCGCCCCGCACCTGAAGGACGGCGACGCGCTGTTCTTCGGCCACGGCTTCAACATCCGCTTCGGCTTCATCAAGCCCCCGGCCGGCGTCGACGTCGCCATGGTCGCCCCGAAGGGCCCGGGCCACCTGGTCCGCCGTCAGTACGAGGAGGGCCGCGGCGTTCCCTGCATCGCCGCCGTCGAGCAGGACGCCTCCGGCAACGCCTTCGCGCTGGCCCTGTCGTACGCCAAGGGCATCGGCGGCACCCGCGCCGGCGTCATCAAGACGACCTTCACCGAGGAGACCGAGACCGACCTCTTCGGCGAGCAGGCCGTCCTGTGCGGTGGCACCGCGGCCCTGGTCAAGGCGGGCTTCGAGACCCTGACCGAGGCCGGCTACCAGCCGGAGATCGCCTACTTCGAGTGCCTGCACGAGCTGAAGCTGATCGTGGACCTCATGTACGAGGGCGGCCTGGAGAAGATGCGCTGGTCGGTCTCCGAGACCGCCGAGTGGGGCGACTACGTCACGGGCCCGCGGATCATCACCGACGCCACCAAGGCCGAGATGAAGAAGGTCCTCGCCGAGATCCAGGACGGCACCTTCGCCCGGAACTGGATGGACGAGTACCACGGTGGTCTGAAGAAGTACAACGAGTACAAGCAGCAGGACTCCGAGCACCTGCTGGAGACCACCGGCAAGCAGCTGCGCAAGCTGATGAGCTGGGTGAACGAGGAGGCGTAAGCCTTCCGACAGGGGCCGGGGCGCACTGCTCCGGCCCCTGTTGTCCACCTCGTCCAGCCCCGGACGGGTGATCCTTCCGCCGAGGCGTAATGCGACCCCCGCCTCAGCACTAGACTGCTGCACAACACGCGTCAGGCCCACAGCGTCGTGCGTCTTCCGCGGCTAGCCCCCCTCCTCCGCCTGCGGCCGTCGGGACGGCCGTCCGCATCGCACATGTGAGGACTCACGTGAGCTCGAAACCTGTCGTACTCATCGCTGAAGAGCTGTCGCCCGCCACCGTCGACGCACTCGGTCCGGACTTCGAGATCCGGCACTGCAACGGAGCGGACCGCGGCGAGCTGATTCCGGCCATCGCCGACGTGGACGCGATCCTGATCCGCTCCGCCACCAAGGTCGACGCCGAGGCCATCTCCGCCGCGAAGAAGCTCAAGGTCGTCGCCCGGGCCGGTGTCGGCCTGGACAACGTCGACGTCTCCGCCGCCACCAAGGCCGGCGTGATGGTCGTCAACGCCCCCACCTCCAACATCGTGACCGCCGCCGAACTGGCCTGCGGTCTGATCCTCGCCACCGCCCGCAACATCCCGCAGGCCAACGCCGCGCTCAAGAACGGCGAGTGGAAGCGCAGCAAGTACACGGGCGTCGAACTGGCCGAGAAGACGCTGGGTGTCGTGGGCCTGGGCCGCATCGGTGCCCTCGTCGCGCAGCGCATGTCCGCCTTCGGCATGAAGGTCGTCGCCTACGACCCCTACGTGCAGCCCGCGCGGGCCGCCCAGATGGGCGTCAAGGTGCTCTCCCTGGACGAGCTGCTGGAGGTCTCCGACTTCATCACCGTCCACCTGCCCAAGACCCCCGAGACCCTCGGCCTCATCGGCGACGAGGCGCTGCGGAAGGTCAAGCCGACCGTGCGCGTCGTCAACGCCGCCCGCGGCGGGATCGTGGACGAGGCGGCGCTGTTCGCGGCGCTGAAGGAGGGCCGGGTCGCCGGCGCCGGCCTCGACGTGTACGCCAAGGAGCCCTGCACCGACTCCCCGCTCTTCGAGCTGGACCAGGTCGTCTGCACCCCGCACCTGGGCGCGTCGACGGACGAGGCGCAGGAGAAGGCCGGTATCGCCGTCGCCAAGTCCGTCCGCCTCGCCCTCGCCGGCGAACTCGTGCCGGACGCGGTCAACGTGCAGGGCGGAGTCATCGCCGAGGACGTCAAGCCGGGCCTGCCGCTGGCCGAGCGCCTCGGCCGCATCTTCACCGCGCTCGCCGGCGAGGTCGCGGTCCGCCTCGACGTCGAGGTCTACGGCGAGATCACCCAGCACGACGTGAAGGTGCTGGAGCTGTCCGCGCTCAAGGGTGTCTTCGAGGACGTCGTCGACGAGACCGTGTCCTACGTCAACGCCCCGCTGTTCGCGCAGGAGCGCGGGGTCGAGGTCCGCCTCACCACCAGCTCCGAGTCGGCCGAGCACCGCAACGTGGTGACCGTGCGCGGCACGCTGGGCACGGGCGAGGAGGTGTCGGTCTCCGGCACGCTGGCCGGCCCGAAGCACGTCCAGAAGATCGTCGCGGTCGGTGACTACGACGTCGACCTGGCCCTCGCCGACCACATGGTCGTCCTGCGCTACGAGGACCGTCCGGGTGTCGTCGGCACCGTCGGCCGCATCCTCGGCGAGGCGGGCCTCAACATCGCCGGCATGCAGGTCGCCCGCGCGGCGGTGGGCGGCGAGGCGCTCGCCGTGCTGACCGTGGACGACACGGTGGGATCCGGTGTCCTGGCCGAGGTCGCCTCCGAGATCGGGGCCACGTCGGCTCGGTCGGTGAACCTCGTCTGATTCCCCTCTTCCCCCGCGAACGCCGGTCGGGCTGACTCTCGTCAGCCCGACCGGCGTTCGCGTCGTTCCCTACTCGTCCCGCACCTCGATCTTCCGCAGCGTCACCCCCGCCGCCACCGCGGCCAGCGCCAGCGTCACCGCGCCCGCGATCGCCGCGCCCTGCATCCCGCCGGTGAACGCCTCCCGCGCCGTGGCGAGGAGGGACGCGCCGGTCCGGCCGGGCGCGTGCGCCGCGTCGGCCAGCGCCCCGCCCAGGGTCTCCCGGGACGCCGCCGGGGCCGTGTCCGGCATCCCGTGGCGGTAGAGGGCCGTACCGATCGAGCCCAGGACCGCCATGCCCAGCGCGCCGCCGAACTCGGTGCCGGTCTCCAGGAGGGAGGAGGCGGCGCCCGCCCGCTCCACCGGCGCGCCGCTCATCGCCAGGTCGGTCAGCTGGGACATCACCATGACCGCGCCGCAGGCGAGGACGCCGGCCGCGGTCAGCACCAGCCACAGGGAGTCGGTGCCGGCGAGGGACAGCAGGCCGTAGCCGGCGGCGCCGACCGCGAAGCCGGCGGCGACGACGTACCCGCGGTGGAGGCCCCGCTGGACGAGCTGGGCGGTGACGGGGCCCGCGATGCCGATGAGCACCGACGGGAGCAGGCTCCACAGCGCCGCCTCCAGCGGGCTCTTGCCGAGGACCGACTGCAGGTACTGCGTGGTGAAGACCGCGGAGCCCATCATCCCGAACGCGCTGACCAGGGTCAGCACCAGCGCCGGGGTGAAGCCGTGGCCCCGGAGCAGGGCCGGCGGGATCAGCGGGGAGGTGCCGGTGCGCTGGCGGTGGGCGAAGAGGGCCGCGAAGAGCAGGCCGACGGTGACGCAGAGGACGTACCGCGGGTGCCAGCCCTCGGAGGGGATCTCCTTGAGGCCGTAGACCACGGGGAGCACGGCGGCCAGGGAGAGCGGGACGCTGGGCCAGTCGAAGCGGCCGGGCGCGGGGTTCTTCGACTCGGGCAGCAGCACCGGGCCGAGGACGAGCAGCAGCGCCATCGCGGGCAGGTTGACCAGGAAGACCGAACCCCACCAGAAGTGCTCGACCAGGATGCCGCTCATCACCGAGCCGAGGGCGATGCCGCCGGTCATCACCCCGGACCACAGCCCGATCGCCTTGGCCCGCTGGGCGGGGTCGGTGAACATCGTGCGCAGCAGGGCCATCGTGGACGGCATCAGGGTGGCGCCGCCGATGCCGAGGACCGCGCGGGCCGCGATCAGGGTCTCGGCGCTGTCGGCGTAGGCCGCGAGGAGCGAGGCCCCGCCGAAGGCCGCGGCTCCCATGAGCAGGAGCCTGCGGCGGCCGATGCGGTCGCCGAGCGAGCCCATCGTCATCAGCAGGCCGGCCAGCACGAAGCCGTAGATGTCGAAGATCCACAGTTGCTGGGTGCCGCTCGGACGCAGGTCGGCGTTGATCGCGGGGGTCGCGAAGTACAGGACCGAGACGTCCATCGAGACCAGCAGGAGCGGCAGCATCAGCACGCCGAGGGCGGTCCAGGCACGGCGTCCGGCGCGGACGGGGGTGGCGGTGCTCGTCGCGTTCATCGTCATGCCGAGGACTGTACGGACGTCTTAAACGATTGTCTAGAACGCTTGTATAAGTCATCTGTCTAGGACGATCGTATGGATCCCGGGTAAGGTGACGGCATGGGACACCGTGAGGATCTGCTCGAAGGCGCCAAGCGCTGCCTGCTGGAGAAGGGTTTCCTGCGTACGACCGCGCGGGACGTCGTCAAGGAGTCGGGCACCAACCTGGCGTCGATCGGTTACCACTACGGTTCGAAGGACGCGCTGCTGGTGCAGGCGTACATCTCGCTGATCGAGGGCGTGGGGGAGCGGTTCGACCCGGGGCTCGGCGCGGAGGTGACACAGCCCCCGGGCTCGCTGGAGCGCTTCCGGGAGGTGTGGGCCGGAGTCATCCGCACGGTGCCCGAGTCCCGGCCGATCTGGCTGCTCAGCTTCGAGCTGATGTTCCAGGACGAGCGGCTGCAGGAGGTGCGCAAGCTCCTCGCGGAGGCGCAGCGCGAGGGCCGCGCGGGGCTCGCCGCCATGTTCACCGGCGTCCCGGAAACGGATCTCGACCCGGAGACGGTCGAGACCGAGGGCCGGCTCTACCAGACCCTCCTCAACGGGCTCATGGTCCAGTGGCTCTTCGACCCCGACTCCGCGACCACCGCCGAACAGCTCACCGAGGGGCTGCGGCGGGTGATCCAGGACGTCACCGGGGACTGACCCGGTCCCCGTGTCCGCCGGACACCGGCCGGTCCCGCACCGCCGGGGCCAGCGCGCCCAGCATCACCGTCGCCGTCACCGCGAACGCCCAGGGATACCCCGTGCATCCGGCCAGGACACCGAACACCGCCGCTCCCGTGCCCATGCCGGCGTCGTAGGCGAGGTTCCACAGGGCAGTCACCGTGCCGTAGGAGGCGCGGGGGACCCTGCCGTACAGCAGCGCGAGCGTCGCGTTCTGGGTGAGGCCGAAGCCCGCGCCGAACACCGCGGCACCGGCGACGACGGCGACCGCGCTGGAGGTCGCGGCCGTGAGCAGCATCCCGGCGGCCGACACCAGCAGTCCGGGCAGCACCAGCCGCCCGGAGCCCTTCCGGTCGCCGTACCGGCCGGCCGCCCAGCGGGCCGCGGTGGTGGTGGCGGGCTGCACCAGCAGCGCCACCGGCACCGCGCCCGCCGCCGCGGGCGCCACGGCCAGCGGCAGGAACGTCACCAGGACGCCGGCGGCGAGCGCGGTGGTGCCGAAGACGAGCGAGGGCCGGCGCAGCGGCCCGGAGCGCAGGGCGGCGACCATGCCGAGGCTCTTCCGGCCGACGCCCCGGGACACGGCGGATCCGCCCGGTGCACGCCGGTCGTTCGTGGTCTCGCGCGGGTCCGGGGCCGTGGGTGTCGCCGTGTCGGCCGGTGCGCGTCGGTCGTTCGTGGTCTCGCGCGGGCCCGGGGCCGTGGGTGCCGCCGTCTCGCCCGGCGCGCTGCCGTCGTCCGCGGTCTCTCTCAGCCCCGGGACCGTGGGCACCGCGGCCAGCGCCGCCGCCCCGGCCGCCACCGCGACCGGTGCGAACCCCACCTGCCCGGACAGCCACAGGCCCAGCGGCAGCGCGGCCAGGGACGGGATCCCTCCGACCACACCGACCAGCGCGAGACCCTCGCCCCGGCGCTCGGCCGGGATCAGTGCCGCCGTCAGGGCGCCCCCCGCGACGATCGTCAGCGCGAACCCCAGCCCACGCACCGGACACAGCGTCAGGATCCAGGCCGGCGCGGCGGAGAGGGGCATCAGCAGCGCGGGCGCGCCCAGCAGGAACAACCCGGCCGCCAGCGGCCCCCGGGTGCCGTACCGGGTGACGATCCGCGGCGCGGCCAGCTCGCCCAGCACCGTGGTCAGCATCAGCGCGCCCGTGGCGAGACCCGCCCCGCCCCGGCCGGCGTGCGCGGGCACCGCCGACAGCAGCAGGTAGAAGCTGGTCGAGGCGCCGACCATGCTCACGAACCGCAGGGCGAGGGCGCGGGTCAGCAGGGGCGGCAGGGGCGGCCGTACGGCCGAAATCCCCTCCAGGGGCACGGAGTTCGTCATGCGGCCGACGCTAGGCGGCGACCGGACCCCCGGTAAGCTCCAATTCCATGCCTGTGCAGTGGGCCGGTCTGTCCCCCGAGTTGTTGCTGTCGGTCGACCGCGGCAGCGGCGAACAGCTGCGCGCGCAGCTGGAACGGCAGTTGAGGGACGTGATCCGCACCGGTCGGCTCCGGCCCGGCGAACGGCTGCCGTCCTCCCGGGAACTCGCGCGCGCTCTCGGCCTCTCCCGCGGCCTGGTCCAGGACGCCTACGCCCAGTTGCAGGCCGAGGGATACCTGGTCACCCGCGTCGGCTCGGCCACCCGTGTGGCCCCTTCCGCGCCCACGCCGCCCGCCGCCGCACCGACGCCCAGGCCTCCCACGGACGTGCCGCGCCTGGTCGCGGACTTCCGGTACGGCGTCCCCGACCTGGCCTCCTTCCCACGCGGCGACTGGCTGTGGGCGGTCCGGGAAGCCGCCCGGACCATGCCGACCGCGGACCTCGACTACGGCGACCCGCGCGGCAGCCAGGCGCTCCGCGAGATCGTCACCGCCTATCTGCGCCGGGTCCGCGCCGCCGTCGCCGACCCCGCGCACACGGTCGTCGTCTCCGGCTACGCACAGGGCCTTGCCCTCGCCTTTCAGGTCCTGGCCCGGGCCGGAGTGCGGGCCGTCGCCCACGAGGAGCCCGGCGCCCCGGCCACCGTGACGGCGGCCGCCCGCGCCGCGGGCCTGAGCCCGGTCCCGGTCCCGGTCGACGCGGACGGCCTCGACGTGACGGCGCTGGAGGCGACCGGGGCCACGGCCGTGGTCGTCACCCCGGCCCACCAGTGGCCGACGGGTGTGGCGCTGGCACCGGCCCGCCGCCGTGCCCTGGCGGCGTGGGCGCTGCGCCGGGGCGCCCACGTCATCGAGGACGACTACGACGCCGAGTTCCGCTACGACAGGGAGCCGGTCGGCGCGCTCCAGGGCCTCGCACCGGACCGGGTGATCTCGATCGGCACGGTCAGCAAGTCCCTGGCCCCCGCCCTGCGCATCGGCTGGCTGCTGAGCCCGCCCGCGCTCACCCCCCGACTGGTGGAGGCGAAGCGGATCGCCGACCGTGGCACGCCCACCCTCGACCAGCTGGCGCTCGCCCTGCTCATCGAGTCCGGCCGCTACGACCGCCACCTGCGCCGCATGCGCACCACCTATGCGGCCCGCCGCACCACCCTGGTCGCGGCCCTCGCCGAGCACGCCCCGCGGGTACGGCTGACCGGGCTCGCCGCCGGCTTCCACGCGGTGGCCCACCTCCCGGACGGCGCCGAGGAGGGCACGGTGATCGGCGCGGCCCTCGCCCGCGGTGTCGGCCTGTACGGCATGAGCGCCTGCCGTTCCCTGCCGGCGGCCGGCCCGGCACGCCTCGTCCTGGGGTTCGGAGACGTACCCGAACGCGCGATCGCGGAGGGGATCGCGCGGGTCGGCGACCTGCTCGGCTGACCGCGCCCCCCGAACCCGCTCCCTGACCGCACACCGGAAGTGCGGCACCCGCCCCCGGGCTCACCTCCCGCCCGCCCGGATCACGAACGGCCGCCCGGCACGGACCAGGGGTCCCGTGGTCCGCGCGACCGGGACTCGGGGGCGCGGTGATCGGGGCGAGCCGGGGACGGCCGCCGGTCCGTCAGCCCGTCACAGCCGCGCCCGCTTCAGCGCCATGTGCAGCAGCAGCCGGTCCTCGCCGTCGTCCAGGTCCAGGCCGGTCAGCTGTTCCACCCGGGACAGGCGGTAGTAGAGCGTCTGGCGGTGGATGCCCAGCTCGGACGCCGTGCGCCCGGCCTGGCCCGCGCAGTCGAGGTAGACCTCGGCCGTGCGGGCCAGCTCCCGGTGCGCGGGGGAGAGGAGCGGGCCGACCACGCGGTCGTGCGCGGCCTCCGGCGGCAGCGCGGTCAGCAGCCGGTACGCCCCGATCCGCGCCCACTCGGCGACCGGCCCGTACCGCGGCTCGGCCAGCGCGGCCCGCGCCGCGGCCGCCGCCTCCTGCCAGACCGTGCCCAGCTCGGCGAGTCCGGTGCGGGGCTCGCCGACCCCGGCGGCGCAGCCGGCGACCGCGGCCCCCGGGGTGAACCCCGCGGCGACCGCCGCCGCCACCCGCGCCCCGGCCCCGCGAGCCGCGCCCCCCGCCGCCCCGCGCGCCGCTTCGGCCTCCTTCAGCAGCCGGGTGGCCGCCGCCACCGCGGGGGTGCTCGTCTCCGCGGTCCGCAGCCGTACCAGCAGGGCCAGACTCTGCCCGGCCGCGCCCCACGGCAGCGTGCACAGCGCCGTGGCGTGCGGGATCGTCCGGGCGACCGGGGCGTCGTCCGGGTCGGCCGACGGCCAGGGCGCGACACAGACCAGGGTGTGCGGGCCGTCCGCGCGGGGTCCCAGGGCGGTGCGCAGCTCGGCCACCGCCATGTCCCGCTGCCAGCCGCTCTCCGCGGTGAGCACCGCCCGCAGCTCGCGGCTCAGTCCCGCCCCGGCCTCCGCCTCGTCGGCGAGCAGCGCGCCGATCCGCCCGGCGACTCCCATGGCGGCGGCCAGCTGGGCGTCGGTCGGCCCGGGATCGCCGTCCAGCAGCCAGACGTAGCCGAGGACCACGCCCCGGTGCCGGACGGGCAGGCAGATCCGGCCGCGGTAGACACCGGCCTCGGTGCTCGCCGGGATGCGGACCGGGCCGGTCGCGCGGGTGATGCCGAAGCCCTCGAACCAGGCCCGGACCGTGGCCGTGGAGCGGCGGGTCAGGATCGAGCGGGTGCGCACCGGGTCCAGCGCGGACGGGTCCAGCTCGCCCTCGCTGTCGTAGGCCCCGAAGGCGATCAGCTCGAAGTCGCGGTTCTCCAGGGTCGCGGGCACCCCCAGCAACTCGGAGATCTCGTCCACCAGCTCCTGGTAGTCCGCCTTGAATTCAGCCGCCACCCGGGCATTCTCCCCCATGTTCCGGCCGCCTTCATACATCTGTCTGAGATCCCGGGCACGGATGCGTGACAGCTGTCGATGGCCGACGATCGGAGAGATCCTTAGGTTTCACGGTGGTTCCCCGTGCCGTACCCGAATCGTCGGGTGATGGCCGTATTTGGTGCTTGTCTGTGGAGGTGCCCCGTGCTGGGTCCCGTGATTCTCGCCGCGTCGCGCAGCGACCGGATGCGACGCCTGATCTCGGCGGCCCCGGTGACCAAGCAGGTCGTCGACCGCTTCATCCCCGGCGAGACCGTGGCCGACATCATCCCGATCGTCAGGGACCTGACGGCCAAGGGTCTGGAGCTGACGATGGACGTCGTCGGCGAGGACATCACCACCCCGGAGCAGGCCGCCGCCGCCCGGGACGCCTACCTGGAGCTGATCGACCACCTCCGGCAGCTGGAGCTGGGCGAGCGGGTCGAGATGTCGGTCAAGCTGTCGATGTTCGGCCAGGCCCTCCCCGGGGGTCACGAGCTGGCCCTCGCCAACGTCCGCCCGGTGGTCGAGGCCGCCGCGGCCATCGGTACGACGGTGACCCTCGACGCCGAGGACCACACCACCCTCGACTCGATGTTCGCTATCCACGAGGAGCTGCGGAAGGACTTCCCGCAGACCGGCTGCGTCATCCAGGCCTACCTGTTCCGCACCGAGGCCGACGCCCGCCGCCTGGCCGAGTCCGGCAGCCGCGTCCGCCTGGTCAAGGGCGCCTACAAGGAGCCCGCCGAGGTCGCCTACCAGCAGAAGCACGAGATCGACAAGGCGTACGTCCGGGTCCTGCGCATCCTGATGGAGGGCGAGGGCTACCCGATGATCGGGTCGCACGACCCGCGCCTGATCGCCATCGCCCAGGAGCTGGCCCACCAGGCCGGACGTAAGCTCGACGAGTACGAGTTCCAGATGCTGTACGGCATCCGCGGCGAGGAGCACCTGCGGCTCGCCGCCGAGGGCCACCGCATGCGCGTCTACACCGCCTACGGCACCGACTGGTACGGCTACTTCATGCGCCGCCTGGCGGAGAAGCCGGCCAACCTCCGGTTCTTCCTCCGTTCCATGGTCAGCAAGGGCTGAGCCCGCACACCCGCTCACGTACAAGGAGTTACGGATCTCATGGACGCTGTGACCCAGGTCCCCACCCCCGTCAACGAGCCGGTGCTCGGCTACGCCCCCGGCTCGCCCGAGCGCGCCCGGCTGGAGGTCAAGCTCAAGGAGCTGGCCGAGAACCCGATCGAGCTGCCCATGACGATCGGCGGCGAGAAGCGGCTGGGCGGCGGCGAGCCGTTCGAGGTCGTGCAGCCGCACAACCACAAGGCCGTCATCGGCACCGGCCGCCACGCCACCCGGCAGGACGCGCAGGACGCCATCGACGCGGCCCTGGCCGCCGCGCCGGCCTGGCGTGCGATGTCCTTCGACGACCGCGCCGCGATCATCCTGCGCGCCGCCGAGCTGCTGGCCGGCCCCTGGCGCGAGACCCTCGCCGCCTCCACCATGCTGGGCCAGTCCAAGACCGTCCAGCAGGCCGAGATCGACACGCCCTGCGAGCTGGTCGACTTCTGGCGCTTCAACGTCCACTACGCCCGCCAGATCCTGGCCGAGCAGCCGCCGGCGAACTCCCCGGGCGTGTGGAACCGCCTGGACCACCGCCCGCTGGAGGGCTTCGTCTACGCGATCACGCCGTTCAACTTCTCGGCGATCGCGGGCAACCTGCCCACCGCCCCCGCCCTCATGGGCAACGTGGTCGTCTGGAAGCCGTCCCCGACGCAGACCCACGCGGCCGTGCTCCTCATGCGGCTGCTGGAGGAGGCGGGCCTGCCCAAGGGCGTGATCAACCTCGTCACCGGCGACGGCATCGCGGTCTCCGAGGTCGCCCTGAACCACCGCGACCTGGCCGGCATCCACTTCACCGGTTCGACCAAGACCTTCCAGTACCTGTGGAAGACGGTCGGCGCCAACATCGAGAAGTACCGTTCGTACCCCCGCCTGGTCGGCGAGACCGGCGGCAAGGACTTCCTCGTCGCGCACCCGTCGGCCGACCGCGCGATCCTGAAGACCGCCCTCACCCGGGGTGCCTTCGAGTACCAGGGCCAGAAGTGCAGCGCCACCTCCCGCGCGTACATCCCGGCCTCCATCTGGAACTCCGGCTTCAAGGAGGAGTTCGCGGCCGAGGTCGACTACCTCACCATGGGTGACGTCACCGACCTGTCGAACTTCGTCGGCGCCGTGATCGACGACCGCTCGTTCGCCAAGAACAAGGCCGCGATCGACCGCGCCAAGGCGGACCCGTCCTGCACGATCGTCGCGGGCGGCAGCTACGACGACTCGGTGGGCTACTTCGTCCGTCCGACCGTCATCGAGTGCACCGACCCGGAGAACGAGGTCTTCACGACCGAGTACTTCGGCCCGATCCTCGCGGTGCACGTCTACGAGGACGACAAGTACGACGAGATGCTGGCCCAGATGGAGTCGGTCTCGGACTACGCCCTCACCGGCTCCGTCATCGCGAACGACCGCGCGGCGGCGGCCTACACCATGGAGAAGCTCCGCTACGCGGCCGGCAACTTCTACATCAACGACAAGTCGACCGGCGCCGTCGTCGGCCAGCAGCCCTTCGGCGGCGGCCGCGCCTCCGGCACCAACGACAAGGCCGGCGCCCCCCAGAACCTCCAGCGCTGGACCCTGACCCGCGCCATCAAGGAGACGCTGGTCCCGCCGACCGACTACACGTACCCGCACATGGGCTGATCCCCGGCCCCCCGGACCCGGGCCGGGAAGCCTGCCGCCGAGCAGGCTTCCCGGCCCGTTCCCATGTCAGAGGCGGCGGCCGGGGAGGTCCCGCAGGAGCGCGGCAGCGGGATCGGGTCCCGGAACATGCGCGAGCTCGCACCGCGACCGTCCGCGGCCCCCATGCGTACTACGGCGAGGCCGGCCCCGCCGACGCCCCGTGCTGCTGCTCCTGCACGGCTCCCCGAGCGGATACTGGGGGCATGACTCCTCGCCTCCGTCTCGCCCACACCGCCGACCTGGACCCCGCCGAACTCCGCAGTGTCCGCGCCCTGTTGGACGACGCGTTCGACGGGGACTTCTCCGACGAGGACTGGGAGCACGGGCTCGGCGGGATGCACGTGCTGGTGCGGGACGGGGACGGGCTCGCCGCCCACGGGGCGCTGGTGATGCGCCGGGTCCGGCACGGGGGACGCTGGCTGCGGGCGGGGTACGTGGAGGCCGTCGCCGTGCGGGCCGACGTACGGCGGACGGGGCTCGGCGGGCGGGTGATGGGCGAGTTGGAGCGGGTGGTCGACCGGGCCTACGACCTCGGCGCGCTGTCCGCCAGCGACGAGGGCGCCCTGTTGTACACCGCCCGCGGCTGGCAGCGGTGGCCCGGCCGGGTGCACGCCCTCTCACCGGACGGGATCGTACGGCTGCCGGAGGAGGAGGGCGGCGTGTACGTACGGGGCGCCCTGGACCCGGCGGGGGAACTGGTCCTCGACTGGCGCGACGGCGACGTCACCTGACGAACGCACGGGCGGCACACGGTCGCTCGTACGGCACGGGCAGGATGGCCCCCCTCGCCCGCATGAGCGCACGAAAGCCCAGCTCAGAGCGGTGTGACCCGATCAGCCGTCTCAGATAGTAGGAAGTCCGAGTAATTGGGCAGACAGACGCGGGCCGCTCCCTTAATTTGAAAGGAGCCGAACGTCTCGCTCGATCCAGCGAATGGCGGTCGTGAGCCGGGCCCCGTGCAGGCAACCCCTGCGGCCGAGCGCTCCCCGCCCCTTCCGGCGTCTCGTTACCCCTCACTGCCGTGCTCCACGTAAGCCCAAGGAGTCGATTGCCATGGCCGAGACGACCGTCCGCCGCCGAGTCCGTCACGCGTCCCGCACGAGCGAGTCCGACCGCAAGAACGCCGCCGCCGCCCTCCAGCGCGCCCTTGACCGCCGGGACAACGGCGGCGCGACCGGCCACTGAGCCGGGCCACCGGGAGAAACCGCCGCGCGACCGCCGGCCGGGAGCCGCACCCGTCGGGGCGCGGTGCGGCCCTCACCCGCCGCGCCGCACCTCGAAGTGGTCGATCCGCCGCCCGTCCTGCGCCAGCGCCGACACCGCGAGCCGCGGTGCGGCGCCCGCCCGGACCTCCACCGACAGCAGCGAGAAACCGGTGTAGCGCACCCGCGACCACTCCACCGTCTCCGGCGCGCGGCCCCCGCCCTCCGCCCAGGCGAAGGTCCGCACGGCCTCGTGCCGGGTGGCACGACCCTCGTAGCTGTCCTTCACACCCGCCGGGAAGCCGTACAGGTCACGGCCGCCGCCGCCCGCAGTGACGTACACCGTGCCGTCCCGGGCGGGGTCGGTGGAGCCGCCGGCCGGCACGGCCCGGCCGACCCGTCCGCCCCTGATCGCGTCCGTGCGCTCGTACACGTGGTTGTGCCCGTTGATCACCAGGTCCACCTGGTGCTTCGCGAACAGCGGCAGCCACTCCCGGCGCACGCCCCCGTCCGAGGCGTGCCGGGAGGTGGAGTAGGCGCAGTGGTGGAAGAAGACCACCACGAAGTCGACGTCCCCGCTCGCGCGCAGCCGCCGCAGCGTCCGGTCCAGCCAGGCCGTCGCGTGCACGTAGTACTGCTCCGGCGCGCCGGCCGCACCCCCGCCACCCCGGGCGTGCGCAGCGGGCGGACCTCGGCCGGGATCCGGTGCCCGAGGTCGTCGGGGCGCAGCCCGACCCGTACGTACGGCCGCCGCACCGCCGAGGGGACCTGCCAGGAGATCCGCATCCGGCTCCGCGGGTCGGCGCCGAAGGCGAGGTGGCGGCCGAACGGGCGCACCGCCCAGCCCGGCACACGGGAGGCGACCGGTCCCGGCCTCCCGGCGGACGCGGCGCCGCACCCGGTCGGCAGACCGCCCGCCACCGCGCCCGCCGTCACCAGCGTGCGGCGCGGAAGCACGCGGGTGCGCAGGTACGCGTACTGCTCGGCCATGCTCAGCCGCCCGGCGAGCGGGCGGGGGATGCCGACGTCAGGGGTGTCCATGTCCGGGAACCTTCCACCGGACGCCAACTTCCTTGCCGCGCACGGGTGAACAGGGGCCGACGGGATGATGCCCGCAATCCGCCCGGGTGTCCGCATGGCGGACAGGGCGTGTCAGCGAATGGGACGAGGAGTAGGGTGCCCGCATGTCTCGCAGCATCAATCTCGCAGTGATCCCCGGTGACGGCATCGGCCAGGAGGTCGTGGCCGAGGGTCTCAAGGTCCTCTCCGCCGTCCTGCCGCAGGATGTGAAGCTGGAGACCAAGGAGTACGACTTCGGCGCCCGGCGCTACCACGCGACCGGTGAGACCCTCACCGACGCCGACCTGGCGCAGCTCAAGCAGCACGACGCCATCCTGCTCGGCGCGATCGGCGACCCGTCGGTGCCGTCCGGCGTCCTGGAGCGCGGCTTCCTGCTCAAGCTCCGCTTCGCCTTCGACCACCACGTCAACCTGCGCCCGTCGAAGCTCCTGCCCGGCGTCGCCACCCCGCTCGCCGGCCAGCCGGAGATCGACTTCGTCGTGGTCCGCGAGGGCACCGAGGGCCCGTACACCGGCAACGGCGGCACCATCCGCAAGGGCACCCCGCACGAGGTCGCCACCGAGGTGTCCGTCAACACCGCCTTCGGTGTCGAGCGCGTGGTCCGCGACGCCTTCGAGCGCGCCCAGGCCCGCCCGCGCAAGAAGCTCACGCTGGTCCACAAGAACAACGTGCTGAGCTTCGCCGGACACCTGTGGACGAACGTCTTCGACACCGTGGCCCAGGAGTACCCCGAGGTCACCACCGACTACATCCACGTCGACGCGGCCACCATCTACCTGGTCACCGACCCGGCCCGCTTCGACGTCATCGTCACCGACAACCTCTTCGGCGACATCATCACCGACCTCGCCGCGGCCGTCTCCGGCGGCATCGGCGTGGCCGCCAGCGGGAACATCAACCCCTCCCGCGAGTTCCCCTCGATGTTCGAGCCGGTCCACGGTTCCGCGCCCGACATCGCCGGCCAGGGCAAGGCCGACCCGACCGCCACGGTCCTGTCCGTCGCCCTGCTCCTGCGCCACCTCGGCTACGACGACGAGGCCGACCGCATCGACGCGGCGGTCGCCGCCGACCTCACCGAGCGCGCCGGGAAGCCGGCCCGCTCCACCTCCGGGATCGGCGACGCGCTCGCCGTACGCGTAGCCGGCTGACCCGCCGCGCTCACCTCCAGCCGCCGGGTCGCGACCGCACCCGGCGGCTTTTCCCGTGCCTCGCCGGGTGCCACCATCAACCCCTGGGCCGCTTCACCCCGATTCCGTCCGCCACCGCCGCCGCGCGATAATCGAACGCGGAGCCGCGGTATGAGGGAATGCTCGGACGTCCTAGCACTGGCGACCAGCAGTACAGGCGTGAGCGCGGCCCGTCACTACAACCGGTGAAGGACAACACATGACGACGCCCACGATCGAGCTCAAGCCCTCCGCCAGCCCGCTCGCCGCCGCAGAGCGCGAGGCGATCCTGGCCAACCCCGGGTTCGGCCGCCACTTCACCGACCACATGGTGACGATCAAGTGGACGGAGGGCCGGGGCTGGCACGACGGCCAGCTCGTTCCGTACGCGCCGATCCCCCTCGACCCGGCCACCAACGTCCTGCACTACGCCCAGGAGATCTTCGAGGGCCTGAAGGCCTACCGTCAGCCCGACGGCTCGGTGGCCATGTTCCGCCCGGACCAGAACGCCAGGCGTTTCCAGCGTTCCGCCCGCCGCCTCGCCATGCCCGAGCTGCCGGTCGAGACGTTCATCGAGGCCTGCGACGCCCTGGTCCGCCAGGACGTCGACTGGGTGCCCGCACACGGCGGCGAGGAGTCGCTGTACCTGCGCCCGTTCATGATCGGCACCGAGGTCGGCCTCGGCGTCAAGCCCGCCAACGAGTACCTGTTCATCGTCATCGCCTCCCCGGCCGGCGCCTACTTCCCCGGCGGCGTCAAGCCGGTCTCCATCTGGGTCTCCGAGGACCGCGTCCGCGCCGTCCCCGGCGGCATGGGCGACGCCAAGACCGGCGGCAACTACGCCGCGTCCCTTCTCGCCCAGGCCGAGGCCGCCGCCAAGGGCTGCGACCAGGTCTGCTACCTCGACGCGGTCGAGCACACGTGGGTCGAGGAACTGGGCGGGATGAACCTGTACTTCGTGTACGGCGACAAGATCATCACCCCCACCCTGACCGGCTCCATCCTGGAGGGCGTCACCCGTGACTCCCTGCTGGCCGTCGCCCGTGACCTCGGGTACGAGTCCGAGGAGGGCCGCGTCTCCGTCGACCAGTGGCAGCGCGACTCCGAGAACGGCACCCTCACCGAGGTCTTCGCCTGCGGCACCGCTGCCGTGATCACCCCGGTCGGCACCGTCAAGCGGGCCGGCGGGGAGTGGCGGCAGAGCGGCGGGGAGCCGGGCGAGGTCACGCTGCGGCTGCGGCAGGCGCTGCTCGACCTCCAGCGGGGCAGGGCCGAGGACAAGCACGGCTGGATGCACCGCATCGGCTGACAGCTCAGCGGGAACTGCGTGACAGGCCGTCGATCGTCTGCGGGTCCTTCGTGGCCTGTCGCGCGGTTCCCCGCGTCCCTCCGGGGCGCTCCAGCAGCAGGTAGGCGGCCCCGCCGACCGCGCCCGACAGCAGGAAGCTGCAGTCCACCCCGCCCGTCCAGGACAGCAGCGGGCCCTCGTACGACGGCAGGGACACCGCCAGCAGGCCGACCAGCGCGCCCAGCGCCCAGGACGCGGTCGCCCGCGGGTTCCAGCCCGCCCGGAACCAGTAGGTCCCGCCCCGCGAGCGGCGGTTGAAGACCTGGAGGGCGTCGGCGTCGTACACCCCGCGGCAGCGGGCGAAGCCGATGAGGGTGATGACCGCCCAGGGGGTGCCGAGGGCGGTGAGCAGCAGCACGAAGGACGTCATCGCGGACTGCGCGTCCCAGGCGTAGTGGCCGGCGAAGACGCAGGCCGTGGCCACGATCGCCACGGTGCAGGTGGCGCGGGCGCGGGAGGCGCGGGGCAGGATCGCGTCGAGGTCCAGGCCCATGGAGTACAGCATCAGACCCGCGTTGCCGACCGAGCCGGCCGACGCCGACAGCAGCAGCGGGACCAGGTACCAGGTGGGGGAGGCGGCGACCAGCGGGCCCGCGTAGTCGGTGGCCGCGCGGGCCGCGTACGCCGTGAAGGTGCCGAAGAGCTGGGGGACCAGCAGGCCGAGGACCAGGCCGAGCCAGGTGGCGTGCAGCACCCGGCGCGAGGAGTGGCGGGCCGGGGAGACGTAGCGGGTGTAGTCGCCGAGCAGCGTGATGAAGGCGATGGGTCCGGACAGGCCCGCCGCCACCGCCGCGAGGAACCAGGTGGGCCGGAAGGTGCCCAGCAGGTAGCCGCCCGCGTCCGGCAGCGCGGCGGTGGTGAAGTGCGGCCCGTAGGCGAGGACGCCGAGCAGCAGCAGGGCCGTCATGCCGACGGCCAGTATCCGGGACATGGCGAGCAGGACCCGGTAGCCGTAGACCGCGCCCGCGACGGTCGCCGCGGCGAGCACCGCGTAGACGAGGGCGTACGACACCCCGTCCGCCGGCACCCCGAAGAGCCGGCCGAGGACCATCAGCATCACGTCGCCGCCGATCCACACCGTCAGCGCGGTGTAGCCGAGCGCCAGCAGCAGTCCGACCACCGAGCCGACGAGCCGGCCGCGCACGCCGAACTGGGCGCCGGAGGAGGTCGACAGGTTGGTCGCGGTGCGCAGGGAGACCAGCGCCAGCGGGGCCGTGAACAGCGTGCCGATCACCGTGCCCGCCACGATCGCGCTCACCGACGCCCACCAGCCGAGCCCGAAGGACGCCGGCAGCCAGCCGAAGATGATCACCCCGAGGCAGAGGTTGGAGCCGAGCAGGATCGACACGAGGTCGCGTGGCCCGCTGGTCCGTTCCTCGTCCGGGATGGTGTCGACACCGCGCTGTTCAATCGGCATGGCTGGTCTCCTTCGACGGCCGCCTCATCGGTTTAGAGCGACGTTCAATGTGACGTGTGGCCTGGCCGTCGGTCAATGCTTCTGTTTCGCCAATTCAGTGTTTAGAGTGGTGTTCAAATCTGGTGGAGGCAAGGAGGTGCCGGGTCGTGAGACTGACCCCCACGGAACGTGACCGGCTGCTGCTCTTCGGAGCCGCCGAGCTGGCCCGGGCCCGCCGGGCGCGCGGCCTGCGGCTGAACGTGCCCGAGGCCACCGCGCTGATCGCGGACACCGTCTGCGAGGCGGCCCGGGACGGCAGGCGGCTCGCCGAGGCCGTCGAGGCGGCCCGCTCGGTGCTCGGCCCCGAGGACGTCCTGCCGGGCGTCGCCGACGTCGTCACCGAGGTGATGGTCGAGGCCGTCTTCGACGACGGCTCCCGGCTCGCGGTCGTCTCCGACCCCCTCGGCGGCGGCTCGGGCCCGGAGGGACCCGGCGCGCTGCTGCCGGGCCCCGAGCACCCCGAGCCCGGGGCCGCCCTGCACCTCACCGTCACCAACACCGCGACCGTCCCGGTCTCCGTCACCTCCCACTTCCACTTCTTCGAGGCCAACCCGCGGCTCGACTTCGACCGCGACCAGGCCTACGGCATGCGGCTGGCCGTGCCCGCCGGGTCCTCGGTGCGCTTCGGACCGGGGGAGAGCGCCGAGGTCGGACTGGTCCCGATCGGCGGCGACCGGATCGCGATCGGCTTCGCCGGACTGGTCGACGGACCGCTGGACGCGCCCGGAGCCAGGGAGGAAGCACTGCGCAGGGCCGCCGCCTGTGGATACCTGGGAGTTCCCCGCGAGGAGGGCAACCGATGAGCCGACCCGGAGGGCACCCCGCAGAGGCCCGCCGTCTCACCCCCTACGAGTACGCCGCCACCCACGGCCCCCGCGCCGGCGACCGCATCCGCCTCGGCGACAGCGGGCTGACCGTTCGGGTGGAGTCCGACGCCCAGAAGTACGGCGACGAGTTCCTCGCCGGCTTCGGCAAGACCGCCCGCGACGGACTGCACCTCAAGGCCGCCGCCGTCCGCGACACCTGTGACGTCGTCATCAGCAACGTCGTCGTCATCGACCCGGTCCAGGGCATCCGCAAGGTGTCCATCGGCATCCGCGAGGGCCGCATCCACGCCATCGGACGGGCCGGCAACCCGGACACCCTCGACGGCGTGGACGTCGTCGTCGGCACCGGCACCTCGATCGTCTCCGGCGAGGGGCTGATCGCCACCGCCGGTGCCGTCGACACCCACGTCCACCTGCTGTCACCGCGCATCATGGAGGCCTCCCTCGCCTCCGGCGTGACCACGGTCATCGGGCAGGAGTTCGGCCCGGTGTGGGGCGTCGGCGTCAACTCGCCCTGGGCGCTCAGGCACGCCTTCAACGCCTTCGACGCCTGGCCGGTCAACATCGGCTTCCTCGGCCGGGGTTCCTCCTCCCACGCGGCCCCGCTGATCGAGGCCCTGGCCGAGGGCGGGGCCGGCGGCTTCAAGGTGCACGAGGACATGGGCGCCCACAGCCGCGCGCTGGACACCGCGCTCCGGGTCGCCGAGGAGCACGACGTCCAGGTGGCCCTGCACAGCGACGGCCTGAACGAGTGCCTGTCCGTCGAGGACACCCTGCGCGTCCTGGACGGCCGCACGATCCACGCCTTCCACATCGAGGGCTGCGGCGGCGGACACGTCCCGAACGTGCTGAAGATGGCCGGCGTCCCGAACGTGATCGGCTCCTCCACCAACCCCACCCTGCCCTTCGGCCGGGACGCGGTCGCCGAGCACTACGGCATGATCGTCTCCGTCCACGACCTCAAGCCCGACCTGCCCGGCGACGCCGCCATGGCCCGCGACCGGATCCGGGCCGGCACCATGGGCGCCGAGGACGTGCTGCACGACCTGGGCGCGATCGGCATCACCTCCTCCGACGCCCAGGGCATGGGCCGGGCCGGGGAGACGGTCCGCCGCACCTTCGCCATGGCCGGCAAGATGAAGGCCGAGCTGGGGCCCCTGGACGGCGACGGCGACGGCGACGACAACGCCCGCGTCCTGCGCTACATGGCCAAGCTGACCATCAACCCGGCCATCGCGCACGGCCTCGCCCACGAGGTCGGCTCCATCGAGACCGGCAAGCTCGCCGACATCGTGCTGTGGCGCCCGGAGTACTTCGGCGCCAAGCCGCAGCTCGTCCTCAAGGCCGGCTTCCCCGCCTACGGCGTGGTCGGCGACCCCAACGCGGCCACCGACACCTGCGAACCCCTCGTCCTCGGCCCGCAGTTCGGGGCGTACGGCGCGACCGCCGCCGACATCTCGGTGGCGTTCGTCGCCCGGGCCGCCGTCGACCAGGGAGGCGACGCGATGCCCACCCGGCGCCGCCGGGTCGCCGTGCGCGGCACCCGCGGCATCGGCCCCGCCGACCTGCGCCTGAACTCCCGCACCGGAGCGGTCGACGTCGACCAGCGCACCGGCCTGGTCACCCTCGACGGCGACCCGCTGCGCTCCGAGCCGGCCGACTCCGTCTCCCTCAACCGCCTGTACTTCCTGTGAGGATCCCCATGTCTGCTGCCGCCGACGGCTTCCGCATGCCCGCCGAGTGGACCCCGCACGAGCGCACCTGGATGGCCTGGCCCGGCCCCAACCCCACCTTCGACGACCCCGACGACCTGGCCGCCGCCCGGACCGCCTGGGCGTCCGTCGCCCGCGCGGTCCGCCGCTTCGAGCCGGTGACCGTCGTGTGCGGGCCCGGCCAGTCCGCCGAGGCGCGCGCCCTCCTCGGCCCCGGCGTCGACACCGTCGAGCGGGAGCTGGACGACGCCTGGATGCGGGACATCGGCCCGACCTTCCTCACCGACGGCAAGGGCCGGCTGGCCGCCGTCGACTGGACGTTCAACGGCTGGGGCGCCCAGGACTGGGCCCGCTGGGAGCACGACTCCTCGATCGGCGCGTACGTCTCCGACCTCGCGGGCGCGAAGACGTACGCCTCGCGGCTGGTCAACGAGGGCGGCGCCATCCACGTCGACGGCGAGGGCACCGTGCTGCTCACCGAGACCGTGCAGCTCGGCCCCGAGCGCAACCCGCACTGGACGAAGGCGGAGGTCGAGGCGGAGATCCACGCCCATCTCGGCACGGAGAAGGCGATCTGGCTGCCGCGCGGCCTGACCGGCGACTACCCTCCCTACGGCTTCGGCACCCTCGGCCACGTCGACATCGTCGCCGCCTTCGCCCGCCCCGGTGTCGTCGTCGCCCACCACCAGCCGGACCCGGCGCACCCCGACCACGAGGTAACCCAGGAGGTCATCGGCCTGCTGAGGTCGGCGACCGACGCCCGGGGCCGCCGCCTGGAGGTCGTGGAGGTACCCGCGCCGACCGTCCTGGAGGCCGACGGCCACTGGGCCGACTACTCCTACATCAACCACTACCTCTGCAACGGCGGCCTGGTCCTGTGCGGCTTCGAGGACCCGCGCGACGAGATCGCCGCCGGCATCTTCCGCCGGCTGTTCCCGGAGCGGACCGTGACCCTGGTGGACGCGCGTACGATCTTCGCGGGCGGAGGCGGTATCCACTGCATCACGCAACAGCAGCCGAAGGTCTGACACGTACAGGAGCAGCAGATGGCCGGTGCGGGCCGGGCGCGCAGGAACGCGCCGCCGCGCGAGGAGGTCCTCGCCGCCGCCATGAACATGATCGCCGAGCGCGGCCTGGAGAAGCTCACCATGGCGGGGCTCGGCCGCGAGGTCGGCATGAGCAGCGGCCATCTCCTGTACTACTTCCGCTCCAAGGACGAGCTGCTGCTCCAGGCCCTGGAGTGGAGCGAGGGCCGGCTGGGCGCGGAGCGGGGCCGCCTCCTCGCGGCGCCGGGAACCGCCCGCGAGCGACTGTCCGACTACGTCGACCTGTACGTCCCCGACGGGCACCGCGACCCGCACTGGACGCTCTGGCTGGAGGTCTGGAACCGCTCGCAGAACGCCGACGACGACGCCCGCGCCCGGCAGGCCGCCATCGAGGGCGCCTGGCACCGCGACCTGGTCGCGCTGATCGCCGAGGGCACCTCCCGCGGGGAGTTCCGCCGGGTGGACGCGGACCGCTTCGCGGCGAGGCTGCGCGCGCTGCTCGACGGATTCTCCATCCACGTCGCCATCGGGTTGCGCGGCACGAACCGGGAGCAAGTGCTCCAGCACGTGCGGGAATTCGTCGAGGACGCGCTCCTGGCGGCGTAGCCGGAGGAATCGTCGGCTCCGTCATCGGGCAGGTAACGGCCCATGGAACCACAACACTGGAAGAAGATCTGGGTCGGCTCGGCGGGCAACATGGTCGAGTGGTTCGACTGGTTCGTGTACGCGAGCTTCGCCACGTACTTCGCCGGCGCGTTCTTCCCGAGCGGCAACCCCACGGCCCAGCTCATGAACACCGCCGGCATCTTCGCCGTCGGCTTCTTCATGCGCCCCGTGGGCGGCTGGCTGCTCGGCAGGGTCGGTGACCGCAAGGGCCGCAAGGCGGCGCTGACGCTGACCGTCACGCTCATGTCGGCCTCGGCGGTCCTCATCGCCGTCGCCCCGACCTACGGGGTGGCCGGCTACGGCGGCGCCCTGGTGCTGCTCGTCGCCCGGCTGCTCCAGGGCCTGTCGGTGGGCGGCGAGTACGCGGCCAGCGCCACCTATCTCACCGAGGCCTCGGACCCGAAGCGGCGCGGCTTCGCCTCCAGCTTCCAGTACGTGTCCATGACGGCCGGCCAGATCGTCGGCCTCGGCCTTCTGATCGTGCTCCAGCGCACCATGTCCGACGACGCCCTGCACAGCTACGGCTGGCGCATCCCGTTCGTGGTCGGCGCGCTCGGCGCGGCCGTCGTCTTCTACCTGCGCCGGACCATGCTGGAGACCGAGGTCTACGCGGAGGACACCTCGCACTCCGAGGAGCGCGGCACGCTGCGCGCCCTGTGGCAGCACCGGCGGGAGGCGTTCCTGGTCGTCGCCCTCACCATGGGCGGCACGGTGGCGTACTACACGTACACCACCTACCTCACCAAGTACCTGTCCAACTCGGCGGGCCTGTCCAAGCAGACCGCGACCCTCGTCTCCTTCACCGCGCTGATCGTCTTCGCCTGCCTCCAGCCGCTCGCGGGCGCCCTCTCCGACCGCATCGGCCGCCGCCCGCTGCTGATCACCTTCGCCGTCGGCTCCACCGTCCTCACGGTGCCGATCATGACGCTGCTGAAGCACGCCGACGGCTACTGGGCCGCCCTCGGCCTCGCCCTGCTCGCGCTGGTCGTGGTCACCGGCTACACCTCCATCAACGCCTGTGTGAAGGCCGAGCTGTTCCCGACCGGGGTGCGCGCGCTCGGCGTCGCCCTGCCGTACGCCATCGCCAACGCCCTCTTCGGCGGCACGGCGGAATACGTCGCGCTGTGGTTCAAGAAGGGCGGCATCGAGTCGGGCTACTACTGGTACGTGGCCGCCTGTGCCGCCGTCTCCCTCGTGGTGTACGTCACCATGCGCGAGACGAAGGACCTGGATCTGGCCCGGGTGAAGGCCGCCGAGGACTCCGGGGAGTCCAGCCTGACGCCCGCATCCTGAGACGGTCGGTGAGCCGGGGGCGGTGCTGTGCCAGACTGCCCCCGTGCTCTCGTTCGCCATGATTATGGGCAGCAGGCGCGCCGGTCCGCAGTGACCACCTCGTACGACCAGGTGCGGGTGGCCACCGTCGTCCTCGACCCGCGCGCAGACCTCTCGCACCCGCGAGGGGTTTTTTCGTTTTCCGGCCCACCTTCAGCCGGAGGCGGAGCGCGAGGGAGCATGGAGGAACGGTGGAGCCGGTCATTCCGGTACAGACCGAAGATCCACAACAGGAGCCTTGACACCATGACCGAGACGGCAACCAACGAGCCGGACGACTCGTTCCACGTCTTCGACACCACGCTGCGCGACGGCGCGCAGCGCGAGGGCATCAACCTCACCGTCGCGGACAAGCTCGCCATCGCCCGGCACCTGGACGACTTCGGCGTCGGCTTCATCGAGGGCGGCTGGCCCGGCGCCAACCCCCGCGACACCGAGTTCTTCGCCCGCGCCCAGGCGGAGATCGACTTCCGGCACGCCCAGCTGGTCGCGTTCGGCGCCACCCGCCGCGCCGGCGCCAAAGCCGCCGACGACCCGCAGGTCAGGGCGCTGCTGGAGTCCGGCGCCCCGGTGATCACCCTGGTCGCCAAGTCGCACGACCGGCACGTGGAGCTGGCGCTGCGCACCACCCTGGACGAGAACCTGGAGATGGTCCGCGACACCGTGTCGTACCTGAAGGACCAGGGCCGCCGGGTCTTCGTGGACTGCGAGCACTTCTTCGACGGCTACCGCGCCAACCCCGACTACGCCAAGGCGGTCGTCCGCACGGCCTCCGAGGCCGGCGCCGACGTCGTCATCCTCTGCGACACCAACGGCGGCATGCTCCCCGCCCAGGTCCACGCGGTCGTCTCCACCGTCCTCGCCGACACCGGCGCCCGGCTCGGCATCCACGCCCAGGACGACACCGGCTGCGCCGTCGCCAACACCCTGGCCGCCGTCGACGCGGGCGCCACCCACGTCCAGTGCACCGCCAACGGCTACGGCGAACGCGTCGGCAACGCCAACCTGTTCCCGGTGGTCGCGGCCCTGGAGCTGAAGTACGGCAAGAAGGTGCTGCCCGACGGCCGGCTGCGCGAGATGACCCGCATCTCCCACGCCATCGCCGAGGTCGTCAACCTCACCCCCTCCACCCACCAGCCGTACGTCGGCGTCTCCGCCTTCGCGCACAAGGCCGGCCTGCACGCCTCCGCCATCAAGGTCGACCCGGACCTGTACCAGCACATCGACCCCGAGCAGGTCGGCAACACCATGCGCATGCTGGTCTCCGACATGGCGGGCCGCGCCTCGGTCGAGCTGAAGGGCAAGGAACTCGGCATCGACCTGGGCGGCGACCGGGAACTGGTCGGCCGGGTGGTCGAGCGGGTCAAGGAACGCGAGCTGAAGGGCTACACGTACGAGGCCGCCGACGCCTCCTTCGAACTGCTGCTGCGCGCCGAGGTCGAGGGCCGGCCGCTGAAGTACTTCGACGTGGAGTCCTGGCGGGCCATCGTGGAGGACCGCCCCGACGGTTCCCACGCCAACGAGGCCACGGTCAAGCTGTGGGCCAAGAGCGAGCGGATCGTCGCCACCGCCGAGGGCAACGGCCCGGTCAACGCCCTGGACAGGGCCCTGCGCGTGGCACTGGAGAAGATCTACCCGCAGCTCGCCAAGCTGGACCTGGTCGACTACAAGGTCCGCATCCTGGAGGGCAAGCACGGCACCTCCTCCACCACCCGGGTGCTGATCTCCACCTCGGACGGCTCCGGCGAGTGGTCCACGGTCGGCGTGGCCGAGAACGTCATCGCCGCCTCCTGGCAGGCCCTGGAGGACGCGTACACGTACGGCCTGCTCCGCGCGGGCGTGGAGCCGGCCGAGTAGCCACAGTGGAGGCATGACCTCACACGCCAGTGACGTGCTGTCCGGGGCCCGCGTCGCGACCCGGCTGCCCGCGCGGGACCTGGACCGGGCCCGCCGCTTCTACGCCGAGAAGCTCGGCCTGTACCCGGTGGACGAGCGGCCCGGCGGGCTGCTGTACCGGTGCGCGGGCGTGGACTTCGTCGTGTTCCGCTCGACGGGGGCCTCGCCCGGCACCTTCACCCAGATGGCCTTCGAGGTGGACGACATCGAGGGCGCCGTGACCGAGCTGCGCCGCCGGGGCGTGGTCTTCGAGGAGGTCGACGTGCCCGGGCTCCGCACCCGCGAGGGCATCGCCGACATCGACGGCAACTACCCGAGCAAGGGCGCGAGCGGGGAGCGCGGCGCGTGGTTCCGCGACAGCGAGGGCAACCTGCTGGGCATCGACCAGCTGATCCTCTGAGGTTGGCCGGTCCTGCGAGGTTGGCCGGTCCTGCGAGGCCGGCCGGTCCTGCGAGGGCGACCGGTCCTTCGCGAGCGGTTGATCCTGCGCGGGCGGCGGCGCCCGGGAGGCTCAGGGGGCGCGCCAGATGTTGTCGAAGGCGATGTTCTCGATGCGGCGCCGCTCGCGGACGGCCTCCAGCTCGGTGACCGCGTCGCCGACCGCCAGCAGCACGGTGAGCGCCGCCTGGTCGTCGGGTTCCGTGTCGGCCGGCGGGTCCGGCTGGATGCCGAGGGTGGCGGCGAGACCGGTGAGGACCGGGTCCCGGGACTCCCAGCGGTCGGTCGCGTGCCGCCGGGCGGGCGTGTCGGCCGGCGTGCCGCCGTCGCCCCGGACCGGCCACCAGTGCCGGCGCTTCCCGGTGATCTGCCCCTCGGCCTCCAGCACGTCGCGGTAGGCCACGGCCAGTCCCTCGCCGCGCCGCCACAGCCAGTCCTCGACCGTCTCGTACGGCTCCTCGCGGACGAGCCGCGCCCCGGCCTCGTCCAGCATCCGGTCACCCGTGGTCAGCACCGGCCCGGGCACGATGCGCTCACCGTCCAGCGTGAGCGCCCGCACCCCGAGCAGGTCGACCAGCTCGGCCCCGGCGAGCGCCAGCGCCAGATCACCCTGCTCGACGGGCCGCTCGCCGGAGACGTCCAGGCTCACGAGGAACAGATCCTGCGGTGTGGTCATACCCCCACCTTGGTCCCCGGACGGCCGATCCGCAGCACGCCACACCGTCCCGCGCTCAGCACGAGTCGTCGGCGAGCCGCTCGAACGCGCCGAGGCTCATCGCCCGGCCGTCCGCCCACACCTGCCCGGGTCTGAGCCGGCCGATCTGCTCGCCGGTGAACTCCACGGTCCCGTTGTAGGAGTAGCCGCCGGCGTAGTGCCCGAACCCCAGGACGTAGTGGTGCCGGGGGAGCAGCCGCCGGGCCCCCCGGTGCCGGGCCCGCCAGCGGGCGGGCGGGTCGAAGAGGGGGAAGCCGGCGTCGCCGCGCAGCCCCTTCCTCCTCACGTCCCACCCGGTGGTGACGGGGCCCTCCTCGCCGGTGCGGGGCCGCCCGTCCAGGTACGGGCGTTGGTAGCCGTCGTCCCCGCAGGGCCGCACCACCGCGTACGGCGTCCCGTCCGCAGCGACCCGCACCCCCGCGAGCGGCAGGTCGACGGCGCCGCAGCCGCTCAGCAGCAGCACCCCGCCGACGATCCCCGCCGCCACGGCCCCCGTACGTCTCATGCTCCGCCCTACCTCAGCTGCCACTTCTGGTTGGCGGCCCCGGTGCACGACCAGATCTGGATCCGGGTCCCGTTGGCGGAGGCGTTGTCCGTGACGTCGAGGCACTTGTCCGCCGCCGTGTTCACCACATCACCGGTGGACGCGTCGTACGACCACCGTTGGGCACCGGTACCGTTGCAGTCGTACAACTGCGCCTTGGCGCCGTCGGCGGTCGAACCGGAGGTCACGTCCAGGCACTTGCCGAGCGCCCGCACCGACCCGTCGCCCTGGACGGTCCACTGCTGGGCGGCGGTGCCGTTGCAGTCGTAGAGCTGCACGGCCGTACCGTTGGCGCCCGAACCGCCCGCCACGTCGAGGCACTTGCCCGCGAGTCCGACGAAGGAGCCGGTCCGCGCGCCGCCGCCGGACTGGGTGCCGGACCAGGTGAAGGTGGCCGAGGTCCTGCCGGGCAGCGAGTAGGTGGCGTGCTGGGAGCCCCAGTCGATGGTGACCGTCTTCGCCGACGAGGAGTCGTTGTAGGCGATCAGCGCCTTGCCGCCGTCCGGGTTGCGCCAGGCGACGTTGGGTACGGAGGTGGACGCGGTGGAGGCGATCCGCTGGGCGCCGGGACGGACGAACTTGGTCAGGTGGCCCATGTCGTAGTACTCGACGGTGTAGTCCACGGTGCCGCTCGCGCCGTCGCCGTCGTGCACGGTGACCAGGCCGGTGCAGGTGCCGCAGCCGCCGTTGTGCGGGCCCATGTTCTGGTCCACGGCCAGCGACCACTTGGTCACCGACTTCGCCCAGTTGCGGGTGTAGTCGATGATGTTCGACATGTCCTCGCGCTGCTGGTCGGCGATCCAGGTGCCGCCGGAGTGCTCGGTGCCGAAGGCGTCCAGCGCCGGGTAACGGTCGTGCACGGCGGTCTGCTTGCCGACGTCACCGCCGTAGCCGTGCCAGGCGATACCGCCGAAGTTGGGGTGGTTGCGGACGGCCGGGTCGTCCACGGTCTGGGCGGCGTAGGAGTCGTAGACGTCCCAGTTCCAGTCGTGCGCGAGGACCTTGGTGGTCAGGCCCGCCGCCTGCAGCTTGGGCAGCAGCTCGCTCTTGGTGAAGTAGGCGAGGCCGCTCGCGTTCCAGCTCATCGACGGATAGCCGGAACAACAGGTCGGTTCGTTCTGCGCGGTGACGTAACGGACGTCGATGCCCTGGTCCTTGTAGGCCTGGAGGTATTTCACGAAGTAGGAGGCGTACGCCCCGTAGTCCTCGGCCTTCAGCCAGCCGCCGTTGAGCGAGCCGCTGTCCTTCATCCAGGCCGGTGCGGTCCACGGCGAGGCCATCACGGTGAGGGACGGGTTGAGCTGGAGCGCCTGCCGGGTCAGCGGGACCACGTCGGCCAGGTCGTGCGCGATGGAGAACTTCGCCAGGGACGGGTCGGTCTGCCCGCCCGGCACGTCGTCGTAGGTGTAGCCGTAACGGGCGAGGTCGGAGGCGCCCATCGGGTTGCGCAGGAACGACAGGCCGATGCCGTCCGTCGGCGAGAACAGCTTGCGCAGGGTCGCGTCCCGGGTCGCCGGGGACAGCGCCCCGCTGCTGTTCATCAGCCAGGCGGCGGTGTCCGTGAAGGACGCGCCGCCGCCGGTGAAGGTCTGGTACCGGGTGTTCTCGTCCACGGTGATGTTCTCGCCGCCACCGCCCGTCCCGGGCTGGAAGGCGAACGGCGTCTGCGGCTGGAGGCCGCGTACGACGTGCCGGCCGGCGGAGTCGTCGGTGGTGGTGAGCCAGGCGGTGACCTGTTCACCGGCCGCGTGCGCGGGGGGTACGGCCACGCTGACGCCGGCGGCGGAGAGCAGCCCGGCGAGCAGCAGCCGGACCGTGCGGGGGGATCTCCTCATGGTGCGTCGCCCTTCCTCTTCGGATCGGCGGAGCTGACGGTGCGTCTTGACGGGGATGACAGCCCCTAGTTAACTCACGGCGTGAGCTAAGCCCTGAGTGAACTGAGTGAACCACGAGAGCCGAGGGAAGGTCCATGCGAAGAACCGCCCTGCTCGCCTCCGCCGCACTCCTCGCCGGTCTGCTGCCCTGGGCGGCGACCGCACGCGCCGCCGACGAACCCGCCCCCGTCCCCGTAGACCGCTTCGAAGGCGAGGTGCCCTTCGCCGCCCAGCCCGCCGAGGGCCTCTTCACCTGGGGCGGCGACGCCGACGACCCGCCCGCCCTCCGCCTCGCCGACCGCGCCGACGCCCCCGAGGGCGGCAAGGTCCTCACCGGCGGCTACGACATCAGCGGCTACGGCGGCTTCACCCACGACTTCGCCGCCACCGCACCCGCCCACGACTGGTCCGCCCGCCAGGGCATCCGGCTGTGGTGGGAGGGCCGGAACAACGGCCGGAAGATCACCTTCGAGATCAAGGACGGCGGCGCCCACGGCGAGGCCTCCGAACTCTGGACCACCTCCTTCACCGACGACTTCACCGGCTGGAAGCAGATCAGCCTCCCCTTCACCGACTTCACCTACCGCACCGACTACCAGCCCGTCGGCGGCATCGACCACGTCCTCGGCCTGAAGGAGATGTGGGGCTACGCCGTCACCCTCCCGCCGGGCGCCAAGGGCGACTTCGCCATGGACGGCGTGGAGCTGTACGGCAAGGCCGACCAGGCCCTGCGCGCCTCCGTCACCACCGATGCCCCCGTGGTCCCGGTCGAGGAGGGCCGGACGGCGAGGGTCGAGGTCACCGTGGCCACCACCGGCGAGGCGCCCCTCGCCGACCCGGTCACCGTCCACTACGCCACGGCCGACGGCACCGCGACCGCCGGCAAGGACTACACCCCCGTCTCCGGCACCCTCACCTTCCCGGCCGGCACCGCCTCCGGCACCGTCCGGACCATCGAGGTGCCCACCCGCCGGGACCGCACGGCCGAACCCGCCGAGAGCATCCCCCTGAACCTCACGACCACCGGTGCCAAGGCCCCCGCGGAGACCCCGCGGATCGTGATCGACGCACACGGACTGCCGTACCTGAACGCCGGGTTGCCGGTGAAGAAGCGCGTCGCGGACCTGCTCGGCCGGATGTCCCTGGCGGAGAAGGCCGGCCAGATGACCCAGGCCGAGCGCGGCGCGATGTCCCGCCCGGACGACATCGCCGCCTACGCCCTCGGCTCCCTGCTCTCCGGCGGCGGCTCGACCCCGACGCCCAACACGCCCGCCGCCTGGGCGAAGATGATCGACGCCTTCCAGCTCCGCACCCAGGCGACCCGCTTGCAGGTCCCGCTGCTCTACGGAGTCGACGCGGTCCACGGCCACAACAACCTCTCCGGTGCCACGGTCCTGCCGCACAACGTCGGCATCGGCGCCACCCGCGACCCGCAACTCGCCTACGAGACCGGCACGGTGACGGCGGCCGAGGTCCGGGCCACCGGAGTCCCCTGGGACTTCGCCCCCTGCCTGTGCGTGAGCCGCGACGAACGCTGGGGCCGCTCCTACGAGTCCTTCGGCGAGGACCCGGCCCTGGTCGAGTCCATGGAGACGGTGATCCAGGGCCTCCAGGGCCGCGCGAACGGCAGTGACCTGAGCCGTGACGACAAGGTGCTCGCCACGGCCAAGCACTTCGTCGGCGACGGAGGCACCGCCTACGGCTCCTCGACCACCGGGACGTACACCATCGACCAGGGCGTCACCACCGTCACCCGCCGGCAGCTGGAGGACGTCCACCTGGCGCCGTACCGCGAGGCCGTCGACCGGGGCATCGGCACCGTCATGCCGTCGTACTCCTCCCTGGACATCACCGGCGACGGCAAGGGCCCGGTGAAGATGCACGCCCGCGGCGACATGATCAACGGCGTCCTCAAGGGCCGCATGGGCTTCTCCGGCTTCGTGATCAGCGACTGGAACGCCCTCGACCAGCTCCCCGGCGACTACGCGGCCCACGTCCGCACCTCCGTGAACGCGGGCGTGGACATGATGATGGTGCCGTACGGCTACAAGGAGTTCGCCACCACGCTCGCCGACGAGGTGAAGGCGGGCCGGATCAGCGAGCGGCGGATCGACGACGCGGTCTCCCGCATCCTCACCGAGAAGTTCCGGCTCGGCCTCTTCGAGCACCCCTACGCCGACACGCGCGGCGCCGCCGCCATCGGCTCCGCGGGCCACCGCGCGGTCGCCCGCCGCGCCGCCGCCGAGTCGCAGGTGCTGCTGAAGAACGCGGGCGGAGTGCTGCCGCTGAAGAAGAGCGAGAAGGTGTACGTCGCCGGCTCCAACGCCGACGACATCGGCAACCAGACCGGCGGCTGGACCCTCACCTGGCAGGGCGCCTCCGGGAACACCGTCCCCGGCACGACCATCCTCCAGGGCCTGCGCGAGGCGGGCGGGAACGTCACCTACTCCAAGGACGCCTCCGCCCCCACCGGCGGCTACGACGTCGGTGTGGTCGTGGTGGGCGAGACCCCGTACGCCGAGGGCGTGGGAGACGTCGGCAACGGCCACGACCTCGATCTCTCCGCCGCCGACCGGGCCGCCGTGGACAAGGTGTGCGCGGCCATGAGGTGCGCGGTGCTGATCGTCTCCGGCCGCCCCCAGCTGATCGGGGACCGCCTGGACGAGATCGACGCCCTGGTGGCCTCCTGGCTCCCCGGCACCGAGGGCGAGGGCGTCGCCGACGTCCTCTACGGCAGGCGCCCCTTCACCGGACAGCTCCCCGTCACCTGGCCCAGGTCCGAGTCCCAGCTGCCGATCAACGTGGGCGACGCGGCGTACGACCCGCAGTTCCCCTACGGCTGGGGCCTGACCACCCTGACAGGGACCCCGAAGGGCGGTACGGCCACCCTGCGCGACCTCGCCGTCCGGGCGGCCGCGGCCGAACGCCACGGGGACGCCCGCACCGGACGCGCCCTGGTGACCAGGGCCCGGCTGCTCGTCCAGCAGAAGACGGCCGGACATCTGACGGAGGCGGTGGCAGGCCCCTTCGCCGACGCCGATCACCTGCTGCTGACCGGCAGGTACGGAAAGGCGGTGGAGAAACTGACGGAGGCCTACCGGGCGGCCTGACTCCCGGGGGGTCCGGGCCCGGCCTCCCAGGTCCGGGCCCGACCCCTGGGAGGTGGTCCAGAAACGACCGGTTTGGGGACGCTTCGGGTAGCGTCGAAGTATGAAGGGTCGACGTACGAAGGGTCGGCGTATGAATGGTCGACGTGGCAACGATCGGCGTATGGCGGCCGTCCCGCGGACTCGAAGCCTCCCCGCCCTGCTGCTGGCCGCCCTCGCCCTGGCGCTGGCGACCCTCTTCGCGCCCGGGGCGAGCGCGGACACCAGCGTCTCCACGGTCGCCCGCGCCCTGCGCCACAGCCCGGTCTACGTCGACCCGGCGGCCCGCGGCCAGCTGTCCGCCGCGGACGCCGCCGCCCTCGCCGACCGCATCAAGGACGCGGACAGACCCCTGTTCATCGCGGTCCTCCCGGCCGGCTACCCCACCGCCAACCTCTTCTCCGACCTCCGCTCCGCGACCGGCGTCACCGGCCTGTACGGCATCCGCCTCGGCGACCGCTTCGACGCCCGCGCCGACTCCTCCGTCATGTCGTCCACGGCCCGCCAGAACCTGGTCCGCAGCGTCCAGGGCGAGGACGCCAAGGCCCAGCTGGCCGACTTCACCGACCGGGCCCTGGCCAACATGGGCGGCCACGCGCCGCGCAGCTGGGGCGGCTCGGCCGGGGGCGGCGGCATGTCCACCACCGGCCTGATCACCACGGTCGCGGTCCTCGCGGCCGCCGGCGCGGGCGCGTACGCGCTGGTCCGGCGCAGCCGCCGGCGCCGCGAGGACGAGCAGCGGGCCGCCCTGGACCGGCTGCGCGTGGTCGTGGACGAGGACATCACCGCGTTCGGCGAGGAACTCGACCGCCTGGATTTCCACCCCTCGGAACCGGGCGCCGACGACGCGATGCGCGCCGACTACGAGCGCGCCCTGGACGCCTACGAGAACGCCAAGCAGCGCATGGCCGAGGCGAGGAAACCGGAGGACGTCCGGCTCGTCACCGAGGCAGTGGAGGACGGCCGCTTCTCCCTCGCCCAGCTGGCCGCCCGCCGTGAACACCGCCCCCTGCCGGAACGCCGCCCGCCGTGCTTCTTCGACCCCCGCCACGGCCCCTCGGTCTCCGACGCCACCTGGACCCCGCCCGGCGGCACCGCGCGCCAGGTCCCCGTCTGCGCCGCCGACGCCACCCGGCTGGCCGACGGCCGCGACCCCGTGATCCGCGAGGTCGACACGGACTACGGCCGTCGCCCCTACTGGGACGCGGGCCCCGCCTACGGCCCCTGGGCAGGCGGTTACTTCGGCGGCGGCCTCCTCCCCGGCCTCCTCGTCGGCACGATGCTGGGCGGGATGATGGCGACGCCCACGTACGCCGCCGACTACGGCACCGGGTACGGCGACTTCGGAGGCGGGGACGGCTTCGGGGGCGGTTACGAAGGCGGCGACGTCTCCGGGACGGACTTCGACGCCGGGGACTTCGGGGGCGGGTTCGGGGACGGGGGAGGGTTCGACGGGGGCGGCGGCGGGGGAGGGGACTTCGGCGGGAGCTTCTGAAGACCTGATCAGCGCGCGTGACGCCGGACGACCTTCCGCCGGGTGGCGTACCGCTCACCGGCGGCATGCCACCAGCCCGGCGGCGAGGGCCCGACGACGACCGACGCCGGTTGACCGGGATGCAGCCCCAGCCGCCACAGGGCACCGGCCTCGACACTCACACCGAGCGTGCCGCGCCAGTGCCCGTCGTCGCCGACCCGGCACATCAGGTCGATCCGCACCTCGTCCTCGGCGAACGGCATCCAGTCGACGCCGCGCTCACGCAGTCAACCGAGGAGCACATGGATCGGGTTGGGGCGCCCGGGCACGTTCTCGTACGAGGTGATGTGGATCCACTCGGGTGCGGGTGCCGTTTCGGAGGCGGGTTCGGAGTCGGGTGCGGTGTCAGCGGGCCAGGCCGTCAAGGAACTCGCTCCAGGTGGTGGGGGAGAGGGTGAGGATGGGGCCGGTGGTGTTCTTGGAGTCGCGGATGTGGATGGCGGTGGGGTGGGAGGCTACTTCGACGCAGTTGCCGCCCTCGCTGCCGCTGTAACTGGACTTGTGCCAGGTGTAGGCGAGTTCGAGGCAGTCGCCGCCCTGGCTGCCGCTGTAGCTGGACTTGAACCATGCGAGTGCTGCGGTGTTCATGACTCTCCTAGCAGTCCCTTCAGGCGGCGCTCGCTCTCTTCGCAGGAGAGCGCCTGTGACCGCAGCATCCCATACTTGTGGTAATAGTCGCTGACCTCATCTGGGTCATCTACGAGGAAGCTCGCGCGCTGAACTTCCAGGTAGACGAGCCGTTCATGCTCCGGCGTCTCCAGGAGCACCATGGGTCCGTCGAGCGCGGCGTGAGGCGTCTGTTCCATGGGCATGAGCTGGAAGCTCATGTGAACCGGTCGGGTGTACTCCAGGATCTGCCGGAACTGCTCACGCATGACATCCGGGCTGCCGACCGCTCGCCGCAGGATGCTCTCCTCAAGGATGAAGTGACCCAGGGGAGGCTTCTCCCGCTGCCAAACCAACTGCCGTTCCATACGGGCGTTCACCCACTGCTCGGCGGTCTCACTTCCGAGCGCCGGATAGCGACAGTCGAATACAGCGCGGCAGTAGTCCTTGGTCTGAAGGAGCCCCGGAACGAGCAAGCTCTCGTACGACAGCAGGCTCACCGCCTCCTGCTCATGATCGATGAGCCCCTGCGCGAACTGCACGATCCGGTCCCGCACCGGCAGCTTGGCCACCACCACCGCCAACGCACCGCCGGTGTCGAGGAGCTCGTCGAACTGCTCGGCGCGATCCGGCTGGAGGGCTAACCTCCCCTGCTCGACCGACCTCACCGTGTCGACGGAGAGGCTGGCCCTCTCCGCGAACTGTTCCTGCGTGAGACGGGCCTTCCGCCTGAAGTGCGCCACGAGCGCACCGACCGCGTACCACGAACCGACCTTCTTGGGCCTCGCTGCCTCGTGCATGGCCGTTCCCTTCCCCCGTACGCACGCCGAGCTCTCGTAGTGGACTCGTAGGAATGAGGACTACGACTTCACTCACTGACCCAGTGTAGTGACGCACAGTGACACTCGCTGCATGAACGCAGAACCCCAACACCCCCATATGCGCCAGGCGTTCTACCGCCGGGACCGCAGGTCGGTACCGCTCGCACGGGAGTTCGTGCGCGGAACGCTGACGGAGTGGACCGTCGCCGAACGCGGCGACGACGTACTGCTCTGCGTGAGCGAGCTGGCGACCAACGCCCTCCTCCACGGGGTCCCCGCCGGCCGGGGCTTCCTGCTCCGGCTGGAGTTGCACCGCGAGGGTGCATTGCGCGTGGAGGTGCACGACAGCGGCCCGGGCGAGGTCCGCGCCCCGGAGGCGTCCCCGGACTCGGAGCACGGCCGGGGTCTGCTCCTCGTCGCGGCCCTCGCCGACAAGTGGGGCGTGGGGGAGCGGAACCCCGGCAAGATCGTGTGGTGCGAGTTCGCGGTGCGGGGTGGCGAGGCGGCCGTCCCGGGTCGGCCGAGGTGACTGTCTGCCGACGACGTGGCTGTGGGGCCGCCCGCTTCTTCTCTCAGTGTCGGGCTTCCGCGAGGTGAGCCAAGGGCGCTCCAACCCGGGGAAGAAGCGAGCGGGCAGCCCGGGGAAAGTGGCCGGCTCAGGCCCGCCACCCCCTTGGGTCGGCTGCGTTCGTGGCGTGGGTAAGGGGGCGCGGGAGCGGATCGCGGGCACGCCGGGTGAGATTGGCGGCTTCCCGTGTGGGTCTGGCGGCGGGTGACCGGCGTGCGCATGCGCGGTGGGTTCGGTGGCGGACAGCTGGTCAAGGGCGGGTCGCACTCCGCCCCCGCGCAGCGGCTGGGGCCCTGCTTCGGCGCCCCATCGGCCCCAGAAGTCACCCGAGGGCGGTAACTGGCGGATTTGGGCCACCTCCGCCGACGGCCCACCCCGCGATACAGCCCTCGCGCTGCTCTCCCTGGCCCAGGTCCGCCAGTCACTTCCCAAGGGGAGCCGAGAGGCGCATGAGACCCCCGTGGCGTTGGCAGAGGCGGGGGTAGGGAGGCCCTCCAGTCCCACCAGGCGCGTGTAAGGCGGAACCGCGTCCTCATCCCACCGACCGCTCGCCGCCAATCCCACCCGGCGTGCCCGCGATCCGCTCCCGCACCCCCTCACCCACGCCACGCACGCAGCCGACCTCGGGGCCCGGTGCCGGGCTGGGCCACCGTCTTTCCGGGCGGCCCCACGGTCACTGGTGAACGCCGCTCGGGGCGGCGCCGGCGGTGCGCACGGCTCAGGCCTGCTTGATGGCCGAGATGTCGAAGACGAGCTTGATCTTGTCCGAGACCAGGACGCCGCCGGTCTCCAGAGCCGCGTTCCAGGTCAGGCCCCACTCCGAGCGCAGGAGCTCGGCCTTGCCCTCGAAGCCGACGCGCTCGTTGCCGAAGGGGTCGGTGGCGGAGCCGTTGAACTCCAGGTCGATGGTGAGCGGCTTGGTGACGCCGAGCAGGGAGAGGTCGCCGGTGATGCGGAAGTCGTCGCCGCCGAGGGCCTCCGCCTTGGTGGAGCGGAACGTCATCGTCGGGAACTCCTCGATCCGGAAGAAGTCGGAGGACTTCAGGTGACCGTCGCGGTCGGCGTTGCCGGTCTCGATGCTCGCCATCTGGACGTCGATCTCGGCGGTGGACTTGGCGGGGTCGGCGCCGTCCAGGTGGAGCGTGCCGGTGAAGTCCTCGAAACCGCCCTTGACGTTCGTGACCATGGCGTGCCGGGCGACGAAGCCGATCGAGCTGTGGGCCGGGTCGATCGTGTAGTCGCCGCTCAGCGCGGTCAGGTCGGGGGTCCGGGCGGCCTGGGGCGCAGAGGTGGGGGCGGTGCCGGCAGGGGCGGCGGTGGTGGTGGTCTTGCGGCCGAAGATGCCCATGACGTGCTCCTGAAGGGGTCTAGTTGAACGTTGAACGACTTACGGCTTCGACGGTAGACCGATTCGGTTCGGATTTCAACTGCACCCGGAGGGTGATTGTCCACGGACGGAGAGTCGTCGTGCGTGCCCCCTGGCGGACACCCCGCCCCCTCGGGCACCATCTGCCTGCACCACCTGCACAGCCGCCCCCAGGAAGCACGGCCCGCCGCAGGAAGGTCCCCATGAAGCCGCTGAAGCCCCGCGCCCTCCTCACCGCGCTCGCCCTCGTCGTCGCCCCCGGTGTCGTCCTCGGGACCGCGACGGACGCCTTCGCCGTCACCAAGATCAGTCACGCCACCGCCACCCGGATGTTCCGTGACGTCGGCATCACCTGGTCGTCCTCCGGCAACTGCTCCGACCGCAACAACTCCACCTGCACCTCCTTCGACCAGCTCAACCTGGCCACCGCCCAGGGCGCCCAGACCCTCAAGCGGGCCGCCGGCTGCGCGCTCAACATCACCGGCGGTACGGAGACCGGCCACGCCTCCGGCACGTACTCCCACTGGAACGGCTACAAGCTCGACTACGGCAAGAGCACGTGCGTGACGTCGTACATCAAGAACAACTTCACCTACATCGGCCTCCGCGGCGACGGCGCCCCGCAGTACAAGTCCGGTTCCGGCAACATCTACGCCGACGAGGGCAACCACTGGGACGTCCTCTACTACAACTGCGGCGGCTGCTGAGCCGGCGGCGGAGGACGGTGACCGGCCCCATGGGCCTGACCCGACGCGCACTGCTGCTGGCCGCCGCCCTCGCCGCCGCCCCGGCGGCCGGCGCCCGGGCGGCCGAGGACGCCTACGACGCGCTGCGCCGCCGGTGGCTCGACATCGCGCTGGGCGCCGGGTACGACCCGGGCGTCGAGCCGTACGCCTCCCGGCTCGCCCAACTAGGGGAGCGGGCGCGGGAGTTCCAGAACGCCATGGTTCCCGCCCCGGCGTCCCTCTGGCCCGGGCACCCCTTCGACCCGCCCTCCGGCATCACCTTCAGCTACGGCCGCCTGTGGACCATGGCCCAGGCCTATGCGCAGCGCGGCACCGGCGGCACGGGTGATCCCCGGCTCCTCGCGGACGTACTGCGCGGGCTCGACCATCTCTCCGCCACCGTCTACAACCCGTCCACCAGCCGCTACGGCAACTGGTGGGAGTGGCAGATCGGCAGCCCCCGGCTGCTGATGGACATCACCGCCGCCCTGTACGAACAGCTCGGCCCCGAGCGGATCGCGGCGGCCTGCGCGGCCGTCGACCACTTCGTGCCGGACGCCGTGCTCGCCGACTACTCCGGCACCTCCACCGGAGCCAACCGCGTCGACCTGTGCCGCTCGGTCGCCCTGCGCGGCATCCTCGGCCGCGACCCGCGGAAGATCTCCCTCGCCCGTGACGCGCTCTCACCGGTCTTTCCCTACGTGACCAAGGGCGACGGGCTCTATGCCGACGGGTCCTTCGTCCAGCACACCTGGGTCGCCTACTCGGGGACGTACGGCCAGGTCCTGCTCGACGGTCTCGGGCGGCTGTTCGCGCTGCTCGCGGGGTCCGAGTGGGAGGTCGCCGACCCGGCGCGGCAACACGTCCTGGACAGCGTCGAGCACGCCTACGCGCCCCTCATCCACGACGGACTGGTGATGGACTGCGTCAACGGGCGTGCCATCAGCCGGGGTTACCTCCGCTCCGACGACCTGCACGTGCTCCGCTCCGACCACTACAACGGGCAGGCCCTGATCGCCGCCATCGCCCTCCTCGCGGGCGGTGCGAGCACGGCGGAGCGGGAGCGCTGGTACGGGCGGATCAAGGGCTGGGTCGAACGGGACACGACCGTACCGGTGCTGACGTCGGGTCAGTTCGGCGTCGCCGATCTCGCGCGGCTGCACGCCGTCGCCGCCTCGCCCGTGCCCTCCGCCCCCGAGCCCCTCGGCCACCGGCTCTTCCCGGCCATGGACCGCGCCGTCCACCGCACCCCCCGCTTCACCGCCGCCCTCGCCATGGCCAGCGACCGCATCGCCCACTACGAGTGCGGCAACGGCGAGAACCCGCGCGGCTGGCACACCGGCTCCGGCATGCTCTCCTGGTGGCCGCGGGGCCGCGGCGACCAGTACACCGACTGGTACTGGCCCACCGTCGACTGGTACCGGCTGCCCGGCACCACCGTGTCCACCCGGCGCCTCCCCGACCGCGCCGGCGGTGAGTGGGGCGCCCCCAAGCCGGACGTCCGCTGGGTCGGCGGGGTGACGGACGGTACGCACGCGGCGGTCGGCCAGCACCTGAAGGGGCTCGGCTCGACCCTGGAGGCCCGCAAGTCGTGGTTCTTCCTCGCCGACGCCGTGGTCTGCCTCGGTGCCGGGATCAGCTGCGCCGACGGTGTCCCGGTCGAGACGGTCGTGGACAACCGGAACCTGGGGGAGGGGGGCGGGCAGGCCTTCGTGCGGACCGCGCGCTGGGCCCATCTGGAGGGGCACGGCGGATGGGTCCTGCCGTACGGCGGCGAGCTGCGCACCCTGCGCGAGGACCGCACCGGCGCCTGGTCCGACATCAACACCACCAGCACCGACGAGCGGCGCACCCGCCGCTGGCAGACGCTCTGGCTCGACCACGGCACCGACCCGGTGGCCGCCCGCTACACCTACGTGCTGCTGCCCGGAGCCACTCGCGCCGAGACCGCGCTGCGGGCCGCCGACCGGAACTGGCTGTCCGTCCTCGCCAACGGCACGGACGCCCAGGCCGTCGCCGTACCCGGCTCGGGGGTGACGGCGTACACCTTCTGGCGGGCCGGTACGGTGGGAGACCTCACCGTCTCGGCCGGCGCGAGCGTGCTCGTCGTCCGCCGGGGGCGTACGGCCACCCTCCACGTGAGCGAGCCGCCCCGCACCGGAGCCCCGCTGGAGCTGGTCTGGGACCATCCGGTACGCGCGGTGGTCCGGGCCGACGACAGCGTGGAGGTCCGTTCGGCGGACCGCCGTCTGAGGCTCCTTGTCACTCCGGGGATGGCATGCTCCACCCATGAATGTGAGGTGGCTCTCAGGTGACGCCTTTGTGGCCCTCCTACAACAGCGTGGCCTTCTGAGCAGTCGGAACGGCTGCATGCCGCCACGGTTCTGTTCACTCGTACCAGGAAAACGGGCCGGAGACTGTACAGAGTCGACGGCTCGCTTTTCTTCGGGTCCTTCGTAAGGTCGCTACATGACCGTTTTGGAAGAGACGACGGGTGAGCCGACCGGCGAGCCGACGGACGCGCGCGGACGGGTCGCCGAACTGCACGAGATCCGTGCCCAGGCCGTGGCGGGCCCGAGCGAGAAGGCGACCGAGGCGCAGCACGCCAAGGGCAAGCTGACGGCACGGGAGCGGATCGAGCTGCTCCTCGACCCCGGGTCCTTCCAGGAGGTCGAGCAGCTGCGCCGGCACCGGGCGACCGGCTTCGGCCTGGAGGCCAAGAAGCCGTACACCGACGGTGTCATCACCGGCTGGGGCACGGTGGAGGGCCGTACGGTCTTCGTCTACGCCCACGACTTCCGGATCTTCGGCGGCGCCCTCGGCGAGGCCCACGCCACCAAGATCCACAAGATCATGGACATGGCCATCGCGGCCGGGGCCCCGCTGGTGTCGCTGAACGACGGCGCCGGCGCCCGTATCCAGGAGGGCGTCTCGGCCCTCGCCGGCTACGGCGGCATCTTCCAGCGCAACACCAAGGCGTCGGGTGTCATCCCGCAGATCTCGGTGATGCTCGGCCCGTGCGCGGGCGGCGCGGCCTACAGCCCCGCCCTCACGGACTTCGTCTTCATGGTCCGCGAGACCTCCCAGATGTTCATCACCGGCCCGGACGTGGTCAAGGCCGTGACGGGCGAGGAGATCACCCAGAACGGTCTCGGCGGCGCCGACGTCCACGCGGAGACCTCCGGCGTCTGCCACTTCGCGTACGACGACGAGGAGACCTGCATCGCCGAGGTGCGCTACCTCCTGTCGCTGCTCCCGCAGAACAACCGCGAGAACCCGCCGCGCGTCGAGTCCTCCGACCCGGTCGACCGCCGCTCCGACGCCCTGCTCGACCTGGTCCCGGCCGACGGCAACCGGCCGTACGACATGGCCAAGGTCATCGAGGAGATCGTCGACGACGGCGAGTACCTGGAGGTCCACGAGCGCTGGGCGCGCAACATCATCTGTGCCCTCGCCCGGCTGGACGGCCAGGTGGTCGGCATCATCGCCAACCAGCCGCAGGTCCTCGCCGGCGTGCTGGACATCGAGGCGTCGGAAAAAGCTGCGCGCTTTGTCCAGATGTGTGACGCTTTCAATATCCCGATCGTCACCTTCCTGGACGTCCCCGGGTTCCTCCCGGGCGTCGACCAGGAGCACGGCGGAATCATCCGTCACGGCGCGAAGCTGCTGTACGCCTACTGCAACGCGACCGTGCCGAGGATCTCGCTCATCCTGCGCAAGGCGTACGGAGGTGCCTACATCGTCATGGACTCCCAGTCGATCGGCGCCGACCTCACCTACGCGTGGCCGACGAACGAGATCGCCGTGATGGGCGCGGAGGGCGCGGCCAACGTCATCTTCCGCCGCCAGATCGCCGACGCCGAGGACCCCGAAGCCATGCGGGCCCGCATGGTCAAGGAGTACAAGTCCGAGCTGATGCACCCCTACTACGCGGCCGAGCGGGGCCTGGTCGACGACGTCATCGACCCCGCCGAGACCCGTGAGGTGCTGGTCAAGTCCCTGGCCATGCTGCACACCAAGCACGCCGACCTGCCCTCCCGCAAGCACGGCAACCCCCCGCAGTAACCCCGCGGACCCGCCGCGGCAATCCCGCGGACCCCTCTCCCCCGGAGACTGACACCCATGAGCACTCCTGACATCCGCGTCGAGAAGGGCCACGCCGAGCCCGAGGAAGTCGCCGCCATCACGGCCATCCTCCTGGCCCGCGCCGCCGCCCGCCCCGAGCCTTCGGCGACCCACCGGATCCGAGCGAAGGCAGGCTGGCGCCGCCTGGAGCGCGAGCCCGGCTTCCGGGCGCCGCACAGCTGGCACTGAGGTTCAGCGCGCATCACCGCGGCCCCGCCGCCCCTTGTGGGTGGCGGGGCCGCGGTGTGTCTCCTCGCACCGCCGCTCCACGCTCCGCTGGAAGCGCAGGCCGGACACGCGCAGGCGCACCAGTCCGGCCGTGTCCCTCCGGCGGTCCTGCTCCCGCCGCCCGCCCCCCCATCGACCACCCCGTCGATCACGTCGGGAGCCAGTGAGGCAGCGGGGTATGACAAAGGGGCCCCCTCCAGCCGGAAAGGGCCCCTCGCAGCAGGCGGGCGGCTAGCGCAGCCGCGCCATCAGGGCGTGCTCCACGAGCGTGATCAGCGCGCTCTTGGCGTCCGCGCGGTGGCGGGCGTCGGTCGTGATGATCGGGGTGTCCGGTCCGATCTGCAGGGCCTCGCGGACCTCGTCCGGGCTGTACGGCTGGTTGCCGTCGAAGCCGTTGAGGGCGATGACGAACGGCAGACCGCTGTTCTCGAAGTAGTCGACCGCGGGGAAGCAGTCGGCGAGGCGCCGGGTGTCGACCAGGACGATCGCGCCGATGGCGCCGCGCACCAGGTCGTCCCACATGAACCAGAAGCGGTCCTGGCCCGGCGTACCGAAGAGGTAGAGGATCAGGTCCTGGTCGAGGGTGATACGGCCGAAGTCCATGGCGACGGTGGTCGTCGTCTTGTCTCCGGTGTGGGTGAGGTCGTCGATGCCGGCCGAAGCGGACGTCATGACGGCCTCTGTGCGCAGCGGGTTGATCTCCGAGACGGCGCCGACGAACGTGGTCTTGCCCACGCCGAAGCCGCCCGCCACCACGATCTTCGCGGAGGTGGTGGAGCGGGAAGGACCGCCGCTAGAGCTTGCGAAGTCCACTGAGCACCCTTTCGAGCAGTGTCACGTCTGGCTGGCCACCGGCGTTCTCGTCGCCGCCGGGCTGATGGATGGCGACCAGGCCCGCCTCCGCCAAGTCGGCGACGAGGATCCTGGCCACGCCGAGGGGGATCGTGAGGAGGGCCGAGATCTCGGCCACTGACTTGATCTCCCGGCAGAGGTTGCAGATCCGCTGATGCTCGGGCAGTTGGCCCTGCATCTGGTGCGGAGCGGCGGTGGTGTGCACCAGCGCCTCGATGGCGAGCTGGTAGCGCGGGCGGGTCCGGCCGCCGGTCATGGCGTACGGACGCACCAGGGGGTTGTTGGACGCCGAGGCGGGGGCCGGCTCCGGTCGGCGCTGCGGCTGGACCGGCTGGATGCGCGGGGCCGGCGGCTGGTCGTACGGCGACGGGCCGGGGCCCTGCGGGGCGTACGGCTGCCGGCGGGCGGGGGTGGAGGGGAAGTTGTACCGGTTCGCCGAACCGTCGCCCTGACCCTGGCCAGGGCCGTACGACCAGTTACCCGAAGACGAACCGCCTGGGGGTGTTGCCACTTTCTCCTCCTCCGACTGCGCCGGGCACCCATCCGTGTGGAGCCGCGTCCCGAAACCTTACGGCCCCGGGACGCGAATACGCACCGTACGTTAATTAGTTGAGAAGGCTTCCCTGGAGCTCCGCACGGAGATCCGGGGTGAGGACCGTGCCCGCTCGGTCCACCAGAAGGGCCATCTCGTACCCGATGAGGCCGATGTCCGCCTCCGGGTGGGCCAGCACAGCGAGTGAGGAACCGTCGGAGATGGACATGATGAAGAGGAATCCCCGCTCCATCTCCACAACCGTCTGATTCACGCTTCCCCCCTCGAAGATCCGGGAGGCGCCTGCCGTCAGAGACGTCAGACCGGAGGCGACGGCCGCGAGCTGGTCGGCGCGGTCGCGGGGGAAGCCTTCGGACATCGCCAGAAGGAGTCCGTCGGCGGAGACCACCACCGTGTGGGACACCCCCGGGGTGTTGTCCACGAAGTTGGTGATCAACCAGTTCAGGTTCTGTGCCGCCTGGCTCATCGGGCTCACACTAACGCTCCTGGTTGTAGGTGCTGTCAGGACCGAAGCCCTGGCCGTTCGTTTCACTGCCTGCGCTGCGTCCGCGCTGGACGCCCCGGCGCAGGTTGCTCAGCCTGCCCCGGACGTCCTCCGGGGCGCGGGAGACCTGCGGGCCTCCCTGGGGGGTGGTCTCGGCGGCACCCTCGACCAGGTTGGCCTTGGGAACCCGCCGCGGCAGACCGGAGGCGGTGACCCCGCCTGCCTTGGGCTTCCGGAGCTGCGCGGCCTGCTGCCACCGCTCGTCGTTCGCCGAACGCCAGCTGCTGTCGCCGCTCGCCCCCGGCGCGTTGCCCGGTGCGGGAGCCGGCGCTTCCTGCTGCGCACGCGCCGTGCCGTTCGGGGAACCGGCGCCGTGGGAGCCGCTCGCGGGGGACCCGCGGCGGGGCAGCCCGGCGTCGGTCAGCGCGTGTGCGGCGGGGGAGGCCGTTCCCGGACGGTCGAAGCCTACGCCGTTCCGCTCACTCGCGTCAGCGGCCTGCGGGGATTCCGCTTCCGGAGCGTACTGGGCGGGATAGCCGTTCTGGTAGCCGTCCTGCTGGGGCCAGTCGTCCTGATAGGACGGCTCCTGGGCAGGCTCCGCATACGGGGACGAGGGCTCCGGGTAGCCGCCGTGGCCCAGGTAGCCGTCGGACTGCGGCTGCTCGCCGTTCGACGCGTAGTACTGCCCGTCGTACTGCTGCCGCTCGTACGAGGCGTGCTGCTGCTCCTCGTACGCGGGCGTCTCGTACGCCTGCCGGTGCTGCTCCTCGTACTGCTGCCGGGGCTGCTCCTCGTACTGCTGCCGGGGCTGCTCCTGGTACGACGGCGTCTCGTACGTCTGCTGGTGCTGCTCCTCGTACGCCTGCTGCTCGGCGGCCTGCGGGCCGTGGGCCTGGGCCTCCAGGGCGGCGCGGCGCTCCTCGCGCATCAGGGAGCGGCCGACGGGGTCCAGGTCACGGATGTCGTCGGGGACCTCCGTGTACTGGCTGTCGTCGAAGCCGAGTTCGGCGGCGGTGCGCATCGGCTGCACCTGACCGAAGTCCTCACCCCGGAACTGCTGCTCCGGAATGATCTGCGAGACGGTGAACTCCTCGCGGTCCAGCGGGGCCTCGCCACCACCGCCGTGCGTGATCGCGTCCGGCAGCATGACCAGGGAGGTCGTACCGGCCTGCTCGCCGGAGGGGCGCAGCTGGACCCGGATGCCGTGCCGGTCGGACAGCCGGCCGACCACGAACAGGCCCATGCGCTGCGAGATCGCGGCGTCCACGGTCGGCGGGTTGGCCAGCTTGTGGTTGATGTCCGCGAAGTCCTCGGCGGTCAGGCCGATGCCCTTGTCGTGGATCTCGATCATGACGCGGCCGTCGGGCAGACGGGTCGCGGTGACGCGGACCTTGGTCTGCGGGGAGGAGAACGTGGTGGCGTTCTCCAGCAGCTCGGCCAGCAGGTGCACGAGGTCGGTGACCGCGCGGCCGTGGATCTCGGCCTCCGGGACGCCGGACAGCTCGATGCGCTCGTACTGCTCCACCTCGGAGGAGGCGGCGCGCAGCACGTCGACCAGCGGGACCGGCTGGTCCCAGCGGCGGCCGGGCTCCTCGCCGGCGAGGACCAGCAGGTTCTCGCCGTTGCGGCGCATACGGGTGGCCAGGTGGTCCAGCTTGAAGAGGTTCTCCAGCTGGTCCGGGTCGGCCTCGTTGTTCTCCAGGTCGGTGATCAGGGTCAGCTGGCCCTCGATCAGCGACTGGTTGCGGCGCGAGAGGTTGGTGAAGATCGCGTTGATGTTGCCCCGCAGCAGCGCCTGCTCGGAGGCGAGCCGGACCGCCTCGCGGTGGACCTGGTCGAAGGCGCGGGCGACCTCGCCGATCTCGTCCTTGGTGGTGATCGGGATCGGCGCGACCCGGGTGTCGACCCGGCCGGGGTCGGTACGGGACAGCTGGTCGACCAGCATCGGCAGCCGCTGCTCGGCGATGCCGAAGGCGGCGTTGCGCAGCTGGCGCATCGCCCGGCTCATCTGGCGGGCGACCAGACCGGCCAGGATGAACGCGGCCAGCAGGGCGATCACGACGACCGCACCGGTGATGAACGCCGAGGTCTTGGCGTCGTCGGCGATGCTCGACGCCTCGCTCACCGCCTTGTCGGCCATGTCCGACTCGATCTGGCGGTACGCCTTGTACTTCAGCGTGTTGACCGCCCACCAGTTCTCGGCGGTGAGTCCGTTCGCCGCCAGCTGCTCACGGGTGAGCGCGCTGGTGTCCTTCATGTTGGCGACCAGGCCCACCATCCTGACCGGGTCGGACGGCGGCGGGACGAACTTCGGGTTGCTCGCCTTGGCCTTCGCGGCCATGCCGGCGGCATCCGACTTGACCTGGGTCTCGGCGTTCGTCAGCTTCTGCGCGTCGGCCTCGGTGCCACCGCCGATGTACTCCTCCCGGGCGATGCGCTCCAGGTAGGCGTACGAGCCGAGGGAGGTCCGCTGCGTCGTCAGGTTCGGGTCGTCCGGACCGGGCTTGACCAGCAGGTGGGTGCCGATCGACCGCTCCAGCGAGAGCGCCGCCTTGGTCAGCGAGATGGCGTAGACGGTACGGCCGTAGGAGGTGATGTTGCCGGTGCCCAGACCGAGCTCGTTGGCGAACTCCATCAGGGGGTGGCTGATGTCGACGTAGCCCTCTTCGGTCTGCACGCCGATCTTCTTGGAGGTGTACGCGGTCTGGCGCAGCTCGACCAGGCGCGGCTCGACCTCGTGGAAGAGCTTCAGCCGGCGTTCGAGGCCCGCGTCGGACGGCATGCTCCGCGTCGCCTCCTTGAAGGCGGCGGCGGCCTGGTCCGTGGCCTTGCGGGCGTCCGCGACCGTCTGCTTGCTGGTCGCGTCCTTCTTCTTCAGCAGCAGCGGCGCCGCGGTGACGTCACGCTCGCTCTCCAGCGCGTCGGCGTAGGTGAGGGCGGCACGCACCAGACGGGCGGTGTTCTCGGCGTCGCGGGCTTCCTGCCAGGTGTCGATCGAGCTCTTCACCTGGAAGCCGCCCATGACGAGACCCACCGCCACGGGTATGAGCAGGATCGCGTTCAGCCGGGTGGGCACCCGCCAGTTCCGCGGGGAGAGACGGCCGCCGCTGGACGCGGGAGTGGCCGCCGGTTCCGCTCCGGGAACGGGGGTGGGCGCCGCAGCGCGCGGCGGCGGGGTGAAGTTGCCCCGCGCCGACGGCTCGGGACCGTTCTTGCTTCGCCTCACTCGACCAACAACCTCTCGGCGGTCGGCACCTACGTCGTGCCGCAGTCTCTCAGAGCCCGGTTCGCCATCGACCACCAGTGCGTACGCGGTACGCCCTCAGTACGTCGTCGACCATTGGGCAGTTCAGGCATTCCAGCACGTGGACCAGCGCGATTCCAAACAGCGGAAACCGGCAGAGCGCGCACTTGTAAGGGCCAGATAAAACGGTCATAAAGAGCGAGCCCCGCCAAAAGGCGGGGCCTTTGTGCGCACAGCGGTACCGCGCGACCGCGTCGCGTGGTGGCGTCGGGCGATTCCTCTGCCGAACTGTTATGAACACCGGAGCCGACCGTGTCAAAGGCCACAGTCGGCTCCCGAATCCTTTACGACAACTGCCGTAAGAGACGTCGTACTTGGGTGCTACTTCAGCCGTGCCATCAGGGCGTGCTCCACGAGCGTGATCAGCGCGCTCTTGGCGTCCGCGCGGTGGCGGGCGTCGGTCGTGATGATCGGGGTGTCCGGTCCGATCTGCAGGGCCTCGCGGACCTCGTCCGGGCTGTACGGCTGGTTGCCGTCGAAGCCGTTGAGGGCGATGACGAACGGCAGGCCGCTGTTCTCGAAGTAGTCGACCGCGGGGAAGCAGTCGGCCAGGCGCCGGGTGTCCACGAGCACCACCGCGCCGATGGCGCCGCGCACCAGGTCGTCCCACATGAACCAGAAGCGGTCCTGGCCCGGCGTACCGAAGAGGTAGAGGATCAGGTCCTGGTCGAGGGTGATACGGCCGAAGTCCATGGCCACCGTGGTGGTGGTCTTGTCCCCGGTGTGGGTGAGGTCGTCGATGCCGGCCGAAGCGGACGTCATGACGGCCTCTGTGCGCAGCGGGTTGATCTCCGAGACGGCGCCGACGAACGTGGTCTTGCCCACGCCGAAGCCGCCCGCCACCACGATCTTCGCGGAGGTGGTGGCCCGGCCCGCGTCAGAGCTTGCGAAGTCCACTGAGCACCCTTTCGAGCAGCGTCACATCCGGAGCGCCGCCGTTGTTCTCGTCGCCACCAGGCTGGTGGATGGCGACCAGGCCGGCCTCGGCGAGGTCGGCCACCAGGATCCGGGCCACACCGAGCGGCATGGCCAGCAGAGCCGAGACCTCCGCGACCGACTTGACCTCGCGGCACAGGTGGCAGATGCGCTGGTGCTCGGGAAGCAGCCCCATGAGCGCTGCCGGGTCGGCCGTGGTGCTGATCAGCGCCTCGATGGCGAGCTGGTAGCGGGGCCTGGTCCGGCCGCCGGTCATGGCGTAGGGCCTCACCAGCGGCTGGTCGCCCTCGTCCCCGTACGGCTCCGCGTACGGATCATGATGGGCGGTGGGCGGGGTCATGAATCCTCCGGGCGGGACAGCAAGTCGGTCAGTCAAGCCGTCTGACGGGGCCGGTGGGGGGATTGTGGCGGCCGGACGGTGTTTTCGTGAGGTGGGTGGTGCCGGGGGCGGTCAGTGGAGCAGACTGCCCTGGAGTTCGGCGCGCAGGTCCGGGGTGAGTACCGCCCCCGCGCGGTCGACGAGCAGTGCCATCTCGTAGCCGACGAGACCGATGTCCGCATCGGGGTGGGCCAGTACCGCGAGGGACGACCCGTCCGAGATGGACATCAGGAAGAGGAAGCCGCGCTCCATCTCGACGACCGTCTGCGCCACCGTGCCGCCCTCGAAGATCCGGGACGCCCCGGCCGTCAGGGAGGTCAGTCCGGACGCGACGGCCGCCAGCTGGTCGGCGCGGTCCCGCGGGAAACCTTCGGACATCGCCAGCAGAAGGCCGTCGGCGGAGACCACCACGGTGTGGGACACCCCGGGGGTGTTGTCCACAAAGTTGGTGATCAACCAGTTCAGGTTCTGTGCCGCCTGGCTCATCGGACTCAACTAACGCTCCTGCTGGTGAGTGGGGCTCGGGAAGCTGCCGGTCTGGCCGCTGCCGGCCTGACGGCCCTGAGCGATGCCCCGACGGAGATTGGTCAGCCGTCCGCGCACGTCGTCAGGCGCACGCGAGACCTGCGGACCGGCTTGGTTCTGTTGCTGCTGGGCGGTGCCGGGCACGAGGTTGGCCCGGGGCACCCGGCGCGGCAGGCCGGAGGTGGTGACCCCGCCCGCCGCGGGCTGCCGGACGCGCTCCGCCTGCCGGACGAGTTCGTCGTTCGGCGAGGTGCGCCAGGAGCCGGTGTTGGTCGACGCGGACCGCTGCGGAGCGGCCGGCGCGGGCGCCTGCTGCTGCGGCTGCTGCTGCGGTGCCGGCGCGCCCTCCTGCTGCTGACCGTGGAACCAGTTGGTCTCCAGGGTGTCGTACAGCGGGGTGCGGCCGTCACCCGGACCGCTGGCCGGAGGCAGGGCCTCCGGCTGCCGGCGGGCCGGACGCTGCTGCTGCGGCGCCTGCGGGCGCGGGGCGCCGAAGTCGTCGCGGGCGGGCGGCTGCGGACGCTCGAACTGACCGGTGTGACCGGGGTCCTGGCGGCCGGGCAGGGCGTGCTGCCCGGTGGAGCCGCTGTCGTAACCGCCGTTGTACCCGTTGTCGTCGTACGCCTGCGGGGCCTGCGGGGCCGGGAACTGGCCCGTGTTCCGGTCGCCGCCGTCCTGCCGTCCGGGCGCCTGCGTGCCGTACACGTCGGAGCGGACGAAGGAGCCGGTGTCCTGCTGGCCGCCGGGGACGTCGTAGCCGCCCTGCTGCTGGGCGAGGTCGGGGTGCGCGAACTGGCCGGTCTGCCGGGCGTTGTCCGGGTGCGCGAACTGGCCGGTCTGCCGGGCGTCGTCGGGGCGCGCGAACTGGCCCGTGTGCTGGGCGTTGTCCGGGCGGGCGAACTGGCCCGTGTGCGAGGCGCCGTTCAGCTCGGCGCGCGGGAACTCGCCGGTCGCGGCCGGTCCCTGGGCATCGATCCGGGGCATCTCCGCGGTCGAGCCCGGACCCTGCCGGTCGTCCACGCGCGGCATGTGCGCGGTCCGCGCCGGGTCCTGCTCGTCGTGGCCGCGCGGGGTGTCCAGCGAGGCGCGCGACAGCGGGGCCTGGGCGTCGCTCCACTCCGGGGTGCGGGACTGCGGGTCACCACCGGGCAGCTCGGCCCGCGGGCCGCCGCGCGGCGGCAGCTGGGGCTGGCGGCCCTGGTCCGCGGAGGCACCGGGTCGCTTGGCGCCGCGACCGCGACCGCCGAAGGCGTCCTGCTGCGGCCCGCCCGGCTGGGCGGCCTGCAGGCCCTGCGGGGCGCCGGGCGCCTGGGCGCCGAAACCGGCCGGTGCGGGACGGTTCTGCTGGAGGCCGCCGAGGCCGCCGGGACCGCCCTGCGGGCCGCGCGCTCCGCCCGGCGCACCGGGACGGCCGCCCTGGCCCGCGCCGGGCAGCGCGGCCCGGGGGCCCTGGCCGGAGCCGACCTGGCCGCGCGGACCCGGACCGGAACCGAGCAGACCGCCGCCGGCCGGACCGGAGCCACCGCCGTTGTTGCCGTTCTGCCGCCTGGCCGCGGCCGCACCGGCGGCGGCCTGCGCGGCGGCGGGGCCACCGGTGGACATGGGCGCGCCGGGCTTGCCCGGAGCGGGCTTCTTGCCGCCCTGGGCGACGTCGACGGGCAGCATGACCAGCGCGGTCGTACCACCGGAGTCGGACGGGCGGAGCTGGATGCGGATGCCATGCCGCTGCGACAGACGGCCGACCACGAAGAGGCCCATGCGGCGGGAGACGGAGACGTCCACGGTGGGCGGCGAGGCGAGCCGCTCGTTGATCGCCGCGAGGTCCTCGGGGGAGAGGCCGATACCGGTGTCGTGGATCTCGATCAGCACCCGGCCGTCGGGCAGCGCGTGACCGGTGACCTTGACCTTGGTCTGCGGGGAGGAGAACGAGGTGGCGTTCTCCAGCAGCTCGGCGAGCAGGTGCACGAGGTCGTTGACGACCCGGCCGGCGACCTCGGTGGTGGGCACGGCGGCCAGCTCGATGCGCTCGTACTGCTCCACCTCGGACGCGGCGGCGCGGAGCACGTCGACCAGCGGGACCGGGCGGGTCCAGCGGCGGCCGGGCTCTTCACCGGCGAGAACGAGGAGGTTCTCACCGTTACGGCGCATACGGGTGGCGAGGTGGTCGAGCTTGAACAGCGAGGACAGCTGGTCCGGGTCGGCCTCGCGGGACTCCAGCTCGGAGATCAGCGACAGCTGGCGCTGGATCAGACCCTGGGAGCGGCGCGAGAGGTTGGTGAACATCGCGTTGACGTTGCCCCGCAGCAGGGCCTGCTCGGCGGCGAGGCGGACCGCCTCGCGGTGCACGTCGTCGAAGGCCGCGGCCACCTGGCCGATCTCGTCCCGGGAGTGCACACCGACCGACTCCACGGAGGTGTCGACGTCCTGCGGGTCCGACTCCGACAGCTGCTTGACCAGCTCGGGCAGACGGTCCTGGGCGACCTTGGTCGCGGTCTCCTGGAGGCGGCGCAGCGAGCGGATCATGGACCGCGCCACGACGAAGGCGCCGACCAGCGACACACCGAGCACGAGGAGGATCAGCGCACCGGAGATGATGGCGTCGCGCTGCGTCTCGCTCTTCAGCTCGCGCGCCTTCTGCTCCATCTCCTCGAGCAGCGTGCGCTCGATCTTCTTCATCTGCTCGATCTTCGTCGAGCTGTCGTCCATCCAGTCCTTGTACGACCGCGCGGGCAGCTGCTGCAGGCCGTCCGGGGAGTCGAAGGAGCGCTTGGCGTAGGTGTCCGCCGTCTGGATCGTCGCGTTGTTCTCGGTGATCGGCTTGAGCAGGTCCTCGGCGTCGTGGTTGGCGTAGATCTTGCGGAAGATCGCCAGCTCGGAGCCTTCGCTCTCGTACGCCGACTGGCCGTAGAGGCGGTCGTTCTCGGAGAGGTCGCCCTTGGTGTCCGTGGTCGCGGGCAGGGCGGCGGCGATCAGGGCGCGCTGCTCGGAGGCGTACTCCTTGGCGGTGGAGAAGGCCGCCAGGGCACGGGTCCGGGAGATCATCTCCGGGTTGCTGGACGCCTCGGCCATGTCCTGGGAGAGGCCGATCAGCTGGGTGATGAGCCGGTGGTACGACTCGACCGTCTGGGTCGAGTTGTCCTTCGACGTGTACGCGGACTTGCGGATCTTGGCCAGGTCGTCGAGCTGGTTGGCGAGACCGACCAGCGCGTCGCGGACGCCCTGGAGGTTGCCGTCCTTGCTGGCCGTGTCGATCTGCTCGGAGGCGTCGAGGAAGTTCTCGCGGGCCCGGTCGGTCTTCTCCTGGTAGCCCTTGATCGTGTAGTCGCTGGCCTTCAGGCCGTGCGCCATCGGGCCGGCCGACTGGTCGCGCTCGTCCTGGAGCGCGTGGGCCAGCTCGGTGGCCTGCTTGGTCATGTCCGTCAGCAGCTTCATGTTGTCGAGCTGCTGGATGTCGTCCATGTTCTCGTTGATGCGCAGCGCGCCCAGCGAGGTCGCCGCGACCACGGGCAGCGCGAGCAGCGACACCAGACGGGTGGAGATGCGCCAGTTGCGCAGCGCCAGCCGCGAACCGGTGCTGGCCGGGCCCTGCGAGGGCTTCACCGTGGGGGTGGGGTTGCCCGAGGGCGCCGCGGTCGTGGAGGCCGTCGCACCGGACGCGCCGGGACGGCCGCCGCGCTCACCGCCGTCTCCGGCCGGGGCCTGGCCCGGGTTCTGGGCGTGCTGGGGCGAGGAGCTGACGGCCATGGGGCCAGTCCCGCCGTGCGGCTCCGGCTCCGCCGAAGCGCTGCCATCCCTCTTGAAACGTCCCTGCACTAGCGTCGCAACCTCTGGACCAGGCGCCCCTCCGCGCGAACGGAGGGACACGGTGTCGGCGTCGTGGAGAGCGCCCTGAATACGCCCCCCGTGGTCTGGAGTGACCGGCGCTGGTTCCCCCCTATCTCGCCGCCACTCGGCGCTGCGTCGCGCCCCCTGCGCCGGCTCGATCCTGCGGCGGTCCGTGGAATTCCAGCACAGTGCAGGATCTCCAACAAGGGCAGTGCGCCGAGCTGTGACCTCCGTGACGGGGCGTGAGGGGTGGATTACCGGCCGTCTAACCGGTTCCGGGGCATAACGGGCACATCTCTGCGAGTCGTCGCTCGGTGCCCCGTGTCCCAGTCGACATGATCAGGAGCGGAATGGTGGCTTCAGGGAGTCAATGTCCGTTTCTTCAGCGCTGATTGTCGGCCGGAATTGACCGGTTTGCCCGTGAGTTCGTGAGCAAACTCACATGCCTGTCGTGCGCAGTTGGCGACTTGGCCGGGGAACCGGATGTTTAGCCTGACGCTTTACAGGACGTACGACTCTGCCAACCCGCTCGATCAGAGAGCACAGGACGACAACGGTGAAGACGACGATGATGTTCCGCAAGATAGCCAACCCGCGACGCACGACCCTGGCGCACCTGAAGGACGCCGGCGAGCTGCACACGCCCGAGCTGCCGGAACACTCCGCCGACCTCCCCGCCCAGACGGCCAACCCCCGCCGCACCGTCCTCGTGGACGTCCCGGCCGGCGTGGGTGCCGCGGCCGGCGAGTGACCGACGCCCGAAGCGGGCGCGGCCGGGAGGATCACGTGAGCGGTCCTCCCGGCCGCGCCCGTTCCGTTTTCCCCGCGCGTTTCCCCTCGCGGACGGCGCCGGCTCCCGGCGGGCGGCGCGCTCTCCCCACAGGGGGGCGCGATCCCGGTGACCCGCTTCCGACCTGCGGCGATACCCCCAGAAGCGAACAACTTCGCATAGCTCCGATAGCCTGAGGCGTCAGTACGCCGGTTCTCAGTGAGGGGCGCAAGGATCCCGTGCGCATCGCCAGGTTCTCCATCGACGGGAACGTAGCCTTCGGCGCGGTCGAGGGCGACAAGCAGGACGAACTCGTCCTCGACATCATCAAGGGCATCCCGTTCGCGGACTTCGAACTGTCCGGGACGAAGGTGCCGCTCGGCAAGGTCAGGCTGCTCCCGCCGGTGCTCCCCAACAAGGTCGTGGCCTTCGCCCGCACCTACCGCGAGCACGCCCAGGAGCTGGGCAACGCGGTCCCGGAGGCGCCGTTCGCCTTCTTCAAGCCGTCCACCTCCGTGATCGGCCCGGGCGACGAGATCCGGTACCCGTCGTTCAGCGAGGAGCTGCACCACGAGGCCGAGCTGGCCGTCGTCATCGGCCGCATGTGCCGCGAGGTCCCGCGCGAGCGCGTCAAGGACGTGATCTTCGGCTACACCTGCGCCAACGACGTCACCGCCCGCGACGTGCAGAAGCGCGAGAAGCAGTGGGCCCGGGCCAAGGGCTTCGACACCTCCTGCCCGCTCGGCCCCTGGGTGGAGACGGACCTGCCGGTGGAGGCCGCCAACGACCTCACCATCCAGCTCACCGTCAACGGCGAACAGCGCCAGCTGGGCCGCACGAGCGAGATGATCCAGCCCATCGAGGACCTGATCGTCAACATCTCCGAGGCCATGACGCTGCTCCCCGGCGACGTCATCCTCACCGGCACCCCCGCGGGGGTCGGCCCCCTCGGTGTCGGCGACGAGGTCGCCGTCACCATCGAAGGCATCGGCACTCTCACCAACAAGGTTGTCAAGCGTGGCTAGCGCACCCGTACGCGTCCGTTTCTGTCCCTCGCCCACCGGTAACCCCCACGTGGGCCTGGTCCGCACCGCCCTGTTCAACTGGGCGTTCGCCCGGCACCACCAGGGCACCCTGGTGTTCCGCATCGAGGACACCGACGCGGCCCGCGACTCGGAGGAGTCGTACAACCAGCTGCTGGACGCGATGCGCTGGCTCGGCTTCGACTGGGACGAGGGCCCGGAGGTCGGCGGCCCGCACGCGCCGTACCGCCAGTCGCAGCGCATGGACCTCTACAAGGACGTCGCCCAGAAGCTCCTCGACGGCGGCCACGCCTACCACTGCTACTGCTCCCAGGAGGAGCTGGACACCCGCCGCGAGGCCGCCCGCGCCGCCGGGAAGCCCTCCGGCTACGACGGCCACTGCCGCGAGCTGTCCGCCGGGCAGGTCGAGGAGTACCAGGCCCAGGGCCGCACCCCGATCGTCCGCTTCCGGATGCCCGACGAGACGATCACCTTCACCGACCTGGTCCGCGGCGAGCTGACCTTCACGCCGGAGAACGTGCCCGACTACGGCATCGTCCGCGCGAACGGCGCCCCGCTGTACACGCTGGTCAACCCGGTCGACGACGCCCTGATGGAGATCACCCACGTCCTGCGCGGCGAGGACCTGCTCTCCTCCACCCCGCGCCAGATCGCCCTGTACAAGGCGCTGATCGAACTGGGCATCGCGAAGCGGATCCCGCACTTCGGCCACCTGCCGTACGTCATGGGCGAGGGCAACAAGAAGCTCTCCAAGCGCGACCCGCAGTCCTCCCTCAACCTCTACCGGGAGCAGGGCTTCCTGCCCGAGGGCCTGCTCAACTACCTGTCCCTGCTGGGCTGGTCGCTCTCGGCGGACCAGGACATCTTCACGATCGAGGAGATGGTCGCGGCCTTCGACATCTCCGACGTGAACCCCAACCCGGCGCGCTTCGACCTGAAGAAGTGCGAGGCGATCAACGGCGACCACATCCGCATGCTGGAGGTGAAGGAGTTCACCGAGCGCTGCCGTCCGTGGCTGAGGGCCCCGTTCGCCCCGTGGGCGCCGGAGGACTTCGACGAGGCGCGGTGGCAGGCGATCGCCCCGCACGCCCAGACCCGCGTCAAGGTCCTGTCGGAGATCACCGACAACGTCGACTTCCTCTTCCTCCCGGAGCCGGTGTCCGACGAGGCGTCGTGGACGAAGGCCATGAAGGAGGGCAGCGACGCCCTGCTCCGCACCGCCCGGGAGAAGCTGGAGGCGGCCGACTGGACCTCCGCGGAGTCCCTCAAGGAGGCCGTCCTGGCCGCCGGCGAGGCGCACGGCCTGAAGCTCGGCAAGGCCCAGGCCCCGGTCCGCGTGGCCGTCACCGGCCGCACCGTCGGCCTGCCCCTCTTCGAGTCCCTGGAGGTCCTGGGCAAGGAGAGGACGCTGGCCCGCATCGACGCGGCGCTGGCCAGGCTCACCGCGTAGTCATCACGTGCGACAGGGGCGGCATCCGGAGCGTTCCGGGTGCCGCCCCTGTCGCGTCGGTCACTGGGCGTCGGCTTCGTCGATCAGGTAGGCGCTCTCGTCGAAGATCTCCAGCACGACGACGACCATGATCGCCCCGGCCACCATGTACTCCAGCATGACGCCAGGGGCTACATACGCCTTGCGCAGGTGCTCGTCAGGGCCCAACTGCGCGGTTGATGTCTTCCGGAACGGGTCCCGCGCCAGTACGCGTACGGCCCTGTCCAGCTGTGCTCGGCGCTCCGCGGGCAGGGCGTCGAACGTCGCACGGGCCTCGACGGTGAACTGGACGCGGTACTCGTTCATGCCGACCAGTCTGCCAGCCGTCCGGCGGTACCGTCGGCGGTATGACGATCAGAGCCGTGGTCTGGGACGTGGACGACACGCTGTTCGACTACACGACCGCCGACCGTGAGGGGATGCGGGCGCACCTCGCGGCCGAGGGGCTGCTCGCCGGGTACGACGGCCCCGGGCAGGCCCTCGTGCGGTGGCGGGAGATCACCGATCTGCAGTGGGCGCGGTACGCGGCGGGGGAGTGCTCCTTCCAGGACCAGCGGCGTGACCGGGTGCGGGTCTTCCTCGGCACCGGGATGACCGACGCCGAGTGCGACGCCTGGTTCCAGCGGTACGTGGGGCACTACGAGGCCGCCTGGAGCGTCTTCCCCGACGTCCTGCCCGTCCTGGAGGCCCTCTCCGCCAGCCACCGGCACGCGGTGCTGTCCAACTCCAGCATCACCGTCCAGGAGCACAAGCTGCGCACCCTGGGTCTGCTGGACCGCTTCGAGTCCGTGCTGTGCGCCGCCGAGCTGGGCGTGTCCAAGCCGGAGCCGGGCGCCTTCCTCGCGTCCTGCGAGGCGCTGGGCCTGCCGCCGCACGAGGTGGCGTACGTCGGCGACCACCCCGAGATCGACGGGCGGGGCGCCGCCGAGGCCGGGCTGCTGTCGGTGTGGATCGACCGCGGAGGGGTGTACGCGGCCGCCCCCGGGGAGGTCGTCGCGCACCGGATCTCGACCCTCGCCGAACTCCCGGCGCTCGTCCGCGCGGATACCCGTTTTGGAGCCCCGTCCACCTTCGGGTAATGTTCTTCCTGCGCCGAGGGGAACGGGCCGAAAGGCCGGAGCCCCACGGAGCAGACTAGAACGAGAACCCCGCAGGGGGTTGAGTTCCAGTGGCCTATGGTGTAATTGGCAGCACGACTGATTCTGGTTCAGTTAGTCTTGGTTCGAGTCCAGGTAGGCCAGCTCGCAGAGCTCATCTGCAAAGCCCCCGTTGTGTAGCGGCCTAGCACGCTGCCCTCTCAAGGCAGTAGCGCCGGTTCGAATCCGGTCGGGGGTACTGATCTCGATCTTGTCGGGATCGCTAGGGCCCCCGTTGTGTAGCGGCCTAGCACGCCGCCCTCTCAAGGCGGTAGCGCCGGTTCGAATCCGGTCGGGGGTACTGACTGGTCTAAACCATCATTGGTCTATGGTGTAATTGGCAGCACGACTGATTCTGGTTCAGTTAGTCTTGGTTCGAGTCCAGGTAGACCAGCTCGGACCTGCGGCGGTGCAGTATTGAACGCCTGCAGTGTCCACGCCCCCGTTGTGTAGCGGCCTAGCACGCCGCCCTCTCAAGGCGGTAGCGCCGGTTCGAATCCGGTCGGGGGTACATCGGGAAGGCCCCTCGCTTCGGCGGGGGGCCTTCGTCGTGCCCGCGCCGGCTACTCGAAGCCGTACCGCCGGGTCGACTCCTCCTCCTGGGCCAGCCGGCGCAGCGCCTGCAGCATCGGCTCGGTCAGCACCGCGCCGAGCACCGCCGTCTCCACCTTCTCCGCCTCCGACGGACGCGTCTCCACGAAGTCCAGGTCGAGCCTGGCCACCTCGTGCATCAACTGGGCGTACGAGGCGAGCAGTTCGAACCCCCACTCGTAGCCGACCCGGCGGAACGCGGCCACCGCCACCACCAGCGAGCGGTACGCGGGGGAGACGGTCGCGAGCAGCCTGGCGTTCTGCCAGCCGAGCCGGTCCAGGAGCGCGGCGACCTCCTGCTGGGCGGCCCGGACGTACTCGTCCTCCTCGTCCGGTTCCCGCACCTGCGGCAGGGCCCACAGGGCCGCGCCCAGGCGCATCGAGCGGCCCAGGGAGTCGTCGTCCACGTGCCCGAGCACCTCCCGGACCGTGGCCACCGGGAGCCCGCCGACCTGGATCATCGCGCGCACCAGCCGCAGCCGGCGCAGGTGCTCCTCGTCGTACTCCGCCGTCGTCGTGTTGACCTGGCGGCCCGGCGGCAACAGCCCTTCGCGCAGGTAGTACTTGATCGTCGCGGTGGCCACACCGCTGCGTCCGCTCAGCTCGGCAAGCCGCATCCCTTGCGCTCCTCGTTGGATAACGGCACTATCCAAGCATGCGCGCCTTGGATAGCGACGCTCACCGAGGAGGGGGAGCCCATGGTGTCCCGAACGACCGCCGACGCGCGGGGCGAGGTCGTCGTGCTGCTGATCGGCATGCGCATCCACCGCTTCCGGGCCGTGCACCTGTGGCTGCCCGTGATGCTGGCGATGGTTCGCATGCTGCGGGAACTGGGGAAGGACCCGGCGCGGGGGCTGCGCGCGAAGGTGATGCTGACGGCGTCGCCGCGGAGCTACTACGTCGTCCAGTACTGGGAGTCCAAGGAGAAGCTCTACGCCTACGCGACCGCCCCGGACGCCTTCCACCGCACGGCCTGGGCGCGGCTCAACCGCAAGGAGCGCGCCGGGCGGCTGCGCGGGCAGGTGGGGATCTGGCACGAGACGTACGTCGTGCCGGAGGGGTCGTACGAGGCGGTCTACGGGGACATGCCGGCGTTCGGGCTCGCCGAGGCGTACGGGCAGGTGCCGCTGGAGCGGCGGGGCCGGTACGCGAAGGACCGGTTCTCGTACCGCACGCGGCGGGGGCCGGCGGCGGAGGAGACCCCCTGAAGGGGGAGCGGAGGAGGGCCCGCCGCGGCGTTGGGGCGGGCCATCCTCGGTGTCTTTCGCGCGTCCGGGGTCAGCCGGAGCGGCGCAGGGCCTCCGAGAGGCGGGCCGCGGCGTCGATGACCGCCTGGGCGTGCATACGGCCCGGGTGGCGGGTCAGGCGCTCGATGGGGCCGGAGACGGACACGGCGGCCACCACGCGGTTGGAGGGGCCGCGTACGGGCGCGGAGACGGACGCGACGCCCGGCTCGCGTTCGCCGATGGACTGGGCCCAGCCGCGCCGCCGCACGCCCGACAGCGCCGTCGCCGTGAAGCGGGCGCCCTGCAGGCCGCGGTGCAGGCGCTCGGGCTCCTCCCAGGCCATGAGGATCTGTGCCGAGGAGCCGGCCTTCATCGTCAGCGTCGAGCCCACCGGGACGGTGTCCCGCAGGCCGGACAGGCGCTCCGCCGCTGCCACGCAGATCCGCATGTCGCCCTGGCGGCGGTAGAGCTGCGCGCTCTCGCCGGTGACATCACGGAGGTGGGTGAGCACGGGGCCCGCCGTCGCGAGCAGGCGGTCCTCGCCGGCCGCCGCCGCGAGCTCCGCCAGGCGCGGTCCGAGGATGAACCGGCCCTGCATGTCGCGTGCCACCATGCGGTGGTGTTCCAGGGCCACGGCCAGGCGGTGGGCCGTGGGTCGTGCCAGTCCGGTGGCCCCGACCAGACCCGCGAGGGTGGCCGGACCGGACTCCAGAGCGCTCAGGACGAGGGCCGCCTTGTCCAGAACGCCGACGCCGCTACTGTTGTCCATGCAACGATACTCACGTCTCACTCTGTGAAACGCAAGTTCAATTTTCCGTGGAACGCGCCACCCTGGAATCACACAGCGGCCCGCAGACCAACGGGCCTGGCGGTGGACGCCCGGAATCACGACGTTCAGGGGCCCCCGAGAAGGGCAGCCACCGCTCCTCAAGATCTCTAGTTGGGTCGGTGGACGCTTGCCGGCCGGAGGGAAAGCGATGGGTAGGACACTCGCGGAGAAGGTCTGGGACGACCATGTCGTCCGGCGCGCCGAGGGCGAGCCCGACCTCCTCTACATCGATCTGCACCTGCTGCACGAGGTGACCAGCCCCCAGGCCTTCGACGGGCTCCGCAAGAGCGGCCGCCAGGTGCGCCGTCTCGACCTCACCATCGCGACCGAGGACCACAACACCCCGACCCTCGACATCGACAAGCCCATCGCCGACCCCGTCTCCCGCGCCCAGCTGGAGACCCTGCGCAAGAACTGCGCCGAGTTCGGTGTGCGGCTGCACCCGCTGGGCGACGTCGAGCAGGGCGTCGTGCACGTCGTCGGCCCGCAGCTGGGCCTGACCCAGCCCGGCACGACCGTCGTCTGCGGCGACTCGCACACCTCCACGCACGGCGCCTTCGGCGCGCTGGCGTTCGGCATCGGCACCTCCCAGGTCGAGCACGTGCTGGCCACCCAGACGCTGCCGATGGCCCGCCCGAAGACCATGGCGATCACGGTCGACGGCGAGCTGCCCGAGGGCGTCACCGCCAAGGACCTGATCCTGGCGATCATCGCGAAGATCGGCACCGGCGGCGGCCAGGGCTACGTCCTGGAGTACCGCGGCTCCGCCGTCGAGAAGCTCTCGATGGAGGCCCGGATGACCATCTGCAACATGTCGATCGAGGCCGGCGCCCGCGCGGGCATGATCGCCCCCGACGAGACCACCTTCGAATACCTCAAGGGCCGCCCGCACGCCCCCGAGGGCGCCGACTGGGACGCGGCCGTCGCCTACTGGAGGACCCTGCGGACCGACGAGGACGCCGTCTTCGACGCCGAGGTCCACATCGACGCCGCCTCGCTGTCCCCCTTCGTCACCTGGGGCACCAACCCCGGCCAGGGCGCGCCGCTTTCGGCGGACGTCCCCGACCCGGCTTCGTACGAAGACGCTTCGGAGCGCTTCGCCGCCGAAAAGGCCCTGGAGTACATGGGGTTGGAGGCCGGACAGCCGCTGCGCTCCATCAAGGTGGACACCGTCTTCGTAGGTTCCTGCACCAACGGCCGCATCGAGGACCTGCGCGCCGCCGCGGACCTGCTGCGGGGCCGCAAAGTCGCCGACGGCGTACGGATGCTGGTCGTCCCGGGCTCCGCGCGGGTGGGCCTGCAGGCCGTCTCCGAGGGTCTGGACGTGGTCTTCAAGGAGGCCGGAGCCGAATGGCGGCACGCCGGCTGCTCGATGTGCCTCGGCATGAACCCCGACCAGCTGGCCCCGGGCGAGCGCTCCGCGTCCACCTCCAACCGCAACTTCGAGGGCCGGCAGGGCAAGGGCGGCCGTACGCACCTGGTGTCGCCGCAGGTCGCGGCCGCGACCGCCGTCCTGGGCCACCTGGCCTCGCCCGCCGACCTGACCGACGCCCCCGCGCCCGCTGGAGTCTGAGAATCATGGAAGCCTTCACCACCCACACCGGCCGGGCCGTCCCGCTGCGCCGCAGCAACGTCGACACCGACCAGATCATCCCTGCTCACTGGCTCAAGAAGGTCACCCGGGACGGCTTCGAGGACGGTCTGTTCGAGGCCTGGCGCAAGGACCCCGAGTTCGTCCTCAACCGCCCCGAGCGGCAGGGAGCCACCGTCCTGGTCGCCGGACCCGACTTCGGCACCGGGTCCTCCCGCGAGCACGCCGTCTGGGCGCTGCAGAACTACGGCTTCAAGGCCGTGATCTCCTCCCGCTTCGCCGACATCTTCCGGGGCAACTCGCTGAAGAACGGCCTGCTCACGGTGGTCCTGGACCAGAAGATCGTGGACGCGCTGTGGGAGCTGACGGAAGCGGACCCCACCACTGAGGTCACTGTGGACCTTGAGGCGCGTGAGGTGCGCGCCGAGGGCGTCACCGCCTCCTTCGAGCTGGACGAGAACTCCCGCTGGCGGCTGCTGAACGGCCTGGACGACATCTCCATCACGCTCCAGAACGAGTCCGACATCGCCGCCTACGAGGCCGAGCGCCCCGCCTACAAGCCGCGCACCCTCCCCGTCTGATCGACTCGGCCCGGACCCCCTGAACGGGTCGGGTTTCGGCCACCGCGACACCCCGTCCGTACCCCCGATCGCCACGATCGGGGGTACGGCCATGTCTGCACCCGAACGGCCCTGTCCTCCCGCCCTACTCAGCTCAACTGCCCACGTTAGGGCCGCTGTTGTCCGGGTACGTGAGTGCTGTGTTCGCGCCCTCCGCAAGTGCCTGGAAGGCCATTTGAGGCGGCAGTTACACCCTGCGCAGGCGACAACTCGCCCCAGATGGCACAATCTGTGCATGGGACACGACGGCCAACTCCAGCTCTATGCGGCGGTCGCGAACCAACTCAAGGAAGCGCACGCAAGAGTGCGCGCACTGCAAGTCCCGGAGGGCGTACGGATGGCGCTGACCCGGAAGCTGCTGGTCATTACGGCCGCGGCCAAGCACGATCTCGCCGACGCGGCAAGGCGGCTCGATCGGTTCACGGCGGATCTCGACGCGGGTCGGATCCCTGACGAGGACCGCTGAACCGTCCGAGACGGCCGAGTCCGTTGCGGCACAAGGGTGATAAGCCCGTTTCGTGTTTGATTTGCGGTATATATCTGCCTAACGTGCGAAAAAGCTTGAACACTTTCGTTCTGGCGATGTCTCCGAAGGGGAAGACGTGAACAAGGCGCAGCTCGTAGAAGCGATTGCCGACAAGGTGGGTGGCCGCCAGCAGGCCGCCGATGCCGTCGATCATGTCCTGGACGCCATCGTCCGCGCGGTCGTCGCGGGCGAGCGGGTCTCGGTCACCGGCTTCGGGTCCTTCGAGAAGGTGGACCGCCCCGCCCGCTACGCCCGCAACCCCCAGACGGGCGAGCGGGTTCGGGTCAAGAAGACCTCCGTCCCGCGCTTCCGTGCCGGTCAGGGCTTCAAGGACCTGGTGAGCGGCTCGAAGAAGCTCCCGCGCGGGGGCGAGGTCTCGGTCAAGAAGGCGCCCAAGGGCAGCCTGTCCGGCGCGCCGCCCACCATCGCCAAGGCCGCCGGAAAGAAGGCCGCCGCGAAGAAGACGGCCACCGCCGCCGCGAAGAAGACCACCGCGAAGAAGGCGACGCCGGCGAAGAAGACCACCACCACCGCCGCCGCGAAGAAGACCACGGCGAAGAAGGCGACGCCGGCGAAGAAGACCACGCCGGCCGCGAAGACCACCACGGCCGCCGCGAAGAAGACCACCGCCAAGAAGGCGACGGCCAAGAAGGCCCCGGCCAAGAAGGTCACCGCGAAGAAGGCCCCGGCCAAGAAGTCGACGGCCCGCAAGACCACCGCCAAGAAGACCACCGCCCGCAAGGCGACGTCGTAAGGCCGCCAGGACGTTCACGCGCCGGGCCGGACTCCCCAGGGGAGCCCGGCCCGCGGTGTGTGCAGGGGCGGTTACAGGGTCTGCAGGGTGACGAGGGTGATCCGCACGGCGCCGCCCTCGCTCTCCGTCTCGATCCGCACGCGCTGTCCGGGACGCAGCAGCCGCAGGCCCCCGGCGTCGAACGCGGCGGCGTCGAAGGGCACCGGGGTGCCGTCGTCGAGGAGCACCTGACCGCTGCGGGTGTCCGGGTCGTAGGTGTACGCGGTGGCCTGCATGGCAGCAGCCTACCGGTCGCTCCGGATCCGGTTTCCGCCGCAGCGTTGCGGGTGTCTCAGGCGCCTCAGGCGTCCCAGGGGCCGTAAAGCCGTAGAGCCCCGGAGCAGGAGATCCGCGGAGGCGGTGGGCCGTGGGGCCGCAGGTCCACGGAAGCGCGGAGTCGCGGAGCCGCAGGGCCGTAAGGCCGCGGGGGCGCCTTCAGGAGCCCGGGATCAGTAAGCCCGCCGATGCCGCCGCCGTGTGCCGGCCCACCCCCAGCCGCAGTGCCGCGCGCAGGTCGTCGCCGGTGTCCACGTCCTGCCGTACCGAATCGACCCCCGTGAGCGCGAGTTCCGTCGCACCGGAGGCGCGGTGGCGGGAGCGGGAATCGATGCCGAACGCCGGCTGCAATTCCCGGCCGGGACCCGCGGCCAGCAGTGTCGTACCCCGTTCCGCCGCATCCGCCAGAAATGCCCGGGGGAATTCCCCGGCGGCGGACAGTACCCGGGACAATTCCGCCGGCCGCAGGGCCGGCAGATCGGCGTTCAGGGCCGCCAGCGGGGCAGCCGGGCGCAGCGACCGTACGACGGCCGCGCCGTGCGCCAGGGCGGCGTTCAGGCCGCCGCGGGGGGTGTCCGGGACGATCCGCGCGCCCAGCGCGGCCAGCTCCCGGCCGGCCAGTTCGTCGTCCGTGACGACCGCCACATCCGACACCTCCGGGCACGCCAGCGCCGCGCCCACCGTGTCCTGCGCGAACGCCAGTGCCAGCCCCGGGCGCACCCCGTCGTGGGCGGTGTCCGCGAGCCTGCTCTTGGCCCGCGTCAGGGGCTTCAGGGGGATGACCAAGGTCCACTGCACCGGCGTACCGTCCCTCTCTCGTCGCGCTCATTGTCCCCCGCGCCATCTGGCGCGTTCGGTGGCGGGGCGTACGGTGTTCTCGACAGACCGGCGGCCCGGGGCCAGACTTGTGCGGCCCCCGCCGGGATGGCAGTCCTAGAGGAAGGTGTCCTTGTGCCCCGCCGCAGAATCGGCTTCTGGTACCGCTTCGCCGCGGTGATCTGCAAACCGCCGCTGGTGGTTCTGATCAAGCGGGACTGGCGCGGAATGGAGCACATTCCGGCCGAGGGCGGATTTATCACCGTGGTGAACCACAATTCCCACGTGGACCCCTTCGCATACGCGCACTATCAGTACAACACCGGACGGGTGCCGCGATTCCTGGCGAAGAGCGGGCTTTTCAAGAAGGGATTCGTCGGCGCCGCGATGCGCGGCACCGGGCAGATCCCCGTCTACCGCGAGTCCACCGACGCCCTGAGCGCCTTCCGGGCCGCGATCGACGCCGTGGAACGCGGCGAGTGCGTGGCCTTCTACCCCGAGGGCACCCTCACCCGCGACCCGAACGGCTGGCCCATGACCGGCAAGACCGGCGCCGCCCGGGTCGCCCTGCAGACCAAGTGCCCGGTCATCCCGGTCGCCCAGTGGGGCGCCAACGAACTGCTGCCGCCGTACGCCAAGAAGCCGAACCTCTTCCCGCGCAAGACGCACCACGTGCTCGCGGGCCCGCCCGTGGACCTCTCCCGCTTCTACGGCCAGGAGATGACCCCGGAGGTGCTCAAGGAGGCCACCGAGGTCATCATGGCGGCCATCACGCGCCAGCTGGAGCAGATCCGCGGCGAGAAGGCGCCCGAGACGCCGTACGACCCGCGCCGGGAGCGGATCGAACAGCGGCGCCGCACCCAGGCGCAGGCGAAGGCGAAGGCACAGGCACGGGCACAGGCGCAGGCGCAGGCACAAACGCAGGGACAGCCCTCGGCGCAGGTGCGGACCGAGGGCCGGCAGGCGGAAGGGCAGAGCAAGTGAGCAAGCCTGTGCGGGCGGCCGTCATGGGCACCGGTTCGTGGGGCACCGCCTTCGGCATGGTCCTCGCCGACGCCGGCTGCGACGTGACCCTGTGGGCCCGCCGCCCGGAGCTGGCCGAGGCGGTCAACTCCACCCGGACCAACCCGGACTACCTGCCCGGCGTGGAACTCCCGGAGAACCTGCGCGCCACCGCGGACGCGGCCGAGGCCCTCGGCGACGCGGACTTCACCGTGCTCGCCGTCCCCTCCCAGACGCTGCGCGCCAACCTCACCGAGTGGGCGCCGCAGCTCGCGCCGGACACCGTGCTCGTCTCCCTGATGAAGGGCGTCGAGCTGGGCTCGACCATGCGGATGAGCGAGGTGATCGAGGACGTCGCCAAGGTCGGCGCCGACCGGATCGCGGTCGTCACCGGGCCCAACCTGGCCCGCGAGATCGCCGCCCGCATGCCCGCCCTGGCCGTCGTGGCCTGCACCGACGAGCGGGTCGCCCAGCGGCTCCAGGCGGCCTGCCACACGCCGTACTTCCGGCCGTACACCAACACCGACGTGGTCGGCTGCGAACTCGCCGGCGCGGTCAAGAACGTCATCGGGCTCGCGGTCGGCATCGCCGACGGCATGGGACTCGGTGACAACGCCAAGGGCTCCCTCATCACCCGCGGTCTCGCCGAGACCACCCGGCTCGGCCTCGCGATGGGCGCCGATCCGCTGACCTTCTCCGGACTCGCGGGCCTGGGCGACCTGGTGGCCACCTGCTCCTCGCCGCTGTCCCGCAACCACACCTTCGGCACCAACCTCGGCAAGGGCATGACCCTGGAGGAGACCATCGCGGTCACCCGGCAGACCGCCGAGGGCGTCAAGTCCTGCGAGTCCGTGCTGGATCTGGCCCGCCGGCACGGCGTCGACATGCCCATCACCGAGACGGTCGTCGGCATCGTCCACGAGGGCAAGTCGCCGGTCGTCGCGCTCAAGGAGCTGATGGCCCGCAGCGCCAAGCCCGAGAGGCGCTGAACCCCCGTCCGTGCGACGCTGAGCGACCGCCCGGGGGACACGCAGTCACGGCCGCCGAGCGGGCGCTGACGCGCGGGATACCACCGGGTACTCTCAACCCGATATGAGCACCGAGAACCTTCCCCAGAGCCCTGAGCAGCCGTCGCGCAAGCCGCGCGTCGCCGTCGTGTTCGGCGGCCGCAGCTCCGAACACGGGATCTCCGTGGTCACCGCCGGGGCCGTCCTCAAGGCCATCGACCGGACGAAGTACGACGTCCTGCCGATCGGTATCACCACGGACGGCCGCTGGGCGCTGACGGCCGACGAGCCGGAGCGGATGGCCATCACCGAACGCCGCACCCCCAGCGTGGAGGAGCTGGCGGAGTCGCACGAGGGCGGCGTGGTGCTCCCCGTCGACCCCGCGAACCGCGAGGTCGTCTACAGCGAGCCCGGCTCCGTGCCCAAGGCGCTCGGCGAGGTCGACGTGGTCTTCCCGGTGCTCCACGGCCCCTACGGCGAGGACGGCACCCTGCAGGGCCTGCTGGAGCTGTCCGGTGTTCCGTACGTCGGCTCGGGTGTGCTCGCCTCGGCCGTCGGCCAGGACAAGGAGTACATGAAGCGGGTGTTCACCTCCTTCGGGCTCAAGGTCGGCCCGTACCTGGTGATCCGGCCCCGCGAGTGGGCGCAGGACGAGTCCGCCGCCCGCAAGAGGATCGTCGACTTCGCCGGTGAGCACGGCTGGCCGCTGTTCGTGAAGCCCGCGCGCGCGGGTTCCTCCATCGGCATCACCAAGGTCGACGACCTGTCCGGCCTGGACGAGGCGATCGCCGAGGCGCAGTCCCACGACCCGAAGATCCTGGTCGAGGCGGCCCTGCGGGGCCGTGAGATCGAGTGCGGCGTCCTGGAGTTCGAGGACGGCCCGCGCGCCTCCGTACCGGCCGAGATCCCGCCGCCGGACGCGCACGCGTACTACGACTTCGAGGCCAAGTACATCGACTCCACGCCCGGCGTCGTCCCCGCCCCGCTCACCGAGGAGGAGACCGCCGAGGTGCGCCGGCTCGCGGTCGAGGCGTTCGACGCGGCCTCCTGCGAGGGCCTGGTCCGCGCGGACTTCTTCCTCACCGAGGACGGCGAGTTCGTGATCAACGAGATCAACACCATGCCCGGTTTCACGCCGATCTCGATGTACCCGAAGATGTGGCAGGAGACCGGGATCGGATACCCCGAGCTGGTCGACCGCCTGGTGCAGGCGGCGCTGCGCCGTCCGACCGGACTGCGCTGAGCCCGCGGCGGCTCAGTACCGCATGGAGGCGAGCCCCTCGGGGATCGCCTTCTTGACGGCCGGCGCCAGGTCCATCAGCACCTGGGCGCTGTCGTCCGCCCCGGACAGCTCCTTCGACAGGGTCACCTGCACGTACGCGCGGCGACCGGACGTGGTGAACCGCCACGTCCCGTCGTCCTCCTTCTCCATCAGCCACTCCACCCCGTTGACCCCGCCGGCGACCGCGTCCGGGTCCTGGCCCAGGGCCACCTTGGGGTCGACCATCTTCGGCGGCCGGACGATGCCGCAGCGCAGTATGATCGCCGGGCTTCCCCAGCCCGCCGTGTAGGAGGACCGGGGTTCGGGGTCCTGGCGGCTTCGCCCGTTCACCTTCCGTGGCAGCACCTTGTCCAGGTCACGGCAGAGCGGGGCGGTCTTCGCGTCGGGGGTGGGGACCGCGACGCTGCCGCCGTCGTCCGCGGTGGAGCAGCCCGCGACCGCCATGAGCAAGGCGGGCGCGAGCAGGCCGAGAGGCCGGTGACGGAAGAAGTTCACCGGCCCAGCGTAGACGGGGGCTACAGATGGACGACCGGGCAGGTCAGCGTGCGCGTGATGCCGTCCACCTGCTGGACCTTGGCGACCACCATGCGGCCGAGCTCGTCGACGGTGTCGGCCTGGGCCCGCACGATCACGTCGTACGGTCCCGTCACGTCCTCCGCCTGGATCACTCCAGGGATCTTGCTGATCGTCTCGGCGACGGTCGACGCCTTGCCGACCTCCGTCTGGATCAGGATGTACGCCTGTACCACGGAACCTCCAGGGCGGCCACGAGGATCATGTGGGGGAAAGGAACGCCACGGTATCGCGTCGCCGCTCCCCGCGGGGAGACCTGCGGGGACCGGGCTTGCGCGCCAGGGTGCGGGCACGAGGGATCACGAGGGACATGGACGGTCACCGGGACCGTACCGACGGTCGTCGGCGACCGGGCCGACGGGCACCGGGGGCCGCGACTTACGGTCCTTACGACCGTATCGGGGACACTGATGACGCGCGACCGGTGCAGGGCACGGCACAGAAGGGGCTTGAGGCAATGAAGGGCACAGTGGGTGAGCTAGGTGAGTTCGGGCTCATCAGGGAGCTGACCTCCCGTCTCACCACCACCCCGGCGGTCCGGGTCGGCCCCGGCGACGACGCCGCGGTGGTCGCCGCCCCCGACCGCCGGGTGGTGGCGAGCACCGACATCCTGCTGGAGGGCCGGCACTTCCGCCGTGACTGGTCCACGGCGTACGACGTCGGCCGCAAGGCCGCCGCGCAGAACCTCGCCGACATCGCCGCGATGGGCGCCGTGCCGACCGCGCTGCTGCTCGGCCTGGTCGTCCCGGCGGAACTGCCGGTCACCTGGCCCACCGAACTGATGGACGGGCTGCGCGACGAGTGCCAGGTCGCCGGCGCCTCCGTGGTCGGCGGGGACGTCGTACGCGGCGACACGATCATGGTGTCGATCACCGCGCTCGGAGATCTGCGCAACCAGGAGCCCGTCACGCGCGCGGGCGCCCAGCCCGGCGACCTCGTGGCCGTCACCGGCTGGCTGGGCTGGTCCGCCGCCGGGTACGCGGTGCTCGTCCGCGGGTTCCGCTCGCCGCGCGCCTTCGTGGAGGCCCACCGGCGCCCCGAGCCGCCGTACCACGCGGGCCCGGCCGCCGCCGCGCTCGGTGCCACCGCGATGTGCGACGTCAGCGACGGCCTGATCGCCGACCTGGGGCACATCGCCGAGGCCAGCAAGGTCCGCATCGACATCCGCTCCGGCGCGATCGACATCCCCACGCAGATGCACGACATCGGGCAGGCCGTCGGCGTCGACCCGCTCCAGTGGGTGCTGAGCGGGGGAGAGGACCACGCGATCGTGGCCACCTTCCCGCCGGACGTCAAGCTCCCGGCCCGCTGGAAGGTCATCGGCGAGGTCCTCCACCCCTCCGCGCTGCCCCAGGTGACCGTCGACGGGGCGCCCTGGACCAGCAAGGGCGGCTGGGACCACTTCGGGGACATCGAGTCATGAGCGCCTCCGCGGCGCCGCCCAGGGTGCTCACGGTGGCCGGCTCGGACTCAGGCGGCGGCGCCGGCATCCAGGCCGACCTGAAGACGATGCTCGCACTCGGCGTGCACGGCATGAGCGTGCTCACCGCGGTGACCGCGCAGAACTCCCTGGGCGTGCAGGGCGCCTGGGAGCTGCCGGTGGAGGCGGTGCGGGCGCAGTACCGCAGCGTCGTGGACGACATCGGCGTCCAGGCCGTGAAGACCGGCATGCTGGCCTCCGCCGAACTGGTCGAGGCGGTCGCCGAGTTGATCTCCGGCACGGACGCGCCGGCCGTGGTCGACCCGGTCGGCGTCTCCAAGCACGGCGACCCGCTGCTGGCCGCCTCCGCGCTGGACTCCGTACGCGCGAAACTGCTCCCGGCCGCCACCGTCGCCACCCCGAACCTGGACGAGGTCGCCCAACTCACCGGCGTCCGCGTCCAGTCGGAGGACGATCTACGACGGGCCGCCGCGGCCGTGCTGGAGTTCGGGCCGCGGTGGGTCCTGATCAAGGGCGGTCACCTGGCGGGCGACGCCGTGGACCTGCTCACCGACGGCACCGAGGAACACGTGCTCCGGGCGCCCCGCCACGACAACCGGCACACCCACGGCACCGGCTGCACCCTCGCCTCCGCGATCGCCTGTGGCCTGGCCGGGGGACGGTCGGTGCCGGAGGCGGTCACGGCGGCCAAGGAGTACGTCACCGGGGCCATCGCCGCCGGGTTCGCCCTCGGCACGGGGATCGGTCCCGTGGACCACGGCTGGGGGCTGGGGCGGGACGTTCCCTGAGGGGTGCCGGGGGCTTTCTGCGGCTTGTGGACGGGGCGGGGCTCTCGTCCGGCTCGGGAGGCCGGGCGGGTGAGGCCCTGCTCCGGCCCGGGGGCGGTTGAGGCCCTTCTGGTCGGGAGGTCGGTTGGGGCCTTTCTCCGGTCCGGGGGTCAGGCGCCCGCGTGTCAGGGGGATCCTCCCCGAGGACGATGGCGTTCGCCGTCTTCCCCCGTCAGCCGCTTGAAGAACCCGGCCGGCAGCCGCGAGCCGAGCAGCCGGTACATCCGGTCCCGGCCGCGGATGCGCCGCTCGATGGCCGGCGCGAAGAACGGCCCCGCGTTGCCGGAGATCTTGTGGCAGCCCTTGGCGAAGTCCCGGATCCGGCTCTCGTGGGCCGCCGGTGCCACCCGGTGGTCTGTGCCCGCCAGGGCCGGCTCACCGGCGAGGACACGGGCGGCGACGATCGCCGCACCCGTGCCCGTGACCGCGCCTCCCGTCGTCGCCCGTACCCGGCGTCCCCGAGCAGTGCCACCGGCCCCAGCACGGCCGCCGCCCGAGGGTGGTCGCCGGCGGTGAGCGCCGTACGGCCCTCGGTGGCCGCCGGGCGAACCGGTGGGCGTCGACCGCGTCCGGGGCGACGGCGAGCGCGTACCCGGCGGGCGGCGTCGATGCCGGGGTGCGGTGCGAGCCGCCGGCGCAGGCGGGAGATCGGGGACTGGAGCGCGCTCACGGCCCCGGCGGGCGGCTCGGCGCCGGACAGGCCGTCCGGGAGCCGTTCACGGGCACCGGGCGGCCGGCGTCGAGCAGCAGCGGTGTGAGCGGGGGCGGGGCCGGGGGCGCCGGGGTCGGGCGGGGTGCCGTCGTCGGTGTGGATCTCGACCGGGCCCGGGAGGCCGCAACGCATCCCGTGGATTCTGGCAGGTCACGGCCCGTTCACGGGTACGGCAAAAAGCCGGCCCACCCGGAGGTGGACCGGCTCAGTGCAGCGAACCAGCAGGCAGTGGCCGCGCGCTCAGCTGAAGCGTCAGCGCGAGACCTTGCCGGCCTTGATGCACGAGGTGCAAGCGTTCACGCGCTTCGGCGTCCCGCCGACCACGGTACGCACACGCTGGATGTTCGGGTTCCAGCGACGGGACGTACGGCGGTGCGAGTGCGAGATGTTGTTGCCGAAGCCCGGCCCCTTGCCGCAGACGTCGCAGTTGGCAGCCACGGGTCACTCCAAAGACTTCAGATGCACTTACGGTTGATCCCGGCATGCCGGGATCGAGATCCTAAGACCTGAGATCTTGAGTGGCGTTGCCAGGGGAATGGCCCGATCGGATCGGGCAACCGGAGCAGCATACAACGACTGCGTCCGTACAACGAAACTACCATGGCAGCTCAGGCCCCCGCCCCCGCCCTCTTCCGGAGTGCACCGGTCCGGGGTCTACGCTGCGTCCCACGTACGGCCGGCTCAGGGAGGCGCAGGTGGCGCAGGTGCCGCAGACATTCTTCGATGCTCTCGCGGTGCGCACCTGGTGCGGTCTGGCGCTCCGGGCACTGGGCCGGGCCCGTGAGGAGATCGACGCGATCAACGTCTATCCGGTGGCCGACGGGGACACCGGGACCAATCTCTATCTGACAGTGGAGTCGGCGGCGACGGCCGTGGAGGCGGTGTTCACCGGGCACGGCACCGGTGCCGGAGAGCCCGCGCTGGCCGACGCCGTAAGGGCCATGGCCCACGGGGCGCTCATCGGGGCCCGGGGCAACTCCGGGACGATCCTCGCCCAACTGCTGCGCGGCATGGCCCAGGTGCTCGCGGACGCCGGTGACTCCCCTCACACCGACGGCTCGGCGCTGCGACTGGCCCTGCGCCGGGCCGCGGACTCCGCCCGGCAGGCCGTGGCCCACCCCGTCGAGGGCACGGTGCTCACGGTCGCCTCGGCCGCCGCCGACGCCGCCGAAGGGGCCGAGGGCGACTGCGGGACGGTCGCCCGGGCCGCCTACGAGGGCGCGCGGGCGGCGCTGGCCGCGACCCCGGGCCAGCTGGCCGTGCTGGAACGGGCCGGCGTCGTCGACGCGGGCGGCCGGGGGCTGGTGGCGGTGCTGGGGGCGCTGGTGGAGGCGTTCACGGGGGAGGCGGCGCGTGAGGCTCCGCCGCGTGACCTCCACGCGCGCGTGGAGGCGCCCGCCGCGCACGCGCGCGAAGGGACGGGTGAAGGGGCGCGGCACGGGGCGGGGAGAGGAACGGTCGGAGGGACGGGTACGGGCACGGAGCCGGCCGAAGCCGCGGGCACGGACCCGGCCGTGGAGACGGCCCCGGAGTGCCCGTCCGACACCGGCGGCCCCGCCTTCGAGGTGATCTATCTCCTGGAGGCCGACGACGCGGCCGTGGCCCGGCTGCGGACGCGGCTCGACGCGCTCGGGGACTCCCTGGTCGTGGTCGGCGGCGACGGGCTGTGGAACGTCCATGTGCACGTGGACGACGCGGGCGCCGCCGTGGAGGCCGGCGTGGAGGCCGGGCGGCCGTACCGGATCCGGATCACCCACTTCGGGCTCGGCGACGTGCGCACCGGACGCGAGCGCCCGCCGCGCGAGCGGGCCCAGCGCGCGGTCGTCGCCGTCGTACCGGGCGAGGGACTGGCCGGGCTGTACACCGAGGCGGGCGCGACCACCGTCCTCGCGCGCCCGGGGGAGCCGCCCGCCAGCGGGGAGCTGGTGCAGGCGGTACGGCGTGCCCACGCGCGCGAGGTCGTCCTGCTGCCCAACGACGCCGACCTGCGCCACACGGCCGCCGCCGCGGCCGAGCAGGCCCGCACCGAGGGCATCCGCGTCGCGCTGATCCCGACCCGCTCGGCGGTCCAGGGCATCGCCGCGCTCGCGGTGCACGAGCCGGAGCGCCGGTTCGACGAGGACGTGGTCCAGATGACCTCGGCGGCGGGCGCCACCCGCTACGCCGAGGTCGTCGTCGCCGAGCACGAGTCCTGGACCACGGCCGGCATCTGCCAGGCCGGGGACGTGCTCGGCCTGATCGACGGCGACGTCGCGGTGATCGGCGCGGACGTCACCGCCACCGCCCGGACCGTCCTGGACCGCATGCTCCAGGCCGGCGGCGAACTGGTCACGCTCGTCGTCGGCGACGAGGCGCCCGCGACCGTCACCGGGCACCTGGAGGCCCACGTACGGGAGTCCTACCTGGCGGTGGACACGGTCGCCTACCGCGGGGGGAGGCAGGGAGCGCTGCTGCTCATCGGCGTCGAGTGACGCGCCCCCGCCGCTCAGCCCCGCTCGGCAGCCTCCCCTTCCCGCGCGGCCTCCAGCATCTGCGCGGCCTCCTCCCGGCGGGCCAGCACGGTCTCGTCGCCGTCGTCCGCTCCCGCGTAGGCCGCGAGCACCGCACGCGCGCGTGCCGCCGCCCCCGCCGGACGGCCCAGGTCGGCCTCCAGCCAGCCCGCGCCCAGTTCGGCGCCGGTACGGCTGTGCAGCCCCGCCGTGCCGAGCCCGGCGAACACCGCCACGGCCCGGTTCATCTGCTCCAGCGCCGCCTCGAACGCGGCCCGGATCGCCGTGTCCTCGGCCTCCTCGGACGCCGAGCGGGCCAGCAGCTCCGCGCACTGCCGGTGGGTGCCGCCGAGTTCCGCGGCCAGCTCCTCCCGGTCCGCCCCCTCGGCCGCCGCCAGCGCCGTCTCGCACTCCCGTACCGCCTCCGCCATCAGCGCCCGGGCGTCCGCCGCACCGGACTCCCGGCCCAGCGCCAGCCAGGCCCGCGCGCGCAGCGAGCGGACCAGGAACGGGGCGTTGCCGAGCGCCCGCCACAGCTCGCCCGCGCGCGCGTAGGCCCGCTCCGCCTCCGTCGCCAGCCCCGCGTTGCCCAGCGACTCGGCGGCGAGGTGGGCGAGCGTGGCGTGGTCCTGCTGCTCGGGCCAGTGCCGGGCCAGGTCGGCCGCCTTGAGCCGCTCCTCGGCGGCGGCCCGGTGCTCGCCCAGCTCGCCCAGGCAGTCCCCGAGCCACCAGTGCGCCTGCACGACCACCCCGTCCCCGTGCGCCTCGGCGCTCAGGTCGGCCAGTGCGGACTCCAGCACCTCGGCGGCCTCCGCGTACCGGCCCCGGCGCAGCAGGAAGCCGCCCAGCTGCTGCCGTGCCCAGGCGCCCAGCGTGGCGCTCTCACCGGCCTCGTCGGCCCAGTGCGCGGCCTGGAGCGCGTGCTCGGCCGCCTCGCCGGGCGCGTCCCGGCCGCCGAGCACCTCCGCGAGCTGGAGGTGCAGCTGGGCCCGCCCCACCGGTTCCACGTACGGGCCGCCGTGCTCCAGGGCCGCCCGCAGCGCGTGCTCGGCCCCGGCCAGGTCACCGGCCTGGTGGGCCAGGGCGGCGACCTGCACCTCGTACTCCACCGCGAACCAGGGCAGCCCGGCGGCCACGTACGCGTCGGCGGAGCGCCGGAACAGCTCCGCCGCCCGCTCCGCGTCCCCGGTGAGCGCGGCCAGTTCGGCGAGCATCGCCCGGGCCTCGGCGGCCCGCGCCGCCAGCCGTACGTCGTCCCCGCCGCACCCCTCGACGAGCGCGGGCACCTCCCGCACGGCCGCCTCGGCCTCGGCGACGGCCCGCACGGCGTCGGAGCCGCCGCCCGCGGCGGCCTCGTGCACCCGTCGCATCAGCACCCGCGCCCGGCTCATCACCACCGACGCCGTCTGCCGCACCCCGGTGCCCTCGTCGGCGTACAGCGCGAGCACCTGGTCGTACAGCTCCGTGACCGCGGCGAGGGCCGCGTCCACCTCGCCCGCCAGGGCGCGGATGTACGCCGCACGCGCGCGTGCGGCCAGCGCCTCGCCGGGGTCGCCGGCCTCCGCGTACAGGGCCGCCGCGCGCTCGAACAGGGGGAGGCCCTCGGGACCGCGGGCCATCGCCTCGTGGTCGGCGAGCTCCGCGCGGTCGCGCGGCTCCAGGCCGGCGCCGTCCCCGGCGGCCCGCGCGACCGCCGCCCACGCCTGCAGGGCGTGCGGCCGCAGGGTCTCCGACATCCGCCGCGCCTCCGCGAGCAGGGCGGGCAGGTCGGGTCCGCCCGGGACGTCCGCCGCCGGGGCCGCCGCCGCGGCCGGTGGTGCGGGCACCGGCGCGGGGCGCACCGTACGCACGCCCAACGGCAGCCGCTCCTCCAGCGGGCGCTGGGCCATCCGCGCCCGGATCCGGTCGCCCACGGCGGACGTGCCGTTGCGGCGGTCGAACCGCTCGGCCAGGTCCGTCGCCTCCGCGCGCGCGTGCGCGGCGAGTTCCCGCGCGGTCCAGGTCCGCCCGGCCGGCCCCGGCACCCGCTGCGCGCCGAGGCCCAGCTCGGTCAGCCGGTCCATGAGCAGCGCCACCACGGCCATGAAGTCCAGCCGGCTGCGCGGATGCCCGGTGTCCGTGAAGTACGCCGGCCGCTCGGCCAGCAGCTCCAGACCGCGCGCCTCGTTCCCGGTCAGCGCGCAGAACTCCACGTGGTCGGCGTACGCGCCCCGCATGCTCTCCATCGGCCGCACCAGCCGGAAACCGCGCAGGTGGTGGGCCCGTGCCTCCTCCAGGCGGCCGAGGCGCAGCAGCGGGGCCAGCGAGGAGGCGAGCACCGTGTGCGGTTCGTGGGCGCAGGCGAACTCGCCCTCCAGCACCGGCCGCCACAGCCGGAGCGCCTCCGCGTCCCGCCCGCACCGCACCTGCCAGACGCCCTGCCCGTGCAGCTCGCAGGCGTGGCAGTCGGCCATCGTGTCCCGGTCGGCGGCCAGCCAGGCGGCGTACGCCCGCTCCGCCCGCGCGAGGTCCCCGATGTGTGCGGCCACGGTGAACTCCGCGCTGCGCACGGCCCGTTCCGAGTGGCCGGCGAGCCGGTAGCGGTGCTCCATCTCGCCGAGCCACTTCTCGATCGAGGCGAGCGGGATGTGCGGCTGGTCCAGCATGCCCGCCGACATCCACTTGAAGACCCAGTGCAGCGAGTGCGTCTCGTACTCGTCGAAGTCCTCCGGCCGTTCGTCCCACATGCGCAGCAGCCGCGCGAACGGGACGAACATCCTGTCCTTCTCGGAGCTGTAGTTGTAGACCTTCAGCTGGTGCCCGAGCGCCTCGATCACGGCCAGCGGGACGTTCAGTTTCTCGGCCTCGGCGAGCAGCTGCTCCGCGCGCGCGTTGCGGGCCGGCCCCTCCGGTTCCTCGGCGTTCTCCGCCAGCGCCCGGCGCAGCGCGTCGAAGTCGGTGATCTCGCTCATCGTCCGTCCCCCTCCCCGTGGGTCGCCCATGTGAGCAGCCCGATGAACGCCCGGTTGAGCAGCGCCGAGTCGGCCGGGCGCAGCGGGCGCTGCGCCATCAGCAGGGCCTGCCCGTACAGCGACTCGGTCGCGGTGCCGATCAGCTCCGGATCGCGGAGCGCGCCGATCCGCCGGACCAGCGGATTGAGGTGGTTGAGCACCAGACGCGCGCGCGGGGCGCTGCCGCGCAGCGAGCCCAGGATGCCCGCCCACAGGTCGTCGGCCTGCTCCTCGGCCTCCGCCCGGGCCTGCTCGTGCCGGGCGGCCCGGTCGTCCAGGTGCAGCGCGGGCACGGACAGCGGGTGGAAGGCCCGCAGGACGACGTCGCAGCCCAGCGGGTCGAGGCGGTCCCGCGCGGCGGCCAGGAAACCGGCCAGGGCCAGCTCCTCGCCCGGGTCGACCGCGTCCAGGTGCGCGGTCACGGTGTCGGCGTCCAGTTCGGCCACGACCGTGCCCGGCCGCACGCGCGGCAGTGCCTCGACCAGCTCGCTGTCGTAGGTGTAGCCGCCGTTGACCACGCCGACGCCCTGCGCGGAGGCGATCGGCGCGACCTGCCGGTACTCCTCGACGGTGCGCGTGAAGTGCACCACGGGGTGCCGCCGCGCGAACTCCTCCAGGGACAGCTGCCCGTCGGTCGTCTCGAACGGCAGCCACGGCAGCATCGTGCGCAGCATCTCCGCGTCGTGCCGGGCCAGGGACTTCACGCCCAGGTGGTGCACGGCGAGGAAGGCCGACAGGCGCTCCGGGTCGCCGGCCGCGAGCCCGGTCAGCCAGGACCGGATCCTTGCGCCGAGGGCGTCCCGTACGGCGGCGAGGGTCTCGTCCTCGTACAGCGCCTCGCGCGAGGCGGTGGGCCGCAGGCTGTCGGTGTCCAGGACGCAGCGGACGAAGAACGCCCAGTCCGGCAGCAGCTGTTCGGCCCGCTCGGTGAGCAGCATGCCCTTCAGGTGCACCCGGTGCGTCGCCCGCTGTGCCGGGCTGACCGCCGACGGCAGCACGTACGCCACCCCGCGGACCCCGGCCAGCGGCACGTCCAGGTCGATCGAGTCCAGCGGGGCGAAACCGAACAGCTCCTGGCAGTGCCGGGCCAGCGCCACGCGCCGGCCGGCGGGACTCGGGTGGGCGCGGTCCCAGGGCGCGGGCAGGTCGGTGACCGGCTCGCCGCCGACCCGGACGTCGTACGGCAGCAGCGAGCCGAAGTCCCGGGCCAGCTCGCGGACCCGCTCGGGCGCCAGCCACTCGGCCGCACCGGCCCGCGCCGTCAGGTACACGGTCGTCCCCGGCTCGGGCCGCTCGGCGTCGGGGAGCGTGCGCACGGTGTACGAGCCGTCGTCGCGTGCCGTCCACTCCACCGGAGGGGCCTTCGGCGTACGGGCGCTGCGGCTGACCACCCGGATCCGCTCGGCGACCACGAAGCAGGCCAGCAGTCCGATGCCGAACTGGCCGAGGAAGTCCGCCCGGGCCTCCTGCAGGCCCTCGGCCCGCTTGGAGCTGCGGCCGATGGTCGCCAGCAGGCTGTGCACGTCCGGTTCGGTGAGCCCGATGCCGGTGTCCTCCACCCGCAGCGCGCCGTCCGCCGCGTGCAGCCGGATCCGCGCCGGGGCGTCCGGTTCGGCGGCCCGCCGTGCGGTGACGGCGTCCACGGCGTTCTGCAGCAGCTCGCGCAGGTAGACCCGGGGACTGGAGTAGAGGTGATGGGAGAGCAGGTCCACCAGACCGCGCAGGTCGACCTGGAAACTGTGAGGTGGGTGGGGTGACCGGGGTGCCTGGGATGCCTGAGAGGTCTGGGAGGAGTCCATCGTCACTGCGCCGGAGGGGGGAGTGCGCGGCGCGGGGTCGGGCGGTCCCGGCGGGGCGGTGACCGCGAAGGATGGCCGGAGCGGGCCATCCTAGGCCCGGAACAGCCCGTCTGACCAGGGGTTTCCCTGATGTTTACGGCGTCCGGCCCGGAACCTTCCAGGGCGGGGTCTACGGCATTGTCAGTGCCGTGGTGTGCAATGGATCTCGTGCCCGCACTGCAAGAACCGCTCAAGAAGGTGCTCGGCCCCGCCACCGCGAAGGTGATGGCCGAGCACCTCGGCCTGCACACCGTCGGCGACCTGCTGCACCACTACCCCCGCAGATACGAGGAACGCGGGCAGCTCACCCACCTCGCCGACCTCCCGATGGACGAGCACGTCACGGTGGTCGCCCAGGTCGCCGACGCCCGCCTGCACACCTTCGCCTCGGCCAAGGCCCCGCGCGGCAAGGGCCAGCGCCTCGAGGTCACCATCACCGACGGCAGCGGCCGGCTCCAGCTCGTCTTCTTCGGCGCCGGCGTCCACAAACCCCACAAGGAACTGCTGCCGGGCACCCGCGCGATGTTCGCCGGCAAGGTCTCCGTCTTCAACCGCCGCCTCCAACTCGCCCACCCGGCCTACGAACTGCTCCGGGGCGAGGGCGAGGAGGCGGTCGAGAGCTGGGCCGGTGCGCTGATCCCCCTGTACCCGGCCACCGCCAAACTAGAGTCCTGGAAGATCGGCAAGGCGGTGCAGACGGTCCTCCCGAGCGTCCAGGAAGCCCTCGACCCGCTGCCCGAGACCCTTCGCGAGGGCCGTGGCCTGCTCCCCCTCCCCGAGGCCCTGCTCAAGATCCACCGCCCGCACACCAAGGCCGACATCGCCGACGCCCGCGCCCGCCTGAAGTGGGACGAGGCCTTCGTCCTCCAGGTCGCCCTGGCCCGCCGCCGGCACGCCGACACCCAGCTCGCCGCCGTCCCGCGCGTCCCCCGGCCGGACGGCCTCCTCGCCGCCTTCGACGACCGCCTCCCCTTCACGCTCACCGAGGGCCAGCAGAAGGTCTCCCAGGAGATCTTCGCCGACCTGGCCACCGCGCACCCCATGCACCGCCTCCTCCAGGGCGAGGTCGGATCCGGCAAGACGATGGTCGCCCTGCGCGCCATGCTCGCCGTGGTCGACGCGGGCGGCCAGGCGGCCATGCTCGCGCCCACCGAGGTCCTGGCCCAGCAGCACCACCGCTCGATCACCGAGATGATGGGCGAGCTGGCCGAACACGGCATGCTGGGCGGCGCCGAGCACGCCACGAAGGTCGTCCTGCTCACCGGCTCCATGGGCGCGGCGGCCCGCCGCCGGGCCCTGCTCGACCTGGCCACCGGCGAGGCGGGCGTCGTCATCGGCACCCACGCCCTCATCGAGGACACGGTCCGGTTCCACGACCTGGGCCTGGTCGTGGTGGACGAACAGCACCGCTTCGGTGTGGAACAGCGCGACGCCCTGCGCGGCAAGGCGCACTCCCAGGGGGAGAAGCGGTCCCCGCACCTCCTCGTCATGACGGCCACCCCCATCCCGCGCACGGTCGCCATGACCGTCTTCGGCGACCTGGAGACCTCGGTCCTCGACCAGCTCCCGGCCGGCCGCTCCCCGATCGCCAGCCATGTCGTCCCGGCCGCCGACAAACCCCACTTCCTGGCCCGCGCCTGGGAACGCGTCCGCGAGGAGGTCGAGGCCGGCCACCAGGCGTACGTCGTCTGCCCCCGCATCGGGGACGAGGAGGACGACCCCAGGAAGGCGGGCAGGAAGAAGTCCGGCGAGGACGAGGGGGAGAAGCGCCCCCCGCTGGCCGTCCTCGACGTCGCCGACCAGCTCGCCCGGGGCCCCCTGAAGGGCCTCCGGGTGGAGGTGCTGCACGGCCGGATGCACCCCGACGACAAGGACGCCGTGATGCGCCGCTTCGCCGCCGGCGAGACGGACGTCCTGGTCGCCACCACCGTCATCGAGGTCGGCGTCAACGTCCCCAACGCCACGGCCATGGTCATCATGGACGCCGACCGCTTCGGCGTCTCCCAGCTCCACCAGCTGCGCGGCCGCGTCGGCCGGGGTTCCGCCCCCGGCCTGTGCCTCCTGGTCACCGAGATGCCCGAGGCCAGCCCCGCCCGTCAGCGCCTGGCCGCCGTCGCCTCCACGCTCGACGGCTTCGAGTTGTCCCGCATCGACCTCGAACAGCGGCGCGAGGGCGACGTCCTCGGCCAGGCCCAGTCCGGTGCCCGCTCCAGCCTGCGGGTCCTGGCGGTCATCGAGGACGAGGAGGTCATCGCGGAGGCGAGGGAGGAAGCGGCGGCGGTGGTGGCGGCCGACCCGGAGCTGACCGGCCTGCCGGCCCTGCGGACGGCCCTGGACGCCCTCCTGGACGAGGAGAGGGAGCAGTACCTGGACAAGGGGTGAGACGGCCCCCCTCCCGGGGGCGGCGCGAAGAAGCGCGCGACCGGCCACAATGAACCCGTACAGCCGCCCAGCGAGAAGGACCCCACATGACCCGCGTGATCGCCGGCCGGGCCGGCGGACGGCGCCTGGCAGTGCCCCCCGGCACCGGCACCCGCCCCACCTCGGACCGCGCGCGCGAGGGCCTCTTCTCCACCTGGCAGTCCCTCCTCGGGGGCCCGCTGGACGGCGAACGGGTCCTGGACCTCTACGCCGGCTCGGGCGCCGTGGGTCTGGAGGCCCTGTCCCGGGGCGCGAGCCACACCCTGCTGGTCGAGGCGGACGCCCGGGCCGCGCGGACCGTCCGCGAGAACGTGAAGAACCTGGGCCTTCCCGGCGCCGAGGTCAGAACGGGCAAAGCGGAGCAGATCATCAGGCAGCCGGCCCCCGAAGAGCCGTACGACCTGGTCTTCCTCGATCCCCCGTACGCCGTCTCGGACGACGATCTTCGGGAGATCCTGCTCACACTCCGCTCGGAACGCTGGCTCGCTGAGCAAGCGCTCGTCACCGTGGAGCGCAGCACCAGAGGCGGCGAATTCCACTGGCCGGACGGCTTCGAGGCGATCCGGTCCCGTCGCTACGGCGAGGGAACGTTTTGGTACGGTCGCGCCGCCTCTACGTGCGAAGACGCACGATGACCGGACCGGAGAGCGAGGGATCACAAGTGCGCCGCGCCGTCTGTCCCGGGTCGTTCGACCCGATCACCAACGGACATCTCGACATCATCGCCCGAGCCTCCCGTCTCTACGACGAGGTCTACGTCGCGGTGATGATCAACCAGGCCAAGAAGGGCCTGTTCGAGATCGAGGAGCGGATCGACCTGATCCGCCGGGTCACCGCCGAGTACGCCAACGTCCGCGTGGAGGCGTTCCACGGCCTCCTCGTCGACTTCTGCAAGCAGCGTGACATCCCGGCCATCGTCAAGGGCCTGCGCGCCGTCAGCGACTTCGACTACGAGCTCCAGATGGCCCAGATGAACAACGGCCTCACCGGCGTCGAAACCCTGTTCGTGCCCACCAACCCCACCTACAGCTTCCTCTCCTCCTCCCTCGTCAAGGAGGTCGCGGCCTGGGGCGGCGACGTCTCCCACCTGGTGCCGGCCGAGGTCCTGGAGGCGCTCAACGAACGCCTCGCCCAGGGCTGATGGGGCTACAGTCGTCCCGTCCGTCTCCAACCCGGCTGTAGAGAGTGGCGAGCACAGGTGGACGTGCAGAAGAAGCTCGACGAGATCGTCTCCACGGTCTCCGGTGCCCGGTCCATGCCCATGTCGGCATCGTGCGTGGTCAACCGCGCCGAGCTGCTCGCGATGCTCGAAGAGGTGCGTCAGGCGCTGCCCGGCTCCCTCGCCCAGGCGCAGGAGCTGATCGGCGACCGTGAGCAGATGGTCGAGCAGGCCCGGCTGGAGGCCGAGCGGATCATCGAGCACGCCCACGCCGAGCGCGGCTCGCTGATCTCCGACACCGAGATCGCCCGCCGCTCCCAGGCCGAGGCCGACCGGATCCTCGCCGAGGCCCGTCAGGAGGCCGAGGAGATCCGCGCCGAGGCCGACGACTACGTCGACTCCAAGCTCGCCAACTTCGAGGTCGTCCTCACCAAGACCCTCGGCTCGGTCGGCCGGGGCCGCGAGAAGCTCCTCGGCACCGGGCCCGGCCTGGACGAGCACGGCTACGAGGACGAGGACGCCCCCGAGCGCAGCCAGGACCCGGCGACCCTGCGCCACAACGCCGACGCCTACGTCGACGCCAAGCTCGGCGCCTTCGAGGCGGTCCTCGCCAAGACCCTGGAGGCCGTCGGCCGGGGCCGGCAGAAGCTGCACGGCCGGATCGCCACCGACGACCTCGGCGCCCTCGCCGACGACACCACGACCTTCCAGCACTCCAGCGACGCCGACTACCTCGCCGACCTCGCGGCCCTCGCGGACGGCGACCGCGCGGACCGGCGGCAGCCCGAGCCCCAGGAGCAGCCGCAGCCGCCGCAGCCGTCGTACGAACCGCAGCCCGCCTACTCGCCCGGCTCCGGCTACGTCCCGGCGGGAAGCGCCCCCCTCCAGCAGGAGGACCCCTACACGGGCTTCCCGCAGCAGCCCGGCTACGCGCCGCAGCAGGACCCGTACGGCTACCAGCAGGCCGACCCCTACGCCTACCAGGGCTACGACGCCCAGCAGGGCGGCTACGACCCCCGGCAGCCCCAGCACCAGCCGCAGCAGCACCAGCCCGAGTCCCAGGGGCAGCAGGGCTACGCCCTGGACGAGACCAGCCTCTTCGACACCGGCATGATCAGCGCGGAGCAGCTGAGGGCGTACGAGCAGGGCCGGGGCCTGTAGGCGCACCGGATTGGGCGCAGAGCGAAAGGTCCAGTATCCTGGCTCTTCGGTCGCGCGTATGTCCGCGATCACCGCTGCCCCGGAACACCGACGGGCGGCGTCCCTCCGAGTTCGCAGATCGAAAGCAGGAATGGCCTCCAACGCCCGCCTCGACCACCGCAACCCCCTCGTGTTCGACACGCACGAGCTGGGTCGGCGTCCAGGCGCGCTTCAGCGCCTGACCCGCACGATCGACGCTCCCGCCGATCTCGGCATCCAGGGGGTCATCGGAGTGCCGGAAGGCGCCCCGGTCGAACTCGAACTCCGGCTGGAGTCGGTCTTGGAAGGGGTGCTTGTCACAGGCACCGCCCGTGCACAGGCCGAGGGGGAGTGCGTAAGGTGTCTGGAGCCGGTCGGGCTGGAGCTCGAAGCGGACTTCCAGGAACTGTTCTCGTACCCTGACGCCGACGACCGGGGCCGCGTGATCGCGGAACCGGGCGACGACGCCGAGGACGACGAGGACAGGTTCTTCCTCGAGGACGGACTCTTCGACCTCGAACCTCTGCTGCGCGATGCGGTGGTGCTCGCACTGCCGATGCAGCCGGTGTGCCAGGAAGACTGCCCGGGCCTGTGCTCCGAGTGCGGAGCGCGGCTCGCGGACGACCCGGGCCACCACCATGACGCCGTCGACATCCGTTGGGCGGCTTTGCAGGGACTCGCCGGTTCGATGACGGACGGCGAGAAGGACGAGATGAGCGGCGCCGAAGCGGGCGTCGACGAGAAGCAGGAGAAGTAGCCGTGGCTGTTCCGAAGCGGAAGATGTCGCGCAGCAACACGCGCCACCGCCGGTCGCAGTGGAAGGCTGCGGTCCCCACCCTGGTTGCGTGCGAGCGCTGCCACGAGCCCAAGCAGCAGCACATCGCGTGCCCGTCGTGCGGCACCTACAACAAGCGCCAGGTCCTCGAAGTCTGAGTGGCTGGTGAGAGGCCCGATGACAGACGCGAAAGCAGCTGGTCCCCGCCAGCGCGGGGGTAGTCCGCAGGCCTCGTCCCACACGCTTCTGGAAGGGCGGCTCGGCTACCAGGTCGAGTCCGCCCTTCTGGTGCGTGCGCTGACCCACCGTTCCTACGCGTACGAGAACGGCGGTCTGCCGACGAACGAGCGGCTGGAGTTCCTGGGGGACTCCGTGCTCGGCCTCGTCGTCACGGACACGCTGTACCGCACCCACCCCGACCTGCCCGAAGGCCAGCTGGCCAAGCTGCGGGCCGCGGTGGTCAACTCTCGTGCGCTGGCGGAGGTCAGCCGTGGCCTGGACCTGGGCGCCTTCATCCGGCTCGGCCGTGGTGAAGAGGGCACGGGCGGCCGGGACAAGGCATCCATCCTCGCCGACACCCTGGAAGCGGTGATCGGCGCGGTCTATCTCGACCAGGGCCTCGACGCGGCCTCCGAACTGGTACACCGCCTGTTCGACCCGCTGATCGAGAAGTCCTCCAACCTCGGTGCCGGCCTGGACTGGAAGACGTCCCTCCAGGAGCTGACCGCGATCGAGGGGCTCGGCGTGCCCGAGTACCTGGTCACGGAGACCGGCCCCGACCACGAGAAGACCTTCACTGCTGCCGCCCGCGTCGGAGGCGTCTCGTACGGCACCGGCACCGGCCGCAGCAAGAAGGAGGCGGAGCAGCAGGCCGCCGAGTCCGCCTGGCGTTCCATCCGCGCGGCCGCGGACGAGCGCGCCAAGGTGGCCAAGGAGCCTGTGAGGGAGACGGCCGACGAGGCCGTCAAGGACGGCGACACGTCGTCCGCCACCGCCTGACCGGAAACAGCACCACCTGAGCGCCCGTCCCGCCCCCGGCGGAGGCGGGCGCTCGCTCCGTTCCCGGGCCGCCCACGGGGTCACGCCCTCGCGTCCGGCCCAGGGGGTACGCCGTCGTAGTCGGCCCGGTCGGCCCGGTCGGCCCGGTCGGCCCGGTCGGCCCGGTCGGCCCGGTCGGCCCGGTCGGCCCGGTCGGCCCGGTCGGCCAAGTGGGCCCCGGTCGGCCGAGTGGGCTCCGGGATACCCTGCCCTCAGCTTTCCGCAGCCGTCCTCCGCAGTCGCCCGAAGGAGTACCGTGCCCGAGTTGCCCGAGGTCGAGGTCGTCCGGCGGGGCCTGGAGCGCTGGGTCGCCCACCGGACCGTCGCCGAGACCGAGGTGCTGCACCCGCGTGCCGTGCGCCGGCACGTCGCCGGGCCCGACGACTTCGCGCACCGGCTCAAGGGCCACCACATCGGCACGCCCCGCCGGCGCGGCAAGTACCTGTGGCTGCCGCTGGAGGAGACCAACCAGTCCGTCCTCGCCCACCTCGGGATGAGCGGGCAACTGCTGGTCCAGCCGCAGGACGCGCCGGACGAGAGGCACCTGCGCATCCGCGTCCGGTTCGCCGACGGCCTCGGCACCGAACTCCGCTTCGTGGACCAGCGCACCTTCGGCGGCCTGTCGCTGCACGACAACACTCCTGGCGGCCTGCCCGACGTCATCGCGCACATCGCGCGCGACCCGCTGGACCCGCTCTTCGACGACGACGCCTTCCACCGTGCGCTGCGCCGCAAGCGCACCACCATCAAGCGGGCCCTGCTGGACCAGTCGCTGATCAGCGGGGTCGGCAACATCTACGCGGACGAGGCCTTGTGGCGCACCCGCGTCCACTACGAGCGCCCGACGGCCAACTTCACCCGCCCGGTCACGGCGGAACTCCTCGGCCACATCCGGGACGTGATGAACGACGCCCTGGCCGTCGGCGGCACCAGCTTCGACAGCCTGTACGTCAACGTCAACGGCGAGTCCGGCTACTTCGACCGCTCGCTGGACGCGTACGGCCGCGAGGGCCTGCCCTGCAAGCGCTGCGGCACCCCCATGCGCCGCCGCCCCTGGATGAACCGGTCCAGCTACTTCTGCCCGAAGTGTCAGAGGGCGCCGCGCGTCTCGTCGTAACGCGCGCGGGCGGCGAGGACGTCGTCCATCGCGCCCTCCACACAGTGGATGAGCGCCAGCAGCCGCTCGGCGACCTGCCGGCCCAGCGGCGTCAGCTCGTAGTCCACGCGGGGCGGGTTCGTCGGCTGGGCCTCGCGGAACACCAGGCCGTCTCGCTCCAGCGCGTGCAACGTCTGGGACAGCATCTTCTCGCTCACCCCGTCCACGCGGCGGCGCAGCTCGTTGAAGCGCAGCGAGCCCTCGTACAGCGCGCCGAGCGTCAGCCCGCCCCAGCGGCCCGTGACGTGCTCCAGCGTGCCGCGCGACGGGCAGGCCTTGGCGAAGACGTTGTACGCGAGGTCGTCGTGGTCCTGGGCGGTGGCGGTCATGGCGCAAGGGTACGCCCGGACAGCGCTCACTGCCAGGTTGCACTAACCAGAAGTTAGTGCTTTCCTTTGGTAACTGCTTTCGAGCTGCTCTCCAGTCGAGCTGCCGCTTCCCGCTGCCCTTTCCAGGAGTACGCATGACCACGCCCGTCGTTTCCATCGCCTACCACTCCGGCTACGGCCACACCGCCGTCCTCGCCGAGGCCGTCCGCGCCGGTGCCCTGGACGCGGGCGCCGAGGTCCACCTGATCAAGGTGGACGAGATCACCGACGAGCAGTGGGAGACGCTGGACCGCTCCGACGCGATCGTCTTCGGCTCGCCCACCTACATGGGCACCGCCTCCGGCGCCTTCCACGCCTTCGCCGAGGCCTCCTCCAAGCGCTGGTTCGGCCAGGACTGGAAGAACAAGCTGGCCGCCGGCTTCACCAACTCCGCCTCCAAGAGCGGCGACAAGCTGCACACCCTGCAGTTCTTCCAGACGCTCGCCGCCCAGCACGGCATGCACTGGGTCAACCTCGGCCTGCTCCCCGGCTGGAACAGCAGCACCGCCTCCGAGAACGACCTCAACCGCCTCGGCTTCTTCGCCGGCGCCGCCGCCCAGAGCAACAACGACCAGGGCCCCGAGGGTGTCCACAAGGCCGACATGGCCACCGCCGAGCACCTGGGCCGCCGGGTGGCCGAGACGGCGAAGACCTTCCGCCGCGGCCGCACCGCCGCGTGAAGCCGCCCGTCGGCCGCCGTCCCGGGCGGCGGCCGATCGGCGTTGGGCTTACTTACCGAGCCTTACTGAGTACCGTTGACGCAGACCGCCTCGACGTGCATGGAAACGCTTGTCGAGCTTTCGTTGGTGCCGCCGGCGACCCAGGAGTCGGGAGGTCCCGATGGCGTGGAGAGGGGGAAGGACTCCTCGGTCCGAAAGCCCGGCCCGAACGAGACGGGGCCTCCCCCCGTGGCGATCTTCCCGGCGGGGCAGACGACGGTGGACTCACCGGACCCGCCCGGGGGAATCACCACGGTCGGGCCGGACACCCGCTGGGCACCCGTCACACCCCCCGCACCGTCAGCCGGGGGCGTCACCTGGGCGTTCGAGCTGCAACTGACGTCCTGAAACCCGGTGTTGACGTTGCCCTGTCCGACCTGCCCCATGGGGTAGCAGACCTGGATCAGCGGTGAACCGCCCAGAAGTGACAGGAGGCCCCCGTCGCCTTGGGCGTGGGCGCCTCCCGCGCCGAGGAGCAGCATCGCCGTCACGGCGCCGCTGATCGTGGCGAGGCGTCTGGTGAACTTCACTCGACCGGCCTTTCATCCCATTCGACAGCCTGCAGATCGACGTACAGCCTGCCGACGGCGGTCCTCCGACATGCGCAGGGCACGCTGGGACGTGCGGCCATTCCCCCGTACGGCGCCGGTCGGCCGGCAGGCCTACGCCTCCGGGCATTCCGGTGATGCCAGTGCCGGCATCAGCGCCGTCCGGAACCGTGACTCCCGGCCGTGAGGCATCTCCGCGCGGGGGACTGCCCGCGGATGTCTCAGTACCCGAAGTCCTGCGTCCACCAAGGCCCGCCCGGGCCGAGGTGGACGCCGACGCCGAGGGTCTTGAAGCCGGGATTCAGGATGTTGGCGCGGTGGCCGGGGCTGCTCATCCAGGCCCGCAGCACGGCCGCCGCGTCGGCCTGGCCGCGGGCGATGTTCTCGCCGCCCAGGTCGGTGACACCGGCCGCCGCGGCCCGGTCCCACGGTGACCTGCCCTCCGGGTCGGTGTGGTCGAAGAAGTTCCGCGCGGCCATGTCGTCGCTGAACTTCTCCGCCAGCTTCGTGAGCGAGGAGTTCGCCGCCAGCGGGCTGACGCCGGCCTTCGTCCGCTCCTCGTTGACGAGTTTCAGCACCTCGGCCTCGACGGCGGCCTCGCGCGACACCGCCACGGGCGTGGTGGCCGGCGCCGGTGCCTTGGTGGCCGCCGGTGCCTTGGTGGCCGTGCGGGACGGGGTGCCCTTCGGCCTCGGAGTCGCGGAAGGCTTCGCCGGGGTGGCCCTGGGGGTGGTCCTCGGCGCCGGCTTCCTCGCAAGCGTCTTCGGCGTGGTACGGGTCGGGGACGCCGGCTTCGAGGCGGCAGCCGAGGGGGAGCGGGAGGCCGAGGGGGAGCGGGAAGCGGAGGGGGACGGGGGACGGGGAGAGGCCGACGGGGAGGCGGAGGCCGACGGACTCGGGGAGCCGGCGCGGCCGGCGGTTCCGGCGGTGGGCGTCGCGGCGGGGCCGTCGACGCTGCCCGAGGTGCCGCCCTGCTCGCCGACCGTGTTGCCGGGAGCGGCCGCGGACTGCACCCGGTCCCCGCCGGCGGTGTGCGTGCTGCCACCGAACCGGTAGTGGTCCAGGCCCGGCACCACGCCCGTGGTCACCGCGACCGTGCCGAGCGCTACGGCCGCGGACACCCCGAGCAGACCCGCACGCACCGGCCGTCCGGCCCCGCCGCGCCGGCGACGCTCACGGGACGGCCCGCCGGCCGGGGCGGAAGCACCGGAGCCGGCGGAGGACGCCGGGCCGGACGGGGACGCCGGGCCGGGCGGCGACGGGAAGGCCGAGCCGGTGTCGTCCGTGGCGAAAAGATAGGCCTGCGCCTTGGCGGTCGCCTCGGCGTAGGCCTCGGGGTTCAGATAGGGCGCTATGCCCATGGGTATCCGGCGTTCGTCCCGGGACGAGTGCCGGGCGTCCCCACTCCCGGAGCCGGAGCCGGAGCCGGAGCCGGAGCCGGAGCCGGAGCCGGAGCGCTGCGTGTGCGTGACCCCCGTGGCGCGGCCCGTGGCGGCGCGGCCGGCGGCGGAGCGTCGGTGGCGTCCCATGTCCTTGCCCTCTTCCTCGTGCTCGCGGCCGACCGGTACCCGCGCGGGGGGCGACTCCCGGTGAGCGACGCGCGGCGGGCGACGCGGAGTGAGTGACTCCGTCCGGTCAACCCGACTCACTCGATCGAGTGAGTTTCAGATGGGATTCATTGGGTCCGGACGGTACCCCATGGCGATCGGGGACGATGTGTCCCGCATGACACCGGCCGGTTAGGTTGCACCCATGAGCGAGGACGTACGACTGATCGCCTGGGTGCGTGGACACGTGCAGGGCGTGGGTTTCCGCTGGTTCACGCGGGCCAAGGCGCTGGAGATCGGCGGGCTGAGTGGTTTTGCTCTCAATTTGGCCGACGGCCGGGTGCAGGTGGTCGCGGAGGGGCCACGTGAGGGGTGCGAGGGGCTGCTGGGCTGGCTCCAGGGCAGCGACACGCCCGGGCGCGTGGACGGCGTCACCGAGATCTGGGACACACCGCGCGGCGGGTACGACAGCTTCGCCATCCGCTGATCCCGAGCCCCGAAGCCCCTTGTCCCGGCGCGGGGCAAGCTGCCGGGGGCATGTGCGGAAGCGGAAACGCCCTGGTGGTTGCCAAGACGGGCGCGACATGGCAGGCTCCGCAGGTACTGCTGGTCGCCACGCCCTGAGGGCCCGGAGGAGTCCCAGCGCCGCCGAGTTTCCGGCCGCGCACCCCGGTTCGCCCCCCAATACAGGGCGTGATCGTGTTGACCGTCAAACTTTTTGGTGAGACGCTGAAAGCCCCGCGCACCTTAGCTGTTTGGCATGGAGCAACAGCAGAGCAACACCCCGATGTGCCAAGCACCGCGGGTGCGAATCCCTCACGACCCACACCGCATCGGTCGGTCACTCATTGTGGAGGACCATCCATCATGGCAAAGGCGCTTCTCGGTTACGTCGGCGGCTCCGACCCTCGACTCCTCGCCGAGATGCGACGGCTGCAGCAGCGTGTTCAGGACCTGGAGTCCGAGCTCGTACGGATCCAGGCGGAGAACGACGCGCTGACGGCTGCCGCCTCTCAGGACAGGATCATGGAGAGCATCGACGCACACCAGGCGGAGCCTGCGCTCACCTGATCGTTGCAACGCTCCACGACAGCAGCCACAGCGATCAGGCCGCCCGTATCAACCGCTCAAGTTGATCGAACGACTGAGATCCAGTCGTCAGATTTGCAAGGGACGCTTCGGCGTCCCTTCCTTCTTTCCCCCGCACATCCTTTCACTCTCTTCACCATCTGGTGTGCCCTCTCCGTTCAATGACGAAACCGCGCGGTTGCGAGGGTTCATGGAGTGAGATGGCGGCGCCGGGTAGAGTCCGGCGGCGTGCACCTCAAGGCCCTGACCCTCCGCGGGTTCAAGTCGTTCGCCTCCGCGACCACGCTCCGGTTCGAACCCGGCATCACGTGCGTCGTCGGCCCGAACGGCTCGGGCAAGTCCAACGTCGTGGACGCGCTCAGCTGGGTCATGGGCGAACAGGGCGCCAAGTCGCTGCGCGGCGGCAAGATGGAGGACGTCATCTTCGCCGGCACCACCGGCCGCCCGCCGCTCGGCCGCGCCGAGGTGTCCCTGACCATCGACAACTCCGACGGCGCGCTGCCCATCGAGTACGCCGAGGTCACCATCACGCGGATCATGTTCCGCAACGGCGGCAGCGAGTACCAGATCAACGGTGACACCTGCCGCCTGCTGGACATCCAGGAGCTCCTCTCCGACTCCGGCATCGGCCGCGAGATGCACGTCATCGTCGGCCAGGGACAGCTCGACTCCGTCCTGCACGCCGACCCCATGGGCCGCCGCGCCTTCATCGAGGAGGCGGCCGGCGTCCTCAAGCACCGCAAGCGCAAGGAGAAGGCGCTCCGCAAGCTGGACGCGATGCGGGCCAACCTCGCGCGCGTGCAGGACCTCACCGACGAGCTGCGGCGCCAGCTCAAGCCCCTCGGCCGGCAGGCCGCCGTCGCCCGCCGGGCCGCCGTCATCCAGGCCGACCTCCGTGACGCCCGCCTGCGGCTCCTCGCCGACGACCTCGTACGCCTGCGGGAAGCCCTCCGGGCCGAGATCGCCGACGAGGCCGCGCTGAAGGAACGCAAGGAGACCGCGGAACAGGAGCTGAAGAAGGCCCTCCACCGCGAGGCCCTGCTGGAGGACGAGGTCCGCCGGCTCGCCCCGCGCCTCCAGCGCGCCCAGCAGAGCTGGTACGAGCTGTCCCAGCTGGCCGAGCGGGTGCGCGGCACCGTCTCGCTGGCCGACGCCCGGGTCAAGAGCGCCACCTCCGCCCCGCCGGAGGAGCGGCGCGGCCGGGACCCGGAGGAGCTGGAGCGCGAGGCCGCCCGCGTCCGGGAGCAGGAGGCCGAGCTGGAGGCGGCCCTGGAGGCGGCCCAGCGGGCACTGGACGACACGGTCGCCCACCGCGCCGAACTGGAGCGCGAGCTGGCGGCCGAGGAGCGCCGGCTCAAGGACGTCGCCCGCGCCATCGCCGACCGCCGCGAGGGCCTGGCCCGCCTGTCCGGGCAGGTCAACGCGGCCCGCTCGCGCGCCGCCTCCGCACAGGCCGAGATCGACCGGCTGGCCACGGCCCGTGACGAGGCACAGGAACGCGCGGTCCGTGCCCAGGAGGAGTACGAGGCCCTCCAGGCCGAGGTCGACGGCCTCGACGCCGGCGACGCGGACCTGGCCGAGCGGCACGAGGCGGCCAAGCGCCGGCTGACCGAGGCGGAAGCGGCCCTGGGCGCGGCCCGCGAGGCACTCACCACCGCCGAGCGCGGCCGCGCCGCGACCCAGGCCCGCCACGAGGCCCTGGCCCTGGGTCTGCGCCGTAAGGACGGCACCGGCATACTGCTCGGCGCCCGCGACCGCCTCACCGGAGTCCTGGGCCCCGCGGCGGAACTGCTCAGGATCACCCCGGGCTACGAGATCCCCCTGGCGGCGGCGTTCGGCGCGGCGGCAGACGCCATCGCCGTGACGACCCCCGCGGCGGCGGCCGAGGCGATCACCCTGCTCCGCAAACAGGACGGGGGCAGGGCGGCCCTGATCCTTACGGGAGCGCCGGAGGAGGCGCCCCACAGGAGCACGGGGGACGGCGCGCTCGGTCACGACGTACCGGCAGTCGGCGATGGTGGGCCGGCGTCCCGTGGGGGCGCGGGGGACGGGGCGCTCCACCACGGCGTACCGGCGGCCGGCGACGACGGGTCGGCGCCCCGCGCGGCCGCCGCCCCCGCCACCGAAAGCCTCCCCGGCACGCCCCTCCCCGGCACCGGCACCCCCCAGCCCGGCACAGCACCAGCCGCCCTCCCCGGCACCCCTCTCCCCGCCGCCGGTCTCGTCCGCGGGCCCGCCGAGCTGATGCCCGCCGTCCGCCGCCTCCTGCGCGGAATCGTCGTGGTGGAGACCCTGGACGACGCCGAGGCCGTCGTCTACTCGCGCCCCGAGCTGACCGCCGTCACCGCCGAGGGCGATCTCCTCGGCGCCCACTTCGCGCACGGCGGCTCGGCCGGCGCGCCCAGCCTGCTGGAGGTGCAGGCCTCCGTCGACGAGGCCGCGGCCGAACTGGCCGACCTGGAGGTGCGCTGCGCGGAACTGGCCGAGGCCCAGCAGGCCGCGGCCGAGCACCGCAAGCAGGCCGCCGCCCTCGTGGAGGAACTCGGAGAGCGCCGCCGGGCCGCCGACCGCGAGAAGTCGTCCGTGGCCCAGCAGCTCGGCCGGCTCGCCGGACAGGCGCGCGGCGCCGCCGGGGAGGCCGAGCGGTCGGCCGCGGCGGCGGCTCGTGCGCAGGAGGCGCTGGAGAAGGCCGTACAGGAGGCCGAGGAGCTGGCCGAGCGGCTGGCCGTGGCCGAGGAGATGCCGGTGGAGGAGGAGCCGGACACCTCGGTGCGGGACCGGCTCGCGGCCGACGGGGCCAACGCCCGGCAGACCGAGATGGAGGCCCGCCTCCAGGTCCGTACGCACGAGGAGCGGGTCAAGGGGCTCGCCGGCCGCGCCGACTCACTCGACCGGGCGGCCCGCGCCGAACGCGAGGCACGCGCGCGTGCCGAGCAGCGCCGGGCCCGGCTGCGGCACGAAGCGGCGGTCGCTGAAGCCGTCGCCTCCGGTGCCCGGCAGCTGCTCGCGCACGTGGAGGTGTCCCTCGCGCGGGCGGAGCAGGAGCGGTCCGCCGCCGAGGCCGCCAAGGCCCGGGGCGAGCAGGAACTGGCCGCCGCCCGTACGGCGGGCCGTGAACTGAAGGCGGAGCTCGACAAGTTGACGGATTCGGTCCACCGGGGCGAGGTACTCGGTGCCGAGAAGCGGCTGCGCATCGAGCAGCTGGAGGCCAGGGCGCTGGAGGAGCTGGGTGTCGAACCGGAGGGACTGGTGGCGGAGTACGGCCCGCACCAGCCCGTGCCGCCCTCGCCCCCCGCCGACGGCGAGCGGCTGCCCGAGGACCCGGACCACCCGCGCAACCAGCCGCGCCCTTTCGCACGCGCCGAGCAGGAGAAACGGCTCAAGGCCGCCGAGCGGGCGTACCAGCAGCTGGGCAAGGTCAACCCCCTGGCGTTGGAGGAGTTCGCGGCGCTGGAGGAGCGGCACAAGTTCCTCAGCGAGCAGCTGGAGGACCTGAAGAAGACCCGCGCCGACCTGCTCCAGGTGGTGAAGGAGGTCGACGAGCGCGTCGAGCAGGTCTTCACCGAGGCCTACCGGGACACGGCCCGGGAGTTCGAGGGTGTCTTCAGCCGGCTGTTCCCGGGCGGTGAGGGCCGTCTGGTGCTGACCGACCCCGACAACATGCTCACCACGGGCGTGGACGTCGAGGCACGGCCGCCGGGCAAGAAGGTCAAGCGTCTCTCCCTGCTCTCGGGCGGTGAGCGCTCGCTGACGGCGGTCGCGCTGCTGGTGTCGATCTTCAAGGCCCGGCCGAGCCCCTTCTACGTCATGGACGAGGTCGAGGCCGCGCTGGACGACACCAACCTCCAGCGGCTGATCCGGATCATGCAGGAGCTGCAGGAGGCCTCGCAGCTCATCGTGATCACGCATCAGAAGCGCACGATGGAGGTCGCCGACGCGCTTTACGGCGTGTCCATGCAGGGCGACGGCGTGTCCAAGGTCATCTCCCAGCGACTGCGGTAGCGGTTCTCAAGATCGACTCACTCTGTGTTCAAAAAGTGAACACAGAGTGCGCTGGCATATCTAAAAACTCACAGCCGTTGAAGTATTGACTTCGAAACTTGAAGGCATAGTCTCTGCAACGTTGCTTTTACCTTCAGGTGTCGCCACCTGAGAGGGCTCACCCCACACGGCAGCGTTGCCGTGGCCCGAGGAGATACACGTGACCAGCACAGCGCAGGCACCTCAGTCAGGAGCCAGGACGGCTCACCCCGAACATCTCGGGCACGTCATCTTCATCGCAGCGGCTGCCGCGATGGGCGGCTTCCTCTTCGGCTACGACAGTTCCGTCATCAACGGGGCCGTCGAGGCCATCCGTGACCGCTACGACATCGGATCCGCCGCACTCGCCCAGGTCATCGCGATCGCACTGATCGGCTGTGCCATCGGCGCCGCCACCGCCGGCCGCATCGCCGACCGGATCGGCCGCATCCGCTGCATGCAGATCGCCGCGGTCCTGTTCACCATCAGCGCCGTCGGCTCCGCGCTGCCCTTCGCGCTGTGGGACCTCGCCCTCTGGCGCATCGTCGGTGGTTTCGCCATCGGCATGGCCTCCGTCATCGGCCCGGCGTACATCGCCGAGGTCGCCCCGCCCGCCTACCGCGGCCGGCTCGGCTCCTTCCAGCAGGCCGCGATCGTCGTCGGCATCGCCATCTCCCAGCTCGTGAACTGGGGCCTGCTCAACGCCTCCGGCGGCGACCAGCGCGGCAAGCTGATGGGCCTGGAGGCCTGGCAGGTCATGCTGGGCGTGATGGTCGTCCCGGCCGTGCTCTACGGCCTGCTGTCCTTCGCGATCCCCGAGTCCCCGCGCTTCCTGCTCTCCGTCGGCAAGCGTGAGCGCGCCCGCGAGATCCTCGCCGAGGTCGAGGGCACGGAGATCGACCTGGACGCCCGCGTCGCCGAGATCGAGCTGGCGATGAAGAGCGAGCACAAGTCCTCCTTCAAGGACCTGCTCGGCGGCTCCTTCTTCTTCAAGCCGATCGTCTGGATCGGTATCGGTCTGTCGGTCTTCCAGCAGTTCGTCGGCATCAACGTCGCGTTCTACTACTCCTCGACGCTGTGGCAGTCGGTCGGTGTCGACCCGACGGACTCCTTCTTCTACTCCTTCACGACGTCGATCATCAACATCGTCGGCACCGTGATCGCGATGATCTTCGTGGACCGCGTCGGCCGCAGGCCGCTGGCCCTCATCGGTTCCGTCGGCATGGCCGTCGGCCTCGCCCTGGAGGCCTGGGCGTTCAGCTACGACCTGGTCGGCGGCAAGCTGCCGAGCGCCCAGGGCTGGACCGCCCTGATCGCCGCCCACGTGTTCGTCCTCTTCTTCGCCCTGTCCTGGGGTGTGGTCGTCTGGGTCATGCTCGGCGAGATGTTCCCGAACCGGCTGCGGGCCGCCGCGCTGGGCGTGGCCGCCGCCGCGCAGTGGATCGCCAACTGGGCCATCACCGCGAGCTTCCCGTCGCTGGCCGACTGGAACCTCTCCGGCACCTACGTGATCTACACCGTCTTCGCCGCGCTCTCCATCCCGTTCGTCCTGAGGTTCGTCAAGGAGACGAAGGGCAAGTCGCTGGAGGAGATGGGCTGAGCCTCGTGACGAGGCGCCCCGAACTCGGGGGGAAGGGCCAAGTCCCCGCTGCCCCTCCCCTCGAACCGTCCGCCGCCCCCGGCCCGGCCACTGCCCGGACCGGGGGCGGCGGTGTCGTACGGCCCCACACCCATGACCCGCCCTGGCCCCCGGCCGTGCCGGTGTCCTGGACGCGGGCTCAGCCGCTGTGGGCCCCGCCCGCTCGGGTGTCTTGGTCCCGGGCCCAGCCGCTGAACCCCCTTGCCGCCGGGGTGGCTTGGATCCGGGCCCAGCCGCCCGGAGGTCCTGGACGCCGGCCCAGCCACTGTGGCCGCCGGCCGCGCAGGTGTCCTGGCCCCGGCCCAGCCACCCTGGCCCCAGCCGCCCCGGTGCCCAGGACCCGCACCGGCCCCCGGCCGTCCTGGTGCCCAGCCGTCCCGTTCCCGCCGGCAGACCCGCCAGGCCCAGCAGCCCCAGTAGCCCGGCTGCCCCGGCAGCCCCAGTAGACCGCCACCCCCGACCTCCTGGCAGCCTCGCAGCCCCGGTCTCGCCGGCAGCCCAGTAGCCCGGCACCCCCGACCTCCCGGCAGTCCCGAAGCCCCGGCACCCCGGCCTCCCCAGTGGCCCGGTAGCCGCCGGTATCCACAACCGCCGCTCCTCCGCAAGCCGTGCGCGCACCCCGCCCCCTATCGAGGGCAGCCGGACGAGATCATGCCGCCTTTGCCGGGGTGCCCGCCTTGCCGGGCTGCCGCCTGTGCCGGGCTGCTGCCTTTGCCCGGGCTGTCGCCCCTGCCGGGCTGTCGCCCTTGCCCGAACTGCCGCCCCTGCCGGGGCTGCCGAACTGCCGCCCCTGCCGGGGCTGCCGAACTGCCGCCCCTGCCGGGGCTGCCGAACTGCCGCCCCTGCCGGGACCGCCGAACTGCCGCCCCTGCCGGGACCGCCGGACCGCCGCTCCTGCCGGGACCGCCGGACTGCCGCCCCTGCCGGGGCCGCCGGACTGCCGCCCCTGCCGGGACCGCCGGACCGCCGCCCTGCCAAACCGTCTCCGCGGCAGCGTCACGACCCGCGGCGGTCCGCCAGTGCCGGAAGGACCCGTTCCGCGAACAGTCCGAGGCTGCGCCAGCCCTCCTCCACCGGCATCCCGCCCGCCAGCGGATGCAGCACCAGGCTGTCCAGGCCCTGCGCCACGCACTGCTCCGGGGTGAGGATCCGGTACACGCCCTCCGCGCGCAGCTCCGCCACGGTCGTGGCCGCCGACCGCACCGCCGAGCGGATCCGGCCCGACTGCCAGGAGGCGTAGGTCCGGGCCTCGTGCAGGAAGTGCCCGCCGTACTCGGCCCACGCCCGGTCCGGGTCGTCGGCGAGGTGGAGGAGCGGGGTCTCGGCGGCCGGCATCATCGTCCAGCCCTCGGTGCCGTACTCGGTCAGTTTCTCCTTGTAGTACGCCTCCAGCTCCGGCAGGTGCGCGCTCGGGAAGAAGGGCAGGCCGAACCGGGCGGCCCGGCGGGCGGCGGCCCTGGAGGAGCCGCCGACCAGCAGCAGCGGATGCGGATCGGTGTACGGCCGCGGGGTGAGCCGCACCCTGCGGCCCCGGTACGTGAACTCCTCGCCGGTCCAGGCGTCGAGCAGCGTCGAAAGCAGCTCGTCCTGGATCCGGCCCCGGCGCTCCCAGTCCACGCCGAACAGGTCGTACTCCTCCGGCCGGTACCCGATCCCGGCCACGGTCACCAGCCGGCCGCCGCTCAGCAGGTCCAGGACGGCGATCTCCTCGGCCAGCCGCAGCGGATCGTGCAGCGGGCCGATCATCGCCGACACCGTCACCGCGATCCGGCGGGTCGCGCCGAACACCGCGCCCGCGAAGGCGAACGGCGAGGGCAGCCAGTTGTCGTCGGCGCCGTGGTGCTCCTCGGTCTGCACGGTGCTGATCCCGTGCTCGTCCGCGTACGCGGCCATCTCCAGGGCGGCCCGGTAGCGGGCGGAGAGGGCGGCGGGAGGGGCGCCGGGAGCGACGAGGTTGAAACGTACGACGGTGACGGGCATGCGAAGTCCCCCTCCGGTAGGACTCGGTGGAGGGGGACGTTAGCTGACACAGCGTCAGACGGCCAGGGTCTCGGGCTCCTCGGCGGGGGCGCCGGCCGCCGGGCGCTCGACCGCCGGCTTCGGCAGCACCAGGTACAGCGCGCCCGAGATCACGATCGTGGCGACCCAGCCGAGGCCGTACTCGCCGATCACGTTGTTCGCCGCGAGCGGGCCGGTGAACCAGTCCGAGGTGGTGAACATCAGGCCCGACAGCAGGCCCACCGCCCAGGCGGCCACGGCCGCGGGGGAGAAGCCGCCCCGGTACCAGTAGGCGCTGGTGCGGGTGGTGTCGGCCATCGCCCGGCCGTCGTACTCCGTGCGCCGGAACATGTCCGCCCCGAACACGCCGACCCAGGCGGAGAAGGCGACCGCCAGCAGCGAGAGGAAGGCGATGAACGAGCCCATGAAGCTCGTCGCGACCAGCATCAGCACCCCGCCGAAGATCAGCGAGATCACGGCGTTCACCGAGACCGCCCAGTGCCGGGGCACCTTGAAGCCCAGGGTCTGCGCGGTGAACCCAGCCGAGTACATCGACATCGAGTTGATCAGCAGCATGCCGATCAGCGCGATGAACAGGTACGGCACGGCGATCCAGGTCGGCAGGATCTCGCCCAGGAAGGACACCGGGTCGCTCGCCGAGGCCAGGTCCGGCGTGGACACCGCCATCACCGCGCCCATCAGAACCATGGGCAGCACGACGACTCCGGCGCCGCCCACCGCCGTACCCACGATCGCCTTGGAGGAGGCCGTGCGCGGCAGGTAGCGGGTGAAGTCCGGGGCGGACGGGATCCAGCTGACACCGCCCGCGGCGATCATGCCGATACCGGTGATGACCGCGGCCGTGGAGCCGGCGCTGTGGTCCATCACCTTCCGCCAGTCGGTGTTCGCCACCAGATAGGCCAGGACGAGCACCGAGAAGACACCGAAGAAATAGGTCGCGTACTTGTTGCACTTCTGGACGGCGTTGATGCCGAGTCCGGAGATCGCGAAGGTCGAGACGACGAACGCCAGCAGCGTCACCATGTCCAGCACGCTGTTCGCCTTGATGCCGAACAGGATGTCCAGGATGGTGAGCATCGCGTACGCGCCGGTCACCGCGTTGATGGTCTCCCAGCCCCAGCGCGCGACCCAGATCAGCGAACCGGGCAGCAGGTTGCCGCGCTGACCGAAGACGGCCCGCGACAGCGCCATGCCGGGCGCGCCGCCCCGCTTGCCCGCGATGCCGATCAGACCCACCAGGCCGTACGACACGAGCGGCGCGGCGATCGCGACGACCAGCGCCTGCCAGATGTTCAGGTGGTACGCCACGACCAGGCTCGCGCCCATGGTCAGAAGCAGCACGCTGATGTTGGCGCCGACCCAGGTGGGGAACAGCTCCCGGGTCTTCGCGGTGCGCTCGTGGTCGGGGACCTGCTCGATCCCGCGGGTTTCGAGAGCGCCTTCGGTCTCGACGGATTTGCTCATGAGAGAGGTGCCAGACATGGGGGGACAGGGTGACGTGGGGACTCTACGCGCGTGGATCGCGTGGCCACCATCGTACTTTGCTCCGACTCCGCGTGCTAAGTGGCCTTTGTCTCTCGGACGAAGCCACAAACGGGGTTCTGGCGCACCCCATGTCCGATACTGGTCGGGTTATGGAAACCGTCATCCTTGCTGTAGTCATCGCCGTGGTCGTGCTCGGCGCGCTCGGCGGGCTGATCGTGGGCAGCCGGCGCCGGAAGCCGCTGCCCCCGCCGCCCCCCCGCACGCCCGACATCACCGCGCCCCCGGCCGAGCCGCACGTCGGCGACGAGGCCGAGACGCCACGCGACGAACCGCGCCGCACGATCGAGGAGGTGGATCTCCCCGGCGGCCCCGCACCGGTCGTCGTGGAGGAGCCTCCCACCGTCGAGGCTCCCGAGATCGAGATCCCGGAGCCCACCGCGGGCCGGCTGGTCCGCCTGAGGGCCCGCCTGTCCCGCTCCCAGAACGCCCTGGGGCAGGGCCTGCTCACGCTGCTCTCCCGCGAGCACCTGGACGAGGACACCTGGGAGGAGATCGAGGACACGCTGCTCACGGCCGACGTCGGCGTGCAGCCCACCCAGGAACTCGTCGAGCGGCTGCGTGAACGGGTGAAGGTCCTCGGCACCCGCACCCCCGAAGAGCTGCGCGGTCTGCTCCGCGAGGAGCTGCTGAAGCTGATCGGCACCGATGTCGACCGCACCGTGAAGACCGAGCCGGAGGACCGCAAGCCCGGCATCGTGATGGTCGTCGGCGTCAACGGCACCGGCAAGACCACCACCACCGGCAAGCTCGCCCGTGTGCTCGTCGCCGACGGCCGCAGCGTCGTCCTCGGCGCCGCCGACACCTTCCGGGCCGCCGCCGCCGACCAGCTCCAGACCTGGGGCGAGCGCGTCGGCGCCTACACCGTGCGCGGACCCGAGGCCGGCGACCCCGCCTCCGTCGCGTTCGACGCGGTGAAGGAGGGCAAGGAGATGGGTGTCGACGTCGTCCTCATCGACACCGCCGGGCGCCTGCACACCAAGACCGGCCTCATGGACGAGCTGGGCAAGGTGAAGCGCGTGGTCGAGAAGCACGCGCCGCTGGACGAGGTGCTGCTCGTCCTGGACGCCACCACCGGCCAGAACGGCCTGGTGCAGGCCCGTGTGTTCGCCGAGGTCGTGGACATCACCGGCATCGTGCTGACCAAGCTGGACGGTACGGCCAAGGGCGGCATCGTGATCGCGGTCCAGCGTGAGCTGGGCGTGCCGGTCAAGCTGGTCGGGCTCGGCGAGGGCGCGGACGATCTCGCGCCGTTCGAGCCGGAGGCGTTCGTGGACGCGCTCATCGGCGACTGAGTGGCCGGCGGACTCGCCGTCGCACACTCTTGATCACCCAAGGACGTTCCGGGGTGGTCGAGCGGGTGAGAAGCCCCGCCCCCGAGGTGCAGTCGGGGACGGGGCTTCGCCATGTGTGCCGCGGGTGCGGCCGTCAGGCCCGCGACCGGTGCGCCACGTACGCCAGTGTGCCCAGCAGCAGCCGAGCCGACGGCGGCCTCGTGGCCGAGTCCAGCGCGGGCGGGCGCAGCCAGCGCACCGGGCCCAGGCCGCCCCGGTCGGAGGGCGGCGCGGTGATGTGCGCGCCGGGGCCGAGGCCGCGCAGGTCCAGCGCGGCCGGGTCGTCCCAGCCCAGTCGGTACAGCAGCCGGGGGAGGTCGGCGGCGGCACCGGGCGCGACGAGGAAACGGGCGCGGCCGTCCGGTCCCGCGGTCACCGGACCGAGGGGGAGGCCCATGCGCTCCAGACGGACCAGGGCGCGGCGGCCGGCCGGTTCCGAGACCTCGATGACATCGAACGCCTGGCCGACCGGCAGCATCACCGAGGCGCCCGGGAACTCCGACCACGCCTTGCTCACCTCGTCCAGCGTGGCCCCGGCCGGCACCACGGGGGCGAAGTCCAGCGGATGCGCGCCCGGCGCCGGGCAGTCGGACCGCCCGCAGGAGCAGGCACCCGCGGCGGCGCGTGCCCCCGGCACCACGTCCCAGCCCCACAGCCCGGTGAACTCGGCCACGGCGGTGCACTCCGCCGAGCGGCCGCGCCGACGCGTGCCGGAGCGGATCTCGCGGATGCCGCCGATCGTGAAGCCCATGCCCCCTCCAACGGGTCCGGCGCGCCGGTGGTTACGACACGGAACGAGACGGAAGCGGAACGTAACGCTACGGCTTCGCCTCCCCGTGTCGGCGCGGAGCCAGGGCGGCGCCTTGGGGCACGGTGGGTGGCACACCGGGCGATACGCGCCCCGGCGCGCTTCACAGCGCCCACTTCCGGCCGTCCTGTGTCAAGTGAATCGCGCGCAGCCGATCGTGAGTTCATTCGAAGGGGTGGCGAATGGTGGCGTTTTTGGGATCCCCGTGGCTGGACGGGTGATCGTAGGATTACTGTGAGTGTGCGAGTCCCGGGGGCACATGCACTCGTGGGTATGCCGGAGGCAAGTCGTCAACTCGTTCGAAGGGTGAGAACCAGCGGACGGGAGGCCGTGTCCACCGGCATTCTGATAGGGCTTGGCGCACCAGGGGACAAGTGGTCTCAGGGGACAAGCGGTCTCAGGGATGGGGGCTTTCCAGTGGGCGGCAACGGCGGTAGCGGGGCACACGCTGACAAGCGGCCCAACGAGCTGCTCGGCTCGTGGTTCGTGCGCAGCGGCTGGTCCAAGGGCGAGCTCGCCCGCCAGGTGAACCGCAGGGCACGCCAGCTGGGTGCCAACCACATCTCCACCGACACCTCGCGGGTGCGCCGCTGGCTGGACGGGGAGAACCCGCGCGAACCGATCCCGCGCATCCTCTCGGAGCTGTTCTCCGAGCGCTTCGGCTGCGTGGTCTCCATCGAGGACCTCGGCCTGCGCGCCGCCCGCCAGTCACCCGCGGCCTCCGGCGTCGACCTGCCCTGGACGGGCCCGCAGACGGTCGCCCTGCTCGGCGAGTTCTCCCGCAGCGACCTGATGCTCGCCCGGCGCGGCTTCCTCGGCACCTCCCTCGCCCTGTCCGCCGGTCCCTCGCTCATCGAGCCGATGCAGCGCTGGCTCGTGCCCTCCCCGGCCTCCTCCGAGCCCCGGACCGCCCTGGACCCGCGCCGCCACGGCCGGCTCTCGCGGCCCGAGCTGGACCTGCTGGAGTCCACCACCCGGATGTTCCGCCAGTGGGACGCCCAGTGCGGCGGCGGCCTGCGCCGCAAGGCCGTCGTCGGCCAGCTGCACGAGGTCACCGACCTGCTCCAGGAACCCCAGCCCGAGGCCACCACCCGCAAGCTCTTCCAGGTCGCCGCCGAGCTGGCCGAACTGGCCGGCTGGATGTCGTACGACGTCGGCCTCCAGCCCACCGCGCAGAAGTACTTCGTGCTCGCCCTGCACGCCGCCAAAGAAGCCGGTGACAAACCGCTCGGCTCCTACATCCTCTCCAGCATGAGCCGCCAGATGATCCATCTCGGCCGGCCCGAGGACGCCCTGGAGCTGATCCACCTCGCCCAGTACGGCAGCCGCGACTGCGCGAGCCCGCGCACCCAGTCCATGCTGTATGCGATGGAGGCACGCGCCTACGCCAACATGGGCCAGCCGGGGAAGACCAAGCGCGCCGTCCGCATGGCCGAGGACACCTTCGCCGAGGCCGACGAGTGGGACGAGCCGGACCCCGACTGGATCCGCTTCTTCTCCGAGGCCGAGCTGTACGGCGAGAACTCCCACTCCTTCCGCGACCTCGCCTACGTCGCCGGACGCAGCCCCACCTACGCCTCCCTCGCCGAACCGCTGATGCGCCGGGCCGTGGAGCTGTTCGCCAAGGACTCCGAGCACCAGCGGTCGTACGCGCTCAACCTCGTCGGCATGGCCACCGTGCACCTGCTCCAGCGCGAGCCCGAGGAGAGCACGGCCTATGCCGCGCGGGCCATGGACATCGCCAAGAAGGTGCGCTCCGAGCGGGTGAACACCCGGATCCGGAAGACGGTCGACACGGCCGTCCGCGACCACGGCGACCTCGCCGCCGTGGTCGACCTCTCCGACAAACTCGCCGTCGACCTGCCCGAGAACGCCGAAGCCGTCTGACCACCGCACACCCCCGAACCCCGGCCGCGGCCGGTCCTCCCGAACTGCCCGACTCGGCTCCCCCATGCCAGGTCATCGGAAGGCCCGCCGCGGCCGGTCCGCGTCTCTCCCGGCGCCCGCCCGGAGCTTCCTCCGCGTCCGATCCGAGTCGTTCCACGGCCGCTCCGCCGCAAGGTTGCGCCACGATAACGATCGGCGGGCCCGGATTCCGGCGCTTCATCCAGGCGTAACACGCAGGGCGCCCTTGTCACCCCGGCGAAACAACGAGGGGCTTCCGCCGAAACCGCGCTGCGCCAGTCTCATGGCGCATAACCGGCCCACCCCTCACCCGACCGGACCGCTCAGGCACCGCCCGCACGGGGCCGTACCAACCGACGAGGAGACGCCGATGGCACCAGCCATCATGCTTGCGGCGGACACGAAACTGTCGTCCGCCAACACGGGCTTCATGCTCATCTGTTCCGCCCTGGTGATGCTCATGACCCCGGGACTGGCCTTCTTCTACGGAGGCATGGTCCGCGTCAAGAGCACCCTGAACATGCTCATGATGAGCTTCATCAGCCTCGGGATCGTCACCATCCTGTGGGTGCTCTACGGCTTCTCCCTCGCCTTCGGCACCGGCAACGGCCTCCTCGGCTGGAACGCCGACTGGATCGGCCTCAGCAACATCGGCCTCACCGAACTCTGGGACGGCTACACCATCCCGGTCTTCGTGTTCATGGTCTTCCAGCTGATGTTCGCGGTCATCACGCCGGCCCTGATAAGCGGCGCCCTGGCCGACCGGGTCAAGTTCTCCGCCTGGACCCTCTTCGTCACCCTGTGGGCCACGATCGTCTACGTCCCGGTCGCCCACTGGGTCTGGGGCGCCGACGGCTGGGCCTACAAGCTCGGCGTCATCGACTTCGCGGGCGGTACGGCGGTCCACATCAACGCGGGTGCGGCCGCGCTCGGCGTCATCCTCGTCATCGGCAAGCGCGTCGGCTTCAAGCGTGACCCGATGCGCCCGCACAGCCTCCCGCTGGTCATGCTCGGCGCCGGCCTGCTCTGGTTCGGCTGGTTCGGCTTCAACGCCGGCTCCTGGCTCGGCAACGACGACGGCGTGGGCGCGCTGATGTTCGTCAACACCCAGGTCGCCACCGCCGCCGCCATGCTCGCCTGGCTCGCCTACGAGAAGGTCCGGCACGGCGCGTGCACCACCCTCGGCGCCGCCTCCGGCGCGGTCGCCGGCCTGGTCGCCATCACCCCGTCCGGCGGCGCCGTCTCCCCGCTCGGCGCGATCGCCGTCGGCGCCGTCGCCGGTGTCGCCTGCGCCGCGGCCGTCGGCCTCAAGTTCAAGCTCGGCTACGACGACTCCCTCGACGTCGTCGGTGTCCACATGGTCGGCGGCATCATCGGCTCCCTGCTGATCGGCTTCTTCGCCACCGGCAAGGGCCAGTCCACCGCCACCGGCGTCTTCTACGGCGACCACACCTTCACCCAGCTGTGGAAGCAGTGCGCCGGCGTCGGTGCGGTCCTCGCCTACTCCCTGGCCGTCTCCGCCGTCCTCGCCTTCCTCCTCGACAGGACCCTCGGCATGCGGGTCACCGAGGACGAGGAGGTCTCCGGCATCGACCAGGCCGAGCACGCCGAGACCGCATACGACTTCAGCGGCGCCGGCGGCGGCGTCACCGGGACCCTCGCCGCCCCGGCCCCGGCCGCCGCGCAGACCAGGAAGGTGGACGCATGAAGCTCATCACCGCCGTCGTGAAGCCCCACCGGCTCGACGAGATCAAGGAAGCCCTCCAGGCCTTCGGCGTCCACGGACTCACGGTCACCGAGGCCAGCGGCTACGGCCGGCAGCGCGGCCACACCGAGGTCTACCGCGGCGCCGAGTACACCGTCGACCTCGTCCCCAAGATCCGCGTCGAGGTCCTCGCCGAGGACGACGACGCCGAACAGCTGATCGAGGTCATCGTCAAGGCGGCCCGCACCGGCAAGATCGGGGACGGCAAGGTCTGGTCCCTGCCCGTCGAGACCGCCGTACGGGTCCGCACGGGCGAGCGCGGGCCGGACGCGCTCTGACGCGTCAGAATCCGAGTCAGGACACACGGGGAAACGGAACAGGAGTCGCTGGGTGACCGGAGCGGACGTGCGCGAAGAGACGGAAGACCCGGGACCCGGCGGCTACGCGGCGGCCCGGCTGCGCCTCCTCACCGAGGGGGAGCGGTCCGGGCCGCCGCGCCGTGGCGCCCTCGCCGGACTGACCGACGACTGGCTGGCCGGACTGTTCACCGCCGCGGCGGCCGGAACCGAGGGCGTGTCGCTGGTCGCCGTCGGCGGCTACGGCCGCGGGGAACTCTCCCCGCGCAGCGACCTCGACCTCGTCCTGCTGCACGACGGCTCCGACCCCGGCGCGGTCGCCGCCCTCGCCGACCGGCTCTGGTACCCCGTCTGGGACCTCGGCCTCTCCCTCGACCACTCCGTGCGCACCCCCGCCGAGGCCCGCAGGACCGCCGGCGAGGACCTCAAGGTCCACCTCGGCCTGCTGGACGCCCGCCACCTCGCCGGCGACCCCGACCTCACCGCCGGACTGCGTACCACCGCCCTCGCCGACTGGCGCAACCAGGCCCCCAGACGCCTCCCCGAGCTCCAGGAACTGTGCGCCGACCGCGCCGCACGCCAGGGCGAACTCCAGTACCTGCTGGAACCCGATCTCAAGGAGGCCCGCGGCGGCCTGCGCGACGCCACCGCCCTGCGCGCCGTCGCCGCCTCCTGGCTCGCCGACGCCCCGCGCGAAGGCCTCGCCGACGCCCGCCGCCGCCTCCTCGACGTCCGTGACGCCCTCCACCTGGCCACCGGCCGCGCCACCGACCGGCTCGCCCTCCAGGAGCAGGACCAGGTCGCCGCCGAGCTGGACCTGCTCGACGCCGACACCCTGCTGCGGCAGGTCTACGAAGCGGCCCGCGTGATCGCGTACGCCGGCGACGTCACCTGGCGCGAAGTGGGGCGCGTGCTGCGCTCGCGCGCCGTCCGGCCCCGGCTGCGCACACTGGCGAGGGAGCGGAGCGACTTCCTCAGAAGGGCGGTGGTGGGCGACGGGAGGGCGCTCGGGGGCGGCAAACCGGTCACCGAACGGTCCCCCCTGGCCGAAGGCGTCGTGGAGCAGGACGGCGAGGTGGTGCTGGCCCGCACCGCGCGCCCCGAACGCGACCCCGTGCTCCCGCTGCGTGCCGCGGCCGCCGCCGCCCAGGCCGGCCTCCCGCTCTCCCTGCACGCCGTACGGCGCCTGGCCGCCACAGCGCGCCCCCTGCCCACGCCCTGGCCCGCCGAGGCCCGCGAACAGCTGGTCACCCTCCTCGGCTCCGGCCGCCCCACCGTCGAGGTCTGGGAGGCACTGGAGGCCGAGGGCCTGATCAGCCGCCTGCTCCCGGACTGGGAGCGGGTCCGCTGCCGGCCGCAGCGCAACGCCGTACACGTGTGGACGGTCGACCGCCACCTGATCGAGACGGCGGTCCGGGCCTCCGAGTTCACCCGCCGCGTCAGCCGCCCCGACCTGCTCCTGGTCGCCGCCCTGCTGCACGACATCGGCAAGGGCTGGCCCGGCGACCACTCGGTGGCCGGCGAGATCATCGCGAAGGACGTCGCCGCACGCATCGGCTTCGACCGCTCGGACGTCGCCGTCCTGTCCCTCCTGGTCCGCCACCACCTGCTGCTCATCGAGACGGCCACCCGCCGCGACCTGGACGATCCCGCCACCGTCCGCTCGGTCGCCGAGGCCGTCGGCACCCAGAGCACCCTGGAACTGCTGCACGCCCTCACCGAGGCCGACGCCCTCGCCACCGGCCCGGCCGCCTGGTCCTCCTGGCGCGGCTCCCTCGTCGCCGACCTCGTGCGCCGCGTCTCCGCCGTGCTCGCCGGGGACGTCCCCGAGGAGCCCGAGCCGGCCGCGCCCACCGCCGAGCAGGAACGCCTCGCCGTCGAGGCCTTCCGCACCGGCGGCCCGGTCCTCGCCCTGTGCGCCCAGACCGAACCGGTCACCGGCGAGGAGCCGTCCGGCGACCCGGAACCCCTCGGCGTCGAACTCCTCATCGCCGTACCCGACCAGCCCGGTGTCCTCCCCGCGGTCGCCGGCGTCCTCGCCGTGCACCGGCTCACCGTCCGCACGGCGGAGCTGCGCGCCCTGGGCCTGCCGCACGACGTGGACGACGACGGCGCGGTCCTCCTCCTCAACTGGCGGGTCGCCGCCGAGTACGGCTCCCTGCCCCAGGCGGCCCGGCTGCGCACCGACCTCGTCCGCGCCCTGGACGGCAGCCTCGACATCGCCGGCCGACTCGCCGAACGCGACGCGGCCTATCCCCGCCGCCGAGGCTGGGCGGCCCCGCCCGCGCGGGTCACGGTCGCCCCGGCCGCCTCCCACCACGCCACGGTCATCGAGGTCCGAGCCCAGGACGCCCCGGGCCTGCTGCACCGCATCGGCACGGCCCTGGAGAAGGCGGGCGTACGGGTGCGGAGCATGCACGTGTCGACGCTGGGCGCGAACGCCGTGGACGCGTTCTACGTCACGACGGGCACGGGCGCACCGCTGCCCGCCGGGGACGCCGCGTCACTGGCGGGGGCGCTGGAGGAGACGCTTCGCGGATGACCCTGCCCCGGTGCCTCCGGCGCCGGGATACCCTGGAGGGCGATTCCTTCAAGACCGTCACCGACCCCGAGGACCGCGAGCGCCGTGTTCGACACTCTCTCCGATCGCCTGTCAGCGACTTTCAAGAACCTGCGCGGCAAGGGACGGCTCTCCGAGGCGGACATCGACGCCACGGCGCGCGAGATCCGCATCGCGCTGCTCGAAGCGGACGTGGCGCTGCCGGTCGTCCGCACGTTCATCAAGAACGTCAAGGAGCGCGCGCTCGGGGCCGAGGTCTCCAAGGCGCTGAACCCCGCCCAGCAGGTCCTCAAGATCGTCAACGACGAACTGATCACCATCCTGGGCGGCGAGACCCGTCGGCTCCGCTTCGCCAAGCAGCCGCCCACCGTGATCATGCTGGCCGGTCTCCAGGGCGCCGGTAAGACCACCCTCGCGGGCAAGCTCGGCCGGTGGCTGAAGGAGCAGGGCCACTCCCCGCTGCTGGTCGCCGCCGACCTCCAGCGCCCCAACGCCGTGAACCAGCTGAGCGTCGTCGCCGAGCGCGCCGGTGTGGCCGTGTACGCGCCGGAGCCGGGCAACGGCGTGGGCGACCCGGTGAAGGTCGCCAAGGACTCCATCGAGTTCGCGAAGTCCAAGGTCCACGACATCGTGATCGTGGACACCGCCGGCCGCCTCGGTATCGACGCCGAGATGATGCAGCAGGCCGCGGACATCCGGGACGCGGTCAGCCCCGACGAGATCCTCTTCGTCGTCGACGCCATGATCGGTCAGGACGCCGTCAACACCGCCGAGGCCTTCCGGGACGGCGTCGGCTTCGACGGTGTGGTCCTGTCCAAGCTCGACGGCGACGCCCGCGGTGGTGCCGCGCTGTCGATCCGGCAGATCACCGGCAAGCCGATCATGTTCGCGTCGAACGGCGAGAAGCTGGACGACTTCGACGCGTTCCACCCGGACCGGATGGCCTCCCGCATCCTCGACATGGGTGACCTGCTCACCCTGATCGAGCAGGCGGAGAAGACGTTCAGCCAGGAAGAGGCCCAGAAGATGGCCTCGAAGCTGGCGTCCAAGAAGGGCCAGGACTTCACCCTGGACGACTTCCTGTCCCAGATGGAGCAGGTCAGGAAGATGGGCAGCATCAGCAAGCTGCTCGGCATGCTCCCGGGCATGGGCCAGATCAAGGACCAGATCGCCAACCTGGACGAGCGGGACGTCGACCGCACCGCCGCGATCATCAAGTCGATGACCCCGGCCGAGCGCCAGGACCCGACGATCATCAACGGCTCCCGCCGCGCCCGTATCGCCCGGGGTTCCGGTGTCGACGTCAGCGCGGTGAAGGGCCTGGTCGAGCGGTTCTTCGAGGCTCGCAAGATGATGTCGCGCATGGCCCAGGGCGGTATGCCCGGCATGCCGGGGCTCCCGGGCATGGGCGGCGGCCCCGGCCGGCAGAAGAAGCAGCAGAAGAAGGCCAAGGGCAAGCAGCGCTCCGGCAACCCGATGAAGCGCAAGCAGCAGGAGCTGGAGGAGGCGCAGCGCCGCGAGGCCGCCGCGCAGGGCGGCGCGCTCGGCCTGCCGGGCCAGCAGGGCGGCCAGGACTTCGAGCTGCCGGACGAGTTCAAGAAGTTCATGGGCTGAGTTCCGGAAGGTCATGGACCGAGGCCCGGATGATCGCGGGCTGAGGCCCGCTCGTACGACGCCGGGGGCGCTCCCTTCCTCAGGGCGCGCCCCTTAGCGTGTGCCGGCTTTCGCGTGTGCCGGTCCCCGCGTGCGCCGGGCCTCGCGTGCGCCGGGCCTCGCGTGCGCCCGGCCTCGCATGCACCGGGTTCTTGCGTGTGCCGAGGTCCGCCATGTGCCGTAACGTCCAGATATGAGCAATGCGGCGCCACCCCGCAAGGCCCCTGATCAGCCGTGGCGCGCCGAGGGCACCCCGGACGAACCGCCCCGGCGCGGCGGGGGGCTCAGCGGCGGGAAATGGTGGGGCCTGCTCGCCACCGCGGTGATCGTCTTCGTGCTGGCGTACCTCGGGCTGCACTACCTCGGCCAGGGCAACGAGCCGACGATCTCCTACACGCAGTTCAGCAGGGAGGTCACGGACGGCAACGTCGCCAAGATCTACTCCAAGGGCGACGCGATCCAGGGCCAGCTGAGGAGTCCCCGCCACAATCCGGAGGGCGGTGGCGAGTACACCAAGTTCAAGACGCAGCGGCCGGCCTTCGCGGACGACAGGCTGTGGCAGAACCTGAGCAGCCACGGTGTCACGGTGACCGCGCGGCCGGTGGTGCAGGAACGCAGCCTGCTGTCCAATGTGCTGATCTCACTGATCCCGATCGCGGTCCTGGTCGTGGTGTGGATCCTCGTGCAACGCCGGCTCGGCGGGATGCTGCCCGGTGCGGGCGGTCTGTTCGGCCGCCGGTCGCCGCCCAGGCCGGTGGGGCTGCTGCCGGACACCGAGCGCACGACCTTCGCCGACGTGGCCGGCATCGACGAGGTCAAGGGCGAGCTGGACGACGTCGTGGACTTCCTGGAGCACCCCGACGTCTACCGCAGGATGGGCGCGAAGCTGCCGCGCGGGGTGCTGCTGGCCGGACCGCCCGGCACCGGCAAGACGCTGCTCGCACGGGCGGTCGCGGGTGAGGCCGGGGTGCCGTTCTTCTCGGCCTCGGCGTCCGAGTTCATCGAGATGATCGTGGGCGTGGGCGCCTCCCGGGTCCGGGAGCTGTTCGCCGAGGCCCGCAAGGTGGCGCCGTCGATCATCTTCATCGACGAGATCGACACCATCGGCCGCGCGCGGGGCGGGAGCGCGTCGATGAGCGGTCACGACGAGCGTGAGCAGACGCTGAACCAGATCCTCACGGAGATGGACGGCTTCTCGGGGTCCGAGGGGGTGATCGTCATCGCGGCCACCAACCGGGCGGACATCCTGGACCCGGCGCTGACCCGCCCCGGCCGTTTCGACCGGGTGGTCACCGTGTCCCCGCCGGACCGGGCCGGCCGTGAGTCGATCCTGCGGATCCACACCCGGCGGATCCCGCTCGCGCCCGACGTGGACCTCGCCCGGATGGCGCGGGTGACCCCGGGCATGACCGGTGCGGATCTGGCCAATCTCGCCAACGAGGCCGCCCTGCTCGCGGTCAAACGCAAGCAGCAGGAGGTGACCGGCGCCGATCTGTCGGAAGCGCTGGAGAAGGTGCAGCTGGGCGCCGAGCGGACCCTGGTCATGCCCGAGGACGACCGTCGCCGTACCGCGTACCACGAGAGCGGCCACGCCCTGCTGGGCATGCTGCAGCCGGGCGCCGACCCGGTCCGCAAGATCACGATCGTGCCGCGCGGCCGGGCGCTCGGGGTGACCATGTCCACGCCGGAGGTGGAGCGGTACGCGCACTCCGAGGTGTACCTTCGCGGGCGGATCATCGGCGCCCTGGGCGGAATGGCGGCGGAGGACGTCGTCTACGGGGTCGTGACGACGGGTGCGGAGAACGACCTGGAGCAGGTCACCAACATCGCGCGCGGGATGGTGGCCCGCTGGGGCATGAGCGAACGGGTGGGCCGGCTCTCCGCCCTGCCGAGCGACGCCCAGCAGGCCTACGGACTGTCGGCCGCGCCGCAGACGCTGGACGTGATCGACGCGGAGATGCGGCGGATCGTGGACGACTGCTACGAGGAGGCGTGCCGCAAGCTCCGCGACCACCGGGACCAGCTGGACGCGCTGGCACTGGCACTGCTGGACCGGGAGACGCTGGAGGAGGCGGACGCGTACCGGATCGCCGGCATCCCCCGCCTGGCCAAGGAGCCGGAGCCCTAGGCCTCAGGGAACGCGGGCGACGAGGTAGCGGAAGACGTTCGGCATCCACACGGTGCCGTCCGGGCGCCGGTGCGGATGGAGGGCCTCCGCGAGCTCCTTGTCCACCTGTTTGGCGTCCGTCGCCGTGATCGCGGCGTCGAACAGGCCGGTGGACAGCAGCCCGCGGACGGCGCTGTCGAGGCCGGCGTACCCGAAGGGGCAGGCGACCCGGCCCGAACCGTCCGGTTTCAGCCCCGCACGGGCGGCGACCTCCTCCAGGTCGTCGCGCCGGGCGGGCCGCCAGGTGCGCGCGCCGCACACGGGATCGGCCAGTTTGGTGACTGCGCGCAACACCGAGGAGGTGGCGCAGCGCTCCGGCGGCCCCCAGCCGGCCAGCACCACCGTGGCCCCGCGTCCGGCCAGCGGCAGCGCGTCGGCGAGGAGGTCGCCGAGCCCCTCGGAGTCGCCGGCGAGGCCGCCGATCGGTTCGAAGACGGTCACCAGGGTGTACCCGGACCCGGCTGATCCGGTGGACCCGGCGGGTTCCGGGCCGGCAGCGTCCGCGGGGGGCCCGGCGACGAGCCTCGCCGCCGTACGCGCGCGCGTGCCGCCGCCACCGCGGCTCCCGGCCCGGCCGGGCGGGGTGTCCGGCAGCAGCCGCTCGCGGGCGAGGGCGAGCCGCTCGGGTGAGGCGGAGTCGACACCGGTGACCGCGGCGCCTCTCAGGGCCGCCATCAGCAGAGCGAGTCCGGAACCGCAGCGCAGGCCCAGCAGCCGGGTGGCGGGGCCCACGTCGAGTCGGTCGTACACGGTTTCGTAGAGCGGTACGAGCATCCGCTCCTGGATCTCGGACCAGTCACGCGCGCGTGCGCCCAGGTCCACGCGGGACGTGGAGTCCGCGTGAGACGTGTGCTGCCGCACGAGCGTAGGTGTCATAGGTATGCGCCCCAATCCGCCGACAGTTCGCCGCTGCGCCCGGTTGCGTGGCCCCCGTGCCGTGCGCGCGCACTTCCCACGTATGCCACCTAACTCCCGGCTCGCGGTGCCGTCCAGGGGTCGTGGGGCCCGGCTTGGGCACGGGGCGCCGGTGTGGCGAGATTTCACGTGCCCGCAATCCGGACGGCCCTACGGTGTCCGTTCCAGGGGCGGGGACCCACCGACGGGCCCGGACGGGCCGGTGCCGGGGGGCACAGCGGTACGCGGTAACGTCACGACGGCCGCGGACGCTGTCCGGGGTGAGGGCCGCGCGCGGATCGCGGCCGAAACACCTCTTGCGCGACGGCCGGCCGTCGTCGCACCAGGGCTCCGGGGCGAGGCGTAGCGCGGACTACGCACCAGCTTGGTAGGAGCTGTGACGCTTCTCCGCAGATCAGCGCACCCGCCCTCGTCTCCACGCATCAGCGGCAACTGACGGGTACGTGCAAATTATTTGGGATGCCCCGGAATAGGAACACAGCGGCACCCCCGCTCGTTGTCATTACGTGAGCACGACACAGACACCACCTGTTCTCGCCGCAGAGCTGGCGCAGGCGTGGGCCGACATTCAGCGGTACCACCCCGAGCTGCCCGACCTTGCCGCGCCAGAGTCCCTGATCGGAGAGTCGTCGTCCGCGTGCGGTCACGAGCTCTCCTTCGAACGGCTGCTCCATGAGGCAGTCCACGGCATCGCCGCCGCCCGCGGCGTCCGGGACACCTCCCGGGCCGGCCGCTACCACAACCGTCGTTTCCTCGCGATCGCCGAGGAGCTGGGCCTGGACCACCCCGAGGAGCCGCACCCGAGCAGTGGTTTCTCGCTGGTCACGCTCAACGCCGAGGCGAAGCGGCGCTACCGCCCGACCATCGAGCGGCTGCAGCGCGCGCTGAAGGCCCACACGGCGGCCACCTCGGCCGACACCTCCCGCACCTTCCGCGGCCCCGCCGCCCGGCACGGCTCCTCCGGCGGCGGTGTCCGCGTCAAGGCGGTGTGCGACTGCGGCCGCAACGTCCGGGTGGTCCCCTCGGTCCTGGCCCAGGCCCCCATCGTCTGCGGCGGCTGCGGCAAGCCGTTCCGGATCCCGGAGGTCATGGGCGCGGCATAGGCGCGGCGGGCGCGTACCGGCATCTCGTGGGTGCCGGGCTGCCGCCGGCGACTCCACCGCACCGGGCAGGCACCCGACGTGAGCTCACCTCCACGCCGGGTGCCGCCGGAACCTGCCCCGCCGCAGCTCACGCACCCTGGGCCGGAAGTGCCCCGCGGGGTGTGGCACAATGGCTAGCTGTACTCGACAGCCGCACAGGACCCCTCTCTCCTCCGGCTGACGCGTCCATCGGGCACTCGGGTACCGCAACCCCACGCGGCGTCTCGCCGTGCCCAACCACGTCAAATCCAGGAGAACCCACTCCCGTGGCAGTCAAGATCAAGCTGAAGCGTCTGGGCAAGATCCGTTCGCCTCACTACCGCATCGTCGTCGCCGACTCCCGTACCCGCCGTGACGGCCGGGCCATCGAGGAGATCGGCAAGTACCACCCGACCTACAACCCGTCGGTCATCGAGGTGGACGCCGAGCGTGTGGCGTACTGGCTCGGTGTCGGCGCCCAGCCGACCGAGCCCGTGCTCGCCATCCTGAAGAAGACGGGCGACTGGCAGAAGTTCAAGGGCGAGCCGGCTCCCGCGCCGCTGCTCGTCGCCGAGCCGAAGCCGGCCCGTCCGTCGTTCGAGGCCTTCACCGGTGAGGACGAGGGCAAGGGTGAGGCGATCACCCAGAAGAAGAAGGCTGAGAAGAAGGACGAGGCGGCTGCCGAGTCCGCGTCGACCGAGGCCTGAGCAGCATGCTCGAAGAGGCGCTTGAGCACCTCGTGAAGGGCATCGTCGACAACCCTGACGATGTGCAGGTCGCCTCGCGCGACCTGCGTCGCGGGCGCGTGCTCGAGGTCCGGGTGCATCCGGACGACCTCGGCAAGGTGATCGGCCGCAACGGCCGCACCGCGCGTGCCCTGCGCACCGTCGTGGGCGCCATCGGCGGCCGCGGTGTCCGTGTCGACCTCGTCGACGTGGACCACGTCCGCTGACGCTTCATCGCAACCGGCTCGGGCCGGGGAGGGCCACTGGCCGTCCCCGGCCCGCAGTCGTATGAGCAGGACGCCGGCAGGAGATGACAGGAGAATTGGACACGTGCAGCTGGTAGTCGCACGGATCGGCCGTGCCCACGGAGTCAAGGGCGAGGTCACCGTCGAGGTACGTACCGACGAGCCGGAGCTGAGGCTCGCGCCCGGCGCGGTGCTCGCCACGGATCCCGTCTCCGCGGGACCGCTGACCATCGAGACGGGGCGGGTGCACAGCGGTCGCCTCCTGCTGCGCTTCGAGGGCGTCACCGACCGCAACGCCGCCGAGGCCCTGCGCAACACCCTGCTCATCGCCGAGGTGGACCCGGAGGAACTGCCCGAGGAAGAGGACGAGTACTACGACCACCAGCTGATCGACCTCGACGTGGTCACCGAGGACGGCACGGAGGTCGGCCGGATCACCGAGATCTCGCACCTGCCCTCGCAGGACCTGTTCATCGTGGAGCGGCCGGACGGCAGCGAGGTGATGATCCCCTTCGTGGAGGAGATCGTCACCGAGATCGACCTCGCCGAGCAGAAGGCCGTCATCACGCCCCCGCCGGGCCTGATCGACGACCGCGCCGAGATCGCCTCGTCGAGGGATGAGGATTGACGCATGAGGCTCGATGTCGTCACGATCTTCCCGGAGTACCTGGAGCCCCTGAACGTCTCCCTCGTCGGCAAGGCACGCGCGCGTGGGCAGCTGAACGTCCATGTGCACGACCTGCGCGCGTGGACGTACGACCGGCACAACACGGTGGACGACACCCCGTACGGCGGCGGCCCCGGCATGGTCATGAAGACCGACCCCTGGGGTGACGCCCTGGACACCGTCCTCGCCGACGGCTACGAGACGGGTGCCCACGCCCCCGCGCTCATCGTCCCCACCCCGAGCGGCCGGCCCTTCACCCAGGAGCTGGCCGTCGAGCTGTCCGAACGGCCCTGGCTGATCTTCACACCGGCCCGCTACGAGGGCATCGACCGGCGGGTCATGGACGAGTACGCCACCCGCATGCCGGTGTACGAGGTGTCCATCGGCGACTACGTCCTCGCCGGCGGCGAGGCGGCCGTCCTCGTCGTCACCGAGGCCGTGGCCCGGCTGCTGCCCGGCGTCCTCGGCAACGCCGAGTCCCACCGCGACGACTCCTTCGCGCCCGGCGCGATGGCCAACCTCCTCGAAGGCCCGGTCTACACCAAGCCGCCCGTCTGGCGTGGCCGGGACATCCCCGAGGTGCTGCTCAGCGGCCACCACGGCAGGATCGCCCGCTGGCGCCGGGACGAGGCCCTCAGGCGTACGACCGTCAACCGGCCCGACCTGATCGAGCGCTGCGACCCCAAGGCCTTCGACAAGAAGGACCGCGAGATGCTCTCCGTCCTGGGCTGGGAACCGGACCCGGCGGGGGAGCCGTACGGCCGATTTTGGCGCCGGGCCGAGGGCGTGGAAGAATAGACCGCTGTTGTGCGTCCGTCCGGCGTGCGCCCCTGCCACAGGGGGACACGACGCCCGCCCCGACCCGCACGGCAGTCCTCCTGGAACCCCTAGTTTCCGTTGATGACCTGTGGCATCAGCGAAGAAAGCAGACGAAATGTCTCACCTGCTCGACTCCGTCGACGTCGCGTCGCTGCGCAGCGACATCCCGGCCTTCCGCCCGGGTGACACCGTCAACGTCCACGTCCGCGTCATCGAGGGCAACCGCTCCCGTGTGCAGCAGTTCAAGGGCGTTGTGATCCGTCGCCAGGGCTCCGGTGTCCGCGAGACCTTCACGGTCCGCAAGGTCTCGTTCTCCGTCGGCGTCGAGCGCACCTTCCCGGTGCACACCCCGATCGTCGAGAAGATCGAGCTGGTCACCCGTGGTGACGTGCGCCGCGCCAAGCTGTACTACCTCCGTGAGCTGCGCGGCAAGGCCGCGAAGATCAAGGAGAAGCGCGAGAGCTGAGCGCTTCCCCGGAGTCACAGCGGAGCCGGATAGCATCTGGCTCCGATGGACACCGAAGCACAGCAGACGGAACGCGACCGCTCCTCCCACCCCGGTACTCCGGGGGCGGAGGGCCGGTCGCGTTTCGCGTTGCTGTCGCGGGTCGCCGACTGGCTCCCGGGCGGCCGGATCACCCTCACCCTCCTCGCCGGTCTGGCGTTCCTGCTGCTCCTCAACGCCTTCGTGATGCAGCCGTTCGAGATTCCGAGCGGATCCATGGAGCGCGGATTGAGGATCGGGGACCGCGTCCTCGTAAACAAGTTGGCGTACCGTTTCGGTGCCCAGCCCGGCCGCGGCGACGTGGTTGTGTTCGACGGCACCGGGTATTTCGGGGACGCCGACTACATCAAGCGGGTGGTCGGTGTGGGGGGAGACCATGTGGTCTGCTGCGACAAGAACGGGAGGATCGAGGTGAACGGCCGGTCCGTCGACGAGACGGCGTTCCTCTATCCCGGGGACAGCGCCTCCAGCGTGCCCTTCGACATCGTCGTGCCCCCGGGCCGCCTCTTCGTCCTCGGTGACCACCGCAGCGACTCCAGCGACTCCCGCGACCACCTCGGCTCGCCCGGCGGCGGCATGATCCCCGTCGGCGAGGTCATCGGCCGGGCCGACTGGATCATGTGGCCCTACCGCCACTGGACGCGCCTGACCCGCCCCGCCGCCTACGCGCGCGTGCCCGCCGCCCCGGCGGGGGCCGCCCATGGGTAACCGCGGCAAACCACGCGGGGTGCCCGCCACGCCCGCCGACAACCTGCTGCCCACCGGGGCCCGCCGTACCTCCGCGCCCGGCGGCGGCCGCACGCGCGCGGAGCGGCGCAAACTGCAGCGCAAGGTCAAGCGCAAGCGCAGGCGGTCGGCCGTCCGGGAGATCCCGCTGCTGATCGGGGTCGCCGTGCTCATCGCCCTCGTCCTGAAGACCTTCCTCGTCCAGGCCTTCGTGATCCCCTCCGGCTCCATGGAGCAGACGATCCGCATCGGCGACCGGGTCCTGGTCGACAAGTTCACGCCGTGGTTCGGCTCCGAGCCGCAGCGCGGGGACGTCGTCGTCTTCCACGACCCGGGCGGCTGGCTCCAGGACGAGCAGACCACCCAGAAGAACGACCCCGTCGTCGTCAAGCAGCTCAAGGAAGGCCTCACCTTCATCGGGCTGCTGCCGTCCGATAACGAGAAGGACCTGATCAAGCGGGTCATCGGGGTCGGCGGCGACCACGTCAAGTGCTGTGACGCGCAGGGCCGCGTCACCGTCAACGGCGTCCCGCTCACCGAGGGCGACTACCTCTATCCGGGGGACGCGCCCTCCACCATGTCCTTCGACATCACCGTCCCCAAGGGCCGGCTGTGGGTGATGGGCGACCACCGGGGCAACTCCGCGGACTCCCGCTCCCACCAGAACACGTCCTACGGCGGCACGGTCTCCGTGGACTCGGTGGTCGGCCGGGCCATGGTCATCGGCTGGCCGGTCGGCCACTGGACGCGCCTGGAAGAACCTAAAACCTTCGCAAGCGTCACCGACTCCGTGTCGGGGGCGGCCGTTGCTCCCCGGGCGTCGCATAGGGTTGCCCCCGAGAACCGGAACGGAATGACCCAGCTCCCGACCCCTGCGGAACTCCCGCTCGTTATGGGAGTGGTGGGCCTGCACCGTGTACGGGGCAGGCGGCGGCACAGAGTGAGGAGTTGGCGTGGGGGATGTGGCGGTTGGCGCACGGTCGGGACACGACGGCGAGGAGAACCGCGGGCACCCCGTGGAACCGGACGTTCCTGTACCGGACGGCGCCATGACCTCCGGGAATGACGAGGCCGCGGGCGACGAGGGCGAGCAGCAGCCCCGTACCGCGAGCGCGGCCGCGGACGGTACGGCAGCCCGGCCGAGGAAGCCGCGCTCCTTCTGGAAGGAGCTGCCGATCCTGATCGGCATCGCGCTCGTCCTGGCGCTGCTGATCAAGACCTTCCTGGTGCAGGCGTTCTCGATCCCGTCGGATTCGATGCAGAACACCCTCCAGCAGGGCGACCGTGTGCTGGTCGACAAGCTGACCCCGTGGTTCGGCTCCAAGCCCGAGCGCGGTGAGGTCGTCGTCTTCCACGACCCGGACAACTGGCTGGCCGGCGAGCCGACGCCCACCCCGAACCCGGTGCAGAAGGTCCTCAGCTGGATCGGCCTGATGCCGTCGGCGGAGGAGAAGGACCTGATCAAGCGGGTGATCGGGGTCGGCGGTGACACGATCGAGTGCAAGGGCAGCGGCCCGCTGAAGGTCAACGGCAAGGCGCTGAACGAGCCGTACGTCTACCCCGGCAACACGCCGTGCAGCGTGGACGACCAGGGCGGCCAGTTCAAGGTCAAGGTCCCCAAGGGCTACATCTGGGTGATGGGCGACCACCGCCAGAACTCCCGTGACTCCCGGTACAACCAGTCCGACAAGAACCACGGCATGGTTCCCGTCGACAAGGTCGTCGGCCGCGCGATCGTCAAGGCCTGGCCGATCAACCGCTGGGGCACCCTGCCGATCCCGGACACCTTCGACCAGCCCGGCCTCGACCAGCAGTCCTCCGCGGCGGCGCCGCTGACGGCGGCCCCGCAGGGCATCGCCGTGGCGGCGGTCCTCCCGGTGGCGGTGTGGCGGCGCCGGCGCACGCACCGGTCGGCGGCCGAGACCAGGTAAGAGCCTGCCGGGCGGCGAAAGAAGGGGCTGCCCCTGTCCGGTACCGCCGGGTAGGGTGCGGACCCATGGGTGGCGAGAGCATGACGCGTACGGCCCCGCAGGGCGGCGGCACCGGCACGGCGCAGGCGGGCGGCAGCCGGCTCGGACAGCGGCTGTCCGGACTGGCCATGGGGCTGGGTCTGATGCTGTTCCTCGGCGGTTTCGCCTGGGGAGCGCTGGTCTACCGGCCGTACACCGTGCCCACCAGCTCCATGACCCCCACCATCGACGCCGGTGACCGGGTGCTCGCCCAGCGCGTCGACGGCGACGAGGTGCGCCGCGGTGACGTGGTCGTCTTCGAGGACAAGAGCTGGGTCAGCGACGCCAAGGTGGTCAAGCGCGTGGTCGCCGTGGGCGGCGACACCGTCTCCTGCTGCACGAACGGCAAGCTGACCGTCAACGGCAAGCAGATCGACGAGCCGTACCTGCCCGAGGGCAGCCTGGCCGAGATCAAGAACTTCGGCACGGTGACGGTCCCCGAGGGCCGGCTGTTCCTGCTCGGTGACGAACGCCAGGGCTCCCTGGACTCCACCGCCCACCTCACCGACGCTGCCCGGGGCACCGTCTCGCGCAGTGCCGTGTCCGCCCGCGTGGAGGCCGTCGTCTGGCCATGGAAGGGCACGCTCAAGCGCCCCACCGGCTTCGAGACGCTCGGCGCCCTCTCCCGGCCCGGTCCGCTGCGCACGATCGAGCTGATGGCCGTGGCCGGCGCGGTCCTGGTCCTCGGCGGCGGCGCCTATGGCCCCGTCGCCAGCCGCCTGAACCGCTCCCGCACCCGCACCGCCCGCCCGGAGACGGCCGGTGCCCGCTGAGGACGGGGGCGAGGCCGGGCCCCGGAAGGTGGCCCGGGTGGTGCTGCTGGACCCGCAGGACCGCATCCTGCTCCTGCACGGCCACGAGCCGGGCGACCCGGCCGACGACTGGTGGTTCACCCCGGGCGGCGGCCTGGAGGGCACCGAGACGCGCGAGGAGGCCGCACTGCGGGAACTCGCCGAGGAGACCGGCATCACCGACGTCGAACTGGGCCCGGTGCTCTGGCGGCGGCGGTGCTCGTTCCCGTTCGCGGGCCGCCGCTGGGACCAGGACGAGTGGTACTACCTGGCCCGTACGACCCAGACGGCCACGTCGGCGACGGGGCTGACGGAGCTGGAGCGGCGCAGCGTCGCCGGAGCGCGATGGTGGACGTGTCAGGAACTGACCCGGGCACATGAGACGGTGTATCCGACCAGACTCGCCGAGCTGCTGAGCACGCTGCTCGTCGAAGGTCCCCCGGCCAGGCCCACGACCCTCGACACGGAAATCGTCTGAGAGCACCCGGGACTGGCGCACAATGGGGGGATCGCACGGCTGAAGGGGAACATGCCATGAGCGCCGAGGACCTCGAAAAGTACGAGACCGAGATGGAGCTGAAGCTCTACCGGGAGTACCGAGATGTCGTCGGTCTGTTCAAATACGTGATCGAGACCGAGCGACGGTTCTACCTCACCAACGACTACGAGATGCAGGTGCACTCGGTGCAGGGTGAGGTGTTCTTCGAGGTCACCATGGCCGATGCCTGGGTCTGGGACATGTACCGCCCGGCCCGTTTCGTCAAGCAGGTGCGGGTCCTGACGTTCAAGGACGTGAACATCGAGGAGCTGAACAAGAGCGACCTGGAGCTGCCGGGCGGATGAGGTCACCCTCTCGGGTGAGGGAGTTCTCCACAACCGACGAGTAGTTCACCAAGATCAACATCTTGGGGCGGAATGCGTGACGGTTGGCGCCGGAGGTGGTGCCGACATGAACGCACGAGAAGCAATCGGCAAGTACGGCGAGGACCTGGCCGCCCGGCGGCTCGCCGAGGCCGGCATGACGATCCTGGAGCGCAACTGGCGCTGCGGACGGACCGGCGAGATCGACATCGTCGCCCGGGACGGGGACGCGCTCGTCGTCTGCGAGGTCAAGACCCGCCGGGGCGGTGGCTACGAACACCCGATGGCCGCGGTGACCCCCGAGAAGGCCGCCCGGCTCCGGGCCCTCGCCGCGCACTGGGTCCAGGCCCACGGAGGAGCGCCACCGGGCGGCGTCCGCATCGACCTCGTCGGCGTCCTCCTGCCCCGCCGGGGCGCCCCGGCCGTCGAGCACGCGCGGGGGGTGGCCTGAATGGCGTTCGCCCGCACCTGCTCCGTGGCCCTGGTCGGCGTCGAGGGCGTGGTCGTCGAGGTCCAGGCCGACCTCGAACCCGGCGTCGCGGCCTTCACCCTGGTGGGCCTGCCGGACAAGAGCCTGACGGAGAGCCGGGACCGGGTACGGGCGGCGGTGGTGAACTCGGGCGGTGAGTGGCCGCAGAAGAAGCTCACCGTCGGCCTCAGCCCGGCCTCCGTGCCCAAGGCCGGCTCGGGGTTCGACCTGGCCGTCGCCTGCGCGGTGCTCGGAGCAGCCGAGCGCATCGACCCACGGGTCCTCGCCGACATCGTCATGATCGGGGAACTGGGCCTGGACGGCCGGGTGCGCCCGGTCCGCGGCATCCTGCCGGCCGTGCTCGCGGCGGCCGACGCGGGATACGAGCAGGTGGTCGTGCCCGAGTGCGCCGCCGCCGAGGCCTCGCTGGTCCCCGGGGTGTCCGTCCTCGGGGTCCGCAGCCTGCGGCAGCTCATCGCGGTCCTGGCCGAGGAACCCGTCCCCGACGAGGCACCGGACGAACTGGGCCGGCCCGATCCCCTCCTCGCCGGCCTGCGGGTTCCCGGCACGGGTGCCGCCACCGGTATGCACAGCATGGGCGCCGCCCAGCACGACGATCACGACCTGGCCGACGTCGTGGGGCAGACCTCCGCCCGAACGGCCGTCGAGGTGGCCGCGGCCGGCGGGCACCACCTGTTCCTGGAGGGTCCGCCCGGCGCGGGCAAGACCATGCTCGCCGAACGTCTCCCCGCCGTTCTCCCCCGGCTCACCCGGGAGGAGTCGCTCGAAGTGACGGCCGTCCACTCGGTCGCCGGGCTGCTGCCCCCCGGCAAGCCGCTCATCGACGTCGCCCCCTACTGCGCCCCGCACCACTCGGCCACGATGCAGTCCCTGGTCGGCGGCGGTCCGGGGGTCGCCCGCCCGGGCGCGGTGTCCCTCGCCCATCGGGGCGTGCTCTTCCTGGACGAGGCGCCCGAGTTCCACGGCCAGACCCTGGACGCCCTGCGACAGCCCCTGGAGTCCGGGCACGTCGTCATCGCACGCAGCGCCGGCGTGGTCCGGTTCCCGGCGCGGTTCCTGATGGTCCTGGCCGCCAACCCCTGTCCCTGCGGACGGTTCTCCCTGCGCGACTCGCTGTGCGAGTGCCCGCCGTCCGCGATCCGCCGCTACCAGTCCCGGCTGTCCGGCCCGCTGCTGGACCGGGTGGACCTGCGCGTCGAGATCGACCCGGTCACCCGGGCCCAGCTCACCGAGCCCGGCGCCCGCGGGGAGTCCACGGCGACCGTGGCCGACCGGGTACGGCACGCCCGCGAACGGGCGGCGGCCCGGCTCACCGGCACCCCCTGGCGCACCAACAGCGAAGTGCCCGGCCGCGAACTGCGCAGCCGGTACCAGGCCGTCACCGGGGCGATGGCCGAGGCGGAACGCAGTCTGGAACGCGGCGTGCTCACCGCCCGCGGCATCGACCGGGTCCTGCGCGTCGCCTGGACCGTCGCCGACCTCGTCGGACACGACCGCCCGGACGCGACCGACGTCGCCCTGGCCCTGCAACTGCGCACCGGCGTCCCCCGAGGCGTACCGATGGCCATCGGAGCCCTGACGTGACCGGCGGGGACGCCCCCGGCGCCGACCTGCTCGACCGCGTGTTCCTCGGGCGGGTGATCGAGCCGGGGGACGAGGCCGGGGGGCGGTGGGTGCGGGAGTACGGGGTGGGGGAGGTGGTGCGGCGGCTGCGGTGTGGCCGGGAGGCGCTGCCCGGGGTGAGCGGGACCCGGTGGGCGGGGCTCGTCGCGCGGGCCCGGCGGGCCGAGCCGGAGCGGGATCTGGAGGCGGCCAGGGCCGCGGGGGCGCGGTTCGTCCGTCCGGGGGACGGTGAGTGGCCGGGCCAGCTGGACGACCTCGGGGACGGACGGCCCCTCGGGCTGTGGGTGCGGGGCCCAGCCCATTTGCGGATGTGGGCGCTCCGCTCCGTGGCCGTCGTCGGCGCCCGCGCCTGCACCGAGTACGGCACCCACGCGGCCGCCACCCTCGCCTCCGGACTCGCCGAGCGAGGATGGGTCGTCGTGTCGGGCGGCGCCTACGGCATCGACGGCGCCGCCCACCGCGGCACCCTCGCCGCCCGCGGCGCCACCATCGCCGTCCTGGCCTGCGGCGTCGACCAGCCCTACCCCCGCGGTCACTCCGCCCTGATCGGCCGGATCGCGGACCAGGGACTGGTCGTGGGTGAGCTGCCGCCGGGGGAGCACCCCACCCCCAGCCGGTTCATCCTCCGCAACCGGGTCATCGCCGCCCTGACCAGGGGAACCGTCGTCGTGGAGGCGGCCTGCCGCAGCGGCTCGCTCTCCACCGCGCGGGCCGCGGGGCGCCTCGGCCGCTTCACCATGGGCGTCCCCGGCCCGGTCACCAGCTCACTCTCCGCCGGCGTGCACGAACTGCTGCGCGGAGAGGCCACCCTGGTCACCGACGCCACCGAGGTCATCGAACTCGTGGGCGACATGGGTGATCTCGCGCCGTCCCGCCGCGGCCCGGTCCTCCAGCGTGACCTGCTGGAACCGGCCGCCCGAAGCGTCCTCGCCGCCCTGCCCGGCAACCGCCCCGCCCCCGCCGACGAGATCGCGCTCGGCGCGCGCACCACGCGGGACGAGGCGATCGCGAGACTGTACGAACTCCGAGCACTTGGTTACGTCGAACGACACGGCGATGGCTGGAAGTTGACACGCCAGGCGATGATCTCGGTCCGCGCCGGTCGCCCGCCATGCTGACCGACCGTGTTCGGCCGTCCGGGGGAACCCCCGACGCCCTTGGAGTTTCCCGGAGTTGGCGCCTCGCGCCGGTCACGGAGAGCGAGCCGTGGCCAGCGGTCACCCACCCGGCGCGAGCGCCCCGCGCGCGGGTGGAGCCTCGGTGTTCGCACACCGCGACTCCGCAGTCACGCTACGCTCACAAAGGCGGCGGCGCAGATGGCGCCAACCCGACATCCGACGTCACCTCACCCAGGCAGCCCACTTCCCCGCATCCCCGCACGAACCCCACCCCGCCCACCACGTCCACCAAGCCACTCCACCCCCCACCCACTCCGCAGCACTTCACGGCACTTCACGGCAGAACGGCACAAGGCGACGAATGCCCCAGCACACCTCCGGGTCCGACCGGGCGGCGATCCCCCCAGCCGCCCGCGACGGCGGCAGCGTGCGACCCCCCGCACCCTCGACGCTCGACGAGCTGTGGCGGTCGTACAAGGCGACGGGGGACGACCGGCTGCGGGAGCAGCTGATCCTGCACTACTCGCCGCTGGTCAAGTACGTGGCGGGCCGGGTGAGCGTCGGGCTGCCGCCCAACGTGGAGCAGGCCGACTTCGTCTCCTCCGGGGTCTTCGGGCTGATCGACGCGATCGAGAAGTTCGACATCGACCGGGAGATCAAGTTCGAGACGTACGCGATCACCCGGATCCGCGGCGCGATGATCGACGAGCTGCGGGCGCTGGACTGGATCCCCCGCTCGGTCCGGCAGAAGGCGCGGAACGTCGAGCGCGCCTACGCCACCCTGGAGGCGCGGCTGCGTCGGACACCCACGGAGGGGGAGGTGGCCACCGAGCTGGGCATGGAGGTGGACGAACTCCACGCGGTCTTCAGCCAGTTGTCGCTGGCCAACGTGGTCGCCCTGGAGGAGCTGCTGCACGTCGGCGGCGAGGGCGGGGACCGGCTCAGCCTGATGGACACGCTCGAGGACACCGCCGCCGACAACCCCGTGGAGGTGGCCGAGGACCGCGAGCTGAGGCGGTTCCTGGCACGGGCGATCAACACGCTGCCCGAGCGGGAGAAGACCGTGGTCACCCTGTACTACTACGAGGGCCTGACCCTCGCCGAGATCGGCAACGTGCTCGGCGTCACCGAGAGCCGGGTCAGCCAGATCCACACCAAGTCGGTGCTCCAGCTGCGGGCCAAGCTGGCGAGCTTCGGGCGCTGACTCCCCCCTTCCGGGACGGTGCCTCCGTACAGTGGTCGGCGTGCCAAGGATTCGAGCGGCCTCCGTGGCCGAACACCGGTCGATGCAGCGAGCCGCCCTGCTGGACGCGGCTCGGTCCCTGCTCGCCGAGGGCGGGACGGACGCACTGACCTTTCCGGCGCTGGCCGAGCGGACGGGGCTGGCGCGCTCGTCCGTGTACGAGTACTTCCGCTCCCGGGCCGCCGTGGTCGAGGAGCTGTGCGAGGTCGACTTCCCGGTGTGGGCGGCCGAGGTCGCGGCGGCGATGGAGCGTGCCGAGTCGGCCGAGGGCATGATCGAGGCGTATGTGCGGCGGCAGCTGGCGCTGGTCGGGGACCGGCGGCACCGCGCGGTCGTCGCCATCTCCGCGAGCGAGCTGGACGCCGGGGCACGCGAGAAGATCCGGGCCGCCCACGGGGGTCTGGTCGCGATGATCGTCGAGGCGTTGGCGGAGACGGGGCACGGGCAGCCCCGGCTGGCGGCGATGCTGCTGCAGGGGGTCGTGGACGCGGCGGTGCGACGTATCGAACTGGGAGCCGCGGAGGACCCCGCGGTGGTGACGGAAGCGGCCGTGGCCATGGCGCTGCGGGGCGTGGTGGGCTGAGCCCCGCCGGGGCCGCGGGCGACCCCGGGCAGGGCGACCCCAGGCGGCAGGAACCGTGCGGCCGGCCGCGGCCGGCCCGCGGCTACGGCACGACCGGCAGCAGCCTCGACGGTCCCCTGGACAGCAGCCACGGTGGCAGCAGGGACAACGGGTTCAGGTAGGTCCCGCCCCGCAGCAGGCCCCAGTGCACGCACGCCGTGCGCCCGCAGTGGGAGCCGGTCGGCTCCACCGCTCCCACCACCTCACCCGCCCCCACCTGGTCCCCCTCGCGCACCGAGGCCCGCACGGGTTCGTACGTGGTCCGCAGGTCCGTTCCCCGCAGCTCCAGCGAGACCACCCCGCGTCCGGCCACCCGCCCCGCGAACAGCACCCGGCCGGCCGCGACCGCCCGCACCCCGGCGCCGGGAGGAGCGCCGAGGTCGGCCCCCCGGTGCCCGGGGCCGTACACCGTCGCCGGCGGTTCCCAGCCGCGCAGGACCGGTGGGCGCAGGCCCACCGGCCAGGCGCGGGCGAGAGCCGGGACCCGGGGCTGCGGAGCCCCCGGCGGGGCCGTCGGCGGGGCCGGGGGCGAGGTGGCCGCGCGGGCCGCGGGAGTCAGTGCCGTAGCCGCCGAGACCAGCAGCAGGGCCGTTCGGAGCATCACGTGTCGCATGCCGACACCGTCCCGCAGCCCGCCGATCACGGCCGGAGCCTGTGGACCACCCGCCGGTTGTGGACAGCGGCGTCACCCGGTGCCCCGCCGGTCCCGTACACTTCTTCTGGCGATCCGGGTCACCGGGTCGACTTCGCACGCCCCGGTACGAGTCCCGGCAACGGTTCGTACCAAGCGCCCCTCGGTCCTTCGCGGCACGGCGCATCGCGGGCGTCAGGCGCGACCGCCGTCCGGCGGACGCGGCACAACCGAGAACACCAAGGAGAAACGGCCATGGCCGTCGTCACGATGCGGGAGCTGCTGGAGAGCGGCGTCCACTTCGGTCACCAGACCCGTCGCTGGAACCCGAAGATGAAGCGCTTCATCTTCACCGAGCGCAACGGCATCTACATCATCGACCTGCTCCAGTCGCTGTCGTACATCGACCGCGCCTACGAGTTCGTCAAGGAGACCGTCGCCCACGGCGGCACGGTCATGTTCGTCGGCACGAAGAAGCAGGCGCAGGAGGCCATCGCCGAGCAGGCCACCCGCGTCGGCATGCCCTACGTCAACCAGCGCTGGCTGGGCGGCATGCTCACCAACTTCTCGACCGTCTACAAGCGTCTGCAGCGCCTCAAGGAGCTCGAGCAGATCGACTTCGAGGACGTCGCCGCGTCCGGTCTGACCAAGAAGGAGCTGCTGGTCCTCTCCCGCGAGAAGGCCAAGCTGGAGAAGACCCTCGGCGGTATCCGCGAGATGCAGAAGGTGCCCAGCGCCGTCTGGATCGTGGACACCAAGAAGGAGCACATCGCCGTTGGTGAGGCCCGGAAGCTGAACATTCCGGTCGTCGCGATCCTCGACACCAACTGCGACCCCGACGAGGTCGACTACAAGATCCCGGGCAACGACGACGCGATCCGCTCCGTCACCCTGCTCACCCGTGTGATCGCCGACGCCGTCGCCGAGGGCCTCATCGCCCGCTCCGGCGTCGCCACCGGCGACAAGGGCGAGAAGGCCGCGGGCGAGCCGCTCGCCGAGTGGGAGCGCGACCTGCTCGAGGGTGAGAAGAAGGCCGACGAGGCTGCTCCGGCCGCCGAGGCTCCGGCTGCCGAGGCTCCGGTTGCCGAGGCTCCGGCCGCCGAGGCCGCTCCGGCCGAGGGCGAGAAGGCCGCCGAGGGCGAGCAGGCCTGACGCCGGTCCGTCAGCGTTCGACGGCGGGGGCGGTGACATCTACTCCGCCCCCGCCGTTCACCCGCAGGTCGGCACCAGGTACGCGGTCCGCGACTACATGTGGAACGCAACCGTGCGGATCTGAAGATCTTCCAGACTTCGAGAAAGACTCACAGACTCATGGCGAACTACACCGCCGCCGACGTCAAGAAGCTCCGTGAGCTGACCGGCGCCGGCATGATGGACTGCAAGAAGGCGCTGGACGAGGCCGAGGGCAACGTCGACAAGGCCGTCGAGGCGCTGCGCATCAAGGGCCAGAAGGGCGTCGCCAAGCGCGAGGGCCGCTCCGCCGAGAACGGCGCCGTGGTCTCCATCATCGCCGACGACAACTCCTCCGGTGTCCTGGTCGAGCTGAAGTGCGAGACGGACTTCGTCGCCAAGGGCGAGAAGTTCCAGGCCGTGGCCAAGGCCATCGCCGAGCACGTCGCCAAGACGAACCCGGCCGACCTCCAGGCCCTGCTCGCCTCCGAGATCGAGGCCGGCAAGACCGTCCAGGCGTTCGTGGACGAGGCCAACGCCAACCTCGGCGAGAAGATCGTCCTGGACCGCTTCGCGCAGTTCGCCGACGGCTACGTCACCGCCTACATGCACCGCACCATGCCCGACCTGCCCCCGCAGATCGGTGTCCTGGTCGAGCTGGACAAGCCGAACGCCGAGGTCGCCAAGGGCGTCGCCCAGCACATCGCCGCCTTCGCGCCGAAGTACCTCTCCAAGGAGGAGGTGCCGGCCGACGTCGTCGAGTCCGAGCGTCGCATCGCCGAGGAGACCACCCGCGCCGAGGGCAAGCCCGAGGCCGCGATCGCGAAGATCGTCGAGGGTCGTCTGAACGGCTTCTTCAAGGACGCCACGCTGCTCGGCCAGCCGTACGCGCTGGACAACAAGAAGTCGGTCCAGAAGGTGCTGGACGAGGCCGGTGTCACCCTGAAGCGCTTCTCGCGCATCAAGGTCGGCATCTGAGTCCGTACCGCGATCGACGCGCGACCCGACGGGAATTCTCGGTAGGGTCGACCGCAGTCGTCCGCGCACACCGCCACACCCTGGCGTGAGGCGGACGGCAGCAGATCTGACGAGGAGGCCATTGCCGCGTATGGGAGCGAAAAGCAACCCCATCGGCAATGGCCTTCTTCGTATGTGCAACACGTGAAAGTTGGGATCCCCATGACCACCAAGGCCCAGAAGAGCGACGACGGCAAAGTACGCGGCCGGTTTCTGCTGAAGCTGTCCGGAGAGGCCTTCTCCGGCGGCGGGGGCCTGGGCGTCGACCCGGACGTGGTGCACAAGATCGCCCGCGAGATCGCGGCCGTCGTGCGCGACGGCGCCCAGATCGCGGTCGTCATCGGCGGCGGCAACTTCTTCCGTGGCGCCGAACTCCAGCAGCGCGGCATGGACCGAGCCCGCTCCGACTACATGGGCATGCTCGGCACCGTGATGAACTGCCTCGCCCTCCAGGACTTCCTGGAGAAGGAGGGCATCCAGTCCCGCGTGCAGACCGCCATCACCATGGGCCAGGTCGCCGAGCCGTACATCCCGCTGCGCGCAGTGCGCCACCTGGAGAAGGGCCGCGTGGTCATCTTCGGCGCCGGTATGGGCATGCCGTACTTCTCCACCGACACCACCGCCGCCCAGCGCGCCCTGGAGATCGACGCCGAGGCGCTGCTCATGGGCAAGAACGGCGTGGACGGGGTCTACGACTCCGACCCCAAGACCAACCCCGACGCCGTCAAGTTCGACGCCCTCGGCTACGGCGAGGTCATCACCCGCGACCTGAAGGTCGCCGACGCCACCGCCATCACGCTGTGCCGCGACAACAAGCTCCCGATCCTCGTCTTCGAGCTTCTCGCGGAGGGCAATATCGCCCGCGCCGTCAAGGGTGAGAAGATCGGCACCCTGGTGGGTGACGAGGGCAGCCGGGCCTGACCGGCGCACGCCCCCGTCGTCCGGGGAACGCCACCTGTCCGAGGGACGGACGGGACGCGCCCCGGCCGGGGGATGGACAATGTCCTGCCGGTCGGGAACCGTGCAGGAAGAAGACGCGACGCAGCCGGCCGCCGACCGACTTCAGGAACCGCAGCCGGGCCTTACTCAAGACACGCAGGAGCAAGTGGTGATCGAAGAGACCCTCCTCGAAGCCGAGGAGAAGATGGAGAAGGCCGTCGTGGTCGCCAAGGAGGACTTCGCCGCGATCCGCACCGGGCGTGCGCACCCGGCGATGTTCAACAAGATCGTGGCCGACTACTACGGTGCCCCGACGCCGATCAACCAGCTGGCCTCGTTCTCCGTGCCGGAGCCGCGCATGGCGGTCGTGACCCCGTTCGACAAGAGCGCGCTGCGCAACATCGAGCAGGCGATCCGCGACTCCGACCTGGGCGTCAACCCCAGCAACGACGGCAACATCATCCGGGTGGTGTTCCCCGAGCTGACCGAGGAGCGCCGCCGCGAGTACATCAAGGTCGCCAAGGGCAAGGGCGAGGACGCCAAGGTGTCCATCCGCTCCGTGCGCCGCAAGGCCAAGGACGCCATCGACAAGCTGATCAAGGACGGCGAGGTCGGCGAGGACGAGGGCCGTCGTGCGGAGAAGGAGCTCGACGACACCACGGCGAAGTACGTCGCCCAGGTGGACGAGCTCCTCAAGCACAAGGAAGCGGAGCTGCTCGAAGTCTGATGAGCGACTCTTCCTGGGGAGCGCCGTCGGCGGCGGGCCAGGCCGGGTACTGGGGGTCCGCCGGGGGCGGTCCGGCCCAGCCCGTCCCGGGAGCCGTCCCGGCGGGTCCCGCGTACGATGCGCCTGAGGCGCAGCAGACTCGCCCCATGCCCATCGTGCCCGACGGACCCGTGTACGGCGGAGACCAGGACGACGACCGGGGGGCCGCGCGGCTGAGCGGCCCCCTGTTCCCAGACGCGACGTTCCAGACCGGGGCACTCCCGGCCGAGACCCAGAACCCGGAGCCCATGCCCGACGCCCCGCAGCCGGCGCCAGCGCCGCAGAAGAAGAGCGCGGGCCGTGACCTGAGCGCGGCCATAGGCGTCGGTGTCGGGCTCGGTGTGGTCATCGTGGCGTCCCTGTTCGTGGAGAAGGCCGTCTTCGTCGGGGTGATCGCGGTCGCGGTCGTCGTCGGCCTGTGGGAGCTGACCAGCAGGCTCCAGGAGCGCAAGGGCATCACGGCGCCGCTGGTGCCGCTCGCGGTCGGCGGTGCGGCGATGGTCGTCGCCGGCTATGTGCGCGGCGCCGAGGGCGCGTGGGTCGCCATGGCGCTGACGGCCCTGGCCACGCTGGTCTGGCGGATGACGGAACCACCGGAGGGCTACCTCAAGGACGTCACGGCCGGTGTCTTCGCCGCGTTCTACGTGCCGTTCCTGGCGACGTTCGTCGCGATGATGCTCACCGCCGACGACGGTCCCTGGCGGGTCCTCACCTTCCTGCTGCTGACGGTCGTCAGCGACACCGGCGCGTACGCGGTCGGCTGGCGCTTCGGCAGGCACAAGCTCGCCCCGCGCATCAGCCCCGGCAAGACCCGCGAGGGCCTGCTGGGCGCGGTGCTGTTCGCGATGGCCGCGGGCGCGCTGTGCATGCAGTTCCTGATCGACGACGGCACCTGGTGGCAGGGGCTGCTGCTGGGCCTGGCGGTCGCGGCCAGCGCCACGCTGGGCGACCTCGGCGAGTCCATGATCAAGCGGGACCTTGGGATCAAGGACATGGGCACCCTGCTCCCCGGCCACGGCGGCATCATGGACCGCCTCGACTCGCTGCTGCCCACCGCGCCGGTGGTGTGGCTGCTGATGGTGATCTTCGTCGGATCGGCCTGAGCGGTACGGCTCCAGGGTCCCCGTCCCGGGCACAGGGCGGGGACCTTCGTCGTACCCGCGTCGTGTCCCGATGCCGTGCAAGGCCGTCGTAGGCCGTCGTAGGCCGTCGACGGGTCCCGATGCCGTGTCCCGGTCCCGCCCCGGATGCCGCAGCACAAGTCGGCGGCCGGGCCCCGGGCGCGGCAGACTCCCTGACAGGAAGGCGGTGCGGCCGCCCACGGCGACGCGGCAGGCCGCCGCCCGGTGACGCAGCAGGGAGTGAGCCCGCGATGCCCCTCGACCCGGCCCCCGCCACCCCCGGCGCGAGCGCCACCCCCGCCCCGGCCTCCTCGGAGCCCGCCCCCGGCCCTGCCCTCGCCTCCCACCCGCCGGTGAGGTTCTGGCCCGTGGATGACCTGCCCGCGCTCGCCCCCGACCCCCTCCTGGACGAGCTGCTGCGCGAGGAGCCGGTCGCCCGGATCAGGCTGCCGTACGGCTCGGGGCACGCCTGGCTGGTCACCCGGTACGAGGACGTCCGCCTCGTCACCTCCGACCCGCGCTTCTCCCGGGAGCGGGTCGTCGGCCGCGACGTCACCACCATGCGCCCGGCGCCGGTGGCCTCCCAGACGGCGGGGCTGCAGTACATCGACCCGCCCCGGCACACCCGGCTGCGCCGGGTCGTCGCCCGTGCGTTCACCGGCGGCAGCATGCAGCGGCTGCGCCCGCTCGCGGAGCGCAGGGCCGCCGAACTGCTGGACGGGATGGAGCGCGCGGGCGCGCCCGCCGACCTCATGGAGCACCTGCACGGCCCGTTCCCGATCGCCCTGATCCGTGACTTCCTCGGCGTGGACGAGAAGGACTGGCACCGCTGGGCGGAGACGGGGGAGGCCCTGCTGTCCGCGGGCGCCGGCTCCGAGGAGCGTGCCCGGGAGGCCGCTCTGACCACCCGGGCCCGGATCACCGAACTGCTCCGGCAGCGTCATGCGGAACCCCGCGAGGACCTGGCCGGAGTGCTGGCGCAGGCCGCCGCAGCGGGCGAGATCACCGACGACGAGGCGGTCTCCCTCGCCATCGCCGTGCAGGTCAGCGGTGGTCACGCGGTCCGCAACAACAGTGGTTCGATGATGTACGCGCTGCTCACCCACCCCGCGCAGCTGGACCGGCTGCGCCGCGAACCGGAACTGCTGCCCCGGGCTGTGGAGGAACTGTTCCGCTACGTCCCGCACCGCAACGGCGTCGGCATCCCCCGGATCGCCACCGAGGACGTCGAGGTAGGCGGCCGGCTGATCCGCGCCGGTGACGTGGTCTACAACGCCTATCTCGCCGCCAACCGCGACCCCGGGGTCTTCCCCGACCCCGACGCCCTGGACTTCGACCGCCAGGGCGCCGCCCACGTCGCCTTCGGCCACGGACCGCACCACTGCCTGGCCGCCGTCATGGCCCGCATGGAGGCCGAGGTCATGATCGGTTCGGTCCTCGCCCGCTTCCCCGGCATCCGCCTGGCCGTGCCGCCCGAGCGGGTCGAGTTCCAGCGGCAGGGCCTGATCCGGGGACCGAGGACGCTGCCCGTGACGTGGTGAGCAGGCCCGTGGAACCGGACGGGAACCGGACGGAGCCGCGGAGCACCGGACGGCCGCCGCGTGCACGCGTGCAGCCGTTCCCTCCCCTTCCCCCGATTCCTGCCCCCGTCCCGGACATGCGGAACGGTGACGGTCACGCGTGCTTGGGCACCGGCTACCTCAGCACCGGCCATGTCTGCGACGTCACCCGGGGCGGCCGGCACGGCATCGCCTGAACCACGGCCAGGCCCCGCACGCCGGAGCGTCCGGCGGACCGGCGCGGCCTGCCGGATGAGAGCATCCCTGGATGGCCGGCGCACAGCTTCCCCCGGGGTGGACCCTTCAGCGAATCCGCGACGTGTCCGGGGACCCGGAGGCGGTCGCCCTGGATCCGGACCGGGCCGTGAAGTGGGTCGGCCCCACCGGAGAGCACGAGGTGCTTCAGCCGGCGATCGTTCTCGGGTTCCACGGCCTGTGCCTGGTGAAGTCCGTCCACGGCGACGACTGGTACATGGGCAGCCTGTACGACGACGGCAGCATCGACTGCTGGGCGGCCTACGGCGATCTGTACGAGGCGCTGCGCGGCCTGTAGGGCACGCTCGTGACCGTTCACCGACGCCGGTCACCGTCGCAGCGGGCCACGGCCGCAGGCCACCCAAGTGGATCTGCGACACTGGTAAGACCATGCCCAAGCCCGGAGAACTCACTTTCGTCGCGCCGCGCGGAGCCAAGAAGCCGCCGCGGCACCTCGCCGACCTCACGCCCGCCGAGCGCAAGGACGCGGTGGCCGAGACCGGTGAGAAGCCGTTCCGTGCCAAGCAGCTCTCGCAGCACTACTTCGCGCGGTACGCGCACGACCCGGAGCAGTGGACCGACATCCCCGCCGGTTCGCGCGCCAAGCTCCAGGACGCGCTGTTCCCGGAGCTGATGACCGTCGTCCGGCACCTGTCCACCGACCAGGGGACCACGCGCAAGACGCTGTGGCGGCTGTTCGACGGCACGCTGGTCGAGTCCGTGCTGATGCGGTACCCGGACCGGGTCACCATGTGCATCAGCTCGCAGGCCGGATGCGGCATGAACTGTCCGTTCTGCGCGACCGGGCAGGCGGGGCTGGACCGGAACCTGTCCACCGCCGAGATCGTCCACCAGATCGTGGACGGGATGCGGGCGCTGCGGGACGGAGAGGTGCCGGGCGGCCCCGCGCGGCTGTCCAACATCGTCTTCATGGGCATGGGCGAGCCGCTCGCCAACTACAAGCGCGTCGTGGGCGCCATCCGCGCGCTGACCGATCCGGCACCGGACGGGCTCGGGCTGTCGCAGCGCGGGATCACCGTCTCCACCGTCGGGCTGGTGCCGGCCATCCACCGGTTCGCCGACGAGGGCTTCAAGTGCCGGCTGGCGATCTCCCTGCACGCCCCCGACGACGAGCTGCGCGACACCCTCGTCCCCGTGAACACGCGGTGGAAGGTGCGCGAGGTGCTGGACGCCGGGTTCGAGTACGCCGAGAAGAGCGGCCGCCGGCTGTCCATCGAGTACGCGCTGATCCGGGACATCAACGACCAGGCGTGGCGCGGGGACCGGCTCGGGCGGCTGCTCAAGGGCAGGCCCGTGCACGTCAACCTCATCCCGCTGAACCCGACGCCGGGCTCGAAGTGGACCGCGTCGCGGCCGGAGGACGAGAAGGCGTTCGTGGAGGCCATCGCGGCCCACGGGGTGCCCGTGACCGTCCGGGACACCCGTGGTCAGGAGATCGACGGGGCCTGCGGTCAGCTCGCGGCCACCGAGCGGTAATCTGACCCCGTCCACACATCTTCATATTCCGACAGGGGAGCGCCACAGCGCTGAGAGTGCGGCACCCAGGCCGCAGACCCTCTGAACCTCGCCCAGGTCATTCTGGGTAGGAAGTTCGGTCACCACCTCAAGCTGTCGTGCCCTGCCCGGCTCCCGGGCGGGGCCGCGTTCTTCCTGGCCCACCCCCAGGAGGACATCCAGTGCACCGCAAGACCTTCGTGGCCGCGGCGGTCGGCCTCGGCCTCGTCACGCTGTCCGCGTGCGGGTCCACCGACGCCAAGGGCACCGCCGGCACCAAGACCGTGACCGTGGTCAGCCACGACTCGTGGGCCGTCTCCAAGGACGTGCTCAAGGCCTTCGAGAGGCAGTCCGGGTACAAGGTCAGGGTCCTCAAGGACGGCGACGCCGGGCAGGCCGTCAACAAGGCGATCCTGACCAAGGACAACCCGCAGGGCGACGTCCTCTTCGGCGTCGACAACACCCTGCTCTCCCGCGCCCTCGACAACGGCCTCTTCCAGCCGTACGAGGCGAAGGGGCTCGGCACCGTCGGCGCCGAGTACCAGCTCGACAAGGGCAGGCACCGGGTCACGCCCGTCGACCACGGCGACGTCTGCGTCAACTACGACAAGGCCTGGTTCGGCGAGCACAAGCTGACCCCGCCGAAGTCCTTCGCGGACCTCGCCAAGCCCGCGTACAAGAACCTCCTCGTCACCGAGAACGCGGCCACCTCCTCCCCGGGCCTCGGCTTCCTGCTGGGCAGCGCCGCGCGATTCGGCGACGACGGCTGGCAGGGCTACTGGAAGAAGCTGAAGGCCAACGGCGTCAAGGTCGTCGACGGCTGGGAGCAGGCCTACTACCAGGAGTTCTCCGGCTCGTCCGAGGGCAGGAAGGCGGGCGGCGACCGGCCGCTCGTCGTGTCGTACGCCTCCTCCCCGCCCGCCGAGGTGATCTACGCCGAGAAGCGGCCCGGCACCGCCCCGACCGGGGTGTCGTACGGCACCTGCTTCCGGCAGATCGAGTTCGCCGGGCTGCTCGACAACGCCCGCAACCCCAAGGGCGCCAAGGCGTTCATCGACTTCCTGCTCTCCAAGGAGTTCCAGCAGGACATGCCGCTGAACATGTTCGTCTACCCGGTCGTGAAGGGGGCCGCCGTCCCCGCCGACTTCACGAAGTACGGGGCGGCCGCCAAGGACCCCGAGACCATGGCCTCCGACAGGATCGCCGCCAACCGTGACCAGTGGGTCAAGTCGTGGACCTCGCTCGTACTGAGGTAGTCCCGCGGAGGGACCGCGCGGGAAGCGCGGCGCGGCTCGGGCTGATGGCCCTGCCCGTCGCGTTCTTCGCGCTGTTCTTCGCCTGGCCCGTGGCCGCCATCGTCACGCGTGGACTGCGGACGGACGGCACCTGGCGGTTCGGGAGGATCGCCGACGTCGTCACCCAGCCGGACCTCCGGCACGTGCTGTGGTTCACCACCTGGCAGGCGCTCGCCTCCACCGGGCTCACCCTGCTGCTGGCCCTGCCCGCCGCCTATGCCGTCGCCCGCCTCGACTTCCCGGGCCGGCAGCTGCTGCGGGCCGTCGTCACCGTGCCGTTCGTGCTGCCGACCGTCGTCGCCGGCAGCGCCTTCCTGGCCCTGGTCGGCCACCACGGGCTGCTCGACCAGCTGTGGGGGGTACGGCTGGACACCACGGTCTGGGCGATCCTGCTGGCCCACGTCTTCTTCAACTACGCGGTCGTCGTGCGCACGGTCGGCGGGCTGTGGGCCCAGCTCGACCCCCGGCAGGAGGAGGCCGCGCGGATGCTGGGCGCCTCGCCGCTCACGGCCTGGCGGAGGATCACCCTGCCCGCGCTCGCGCCCGCCGTGGCCGCCGCCGCCCTGATGGTGTTCCTGTTCACGTTCACCTCCTTCGGCGTGGTGCAGATCCTCGGCGGCCCTGCCTTCTCCACCCTCGAAGTGGAGATCTACCGGCAGACCTCCGAGGTCTTCGACCTGTCCACGGCCGCCGTCCTCACCCTCGTCCAGTTCGCGGCCGTCGGCGCGATCCTCGCCGTGCACGCCTGGACGGTACGGCGCAGGGAGACCGCCCTGCGGCTCGTGGACCCGCGGACCACCGCCCGGCGCCCGCGCGGCGCCGGCCAGTGGGCGCTGCTCGCCGGCGTCCTCGTCACCGTCGCCCTGCTGCTGGTCCTGCCGCTCGCCGTGCTCGTACGCCGCTCCCTCGACGCGCCCGGCCTCGGCTACTACCGGGCGCTGGCCGACACGGACGGCGGTACGTTCCTGGTGGCGCCCGTGCACGCGGTGTGGACCTCGCTGGAGTACGCCGTCGCCGCCACCGCCATCGCCGTCGTGATCGGTGGTCTCGCCGCCGCCGCGCTGGCCCGCCGGGACGCGGGGCGGCTGGTACGGGGCTTCGACGCGCTGCTGATGCTGCCGCTCGGCGTCTCCGCCGTCACCGTCGGCTTCGGCTTCCTGATCGCGCTCGACAAGCCGCCGCTGGACCTGCGCCAGTCCTGGATCCTGGTGCCGCTCGCCCAGGCGCTGGTCGGCGCCCCCTTCGTCGTACGGACCATGCTGCCCGTGCTGCGCGCGGTGGACGTCCGGCTCAGGGAAGCGGCGGCCGTGCTCGGCGCCTCGCCCTGGCGGGTGTGGCGGGAGGTGGACCTGCCGCTGGTGCGGCGGGCGCTGCTGGTCGCGGCCGGGTTCGCGTTCGCCGTGTCGCTCGGCGAGTTCGGGGCGACCGTGTTCATCGCCCGGCCCGACAACCCCACCCTGCCGGTCGCGGTGGCCCGGCTGCTGAGCCGGCCGGGTGACCTCAACTACGGCCAGGCGATGGCCCTCTCGACGATTCTGATGGTGGTGTGCGCCGCCGCGCTGCTCGTTCTCGAGCGGCTGCGCACCGACCGGACCGGGGAGTTCTAGATGCTGCTGAGCCTGGACGCCGCGACCGTGCGCTTCGGCGGGCGGGCCGTGCTCGACGCCGCCGGCCTCGACGTCGCCGAGCACGAGGTGGTGTGCGTCCTCGGGCCCAGCGGCAGCGGCAAGTCGACCCTGTTGCGGGCCGTGGCCGGGCTCCAGCCCCTGTCGGACGGTCGCGTGCTGCTCGACGGCCGCGACCAGGCGGGCGTACCCGCGCACCGGCGGGGCGTGGGGCTGATGTTCCAGGACCACCAGCTGTTCCCGCAGCGGGACGTCGGCGCGAACGTCGCCTTCGGGCTGCGCATGCACGGCGTCGCCAAGGGCGAACGGGACGCCGAGGTCGGCCGGTTGCTGGAGCTGGTCGGGCTGCCGGGGGCCGCCCGGCGGGCGGTGGCCTCGCTGTCCGGCGGCGAGCAGCAGCGCGTGGCCCTCGCCCGGGCGCTCGCCCCCCGGCCCCGGCTGCTCATGCTGGACGAGCCGCTCGGCCAGCTCGACCGTTCGCTCCGGGAGCGGCTGGTGGTCGAACTGCGGGAGCTGTTCGGCCGGCTGGGGACGACCGTGCTCGCCGTCACCCACGACCAGGGCGAGGCGTTCGCGCTGGCCGACCGGGTGGTGGTGATGCGGGACGGGCGGATCGCGCAGACCGGGACTCCGCTCGAGGTGTGGCAGCGGCCCGCCGACGCGTTCGTGGCCCGCTTCCTCGGCTTCGAGAACCTGGTCCCGGCGACCGTCGCCGGGGCGGCGGCCGACAGCGCCTGGGGCAAGCTGCCGGTGCCGGACGGCTCCGCGCAGGGCGAGCGCATGGTCCTCGTCCGCCCGGCCGGCGTCCGGCTGGTCCCGGCCGACCAGGGACTGCCCTGCACGGTCACCGCCCGCACCTTCAGGGGCACCCATGTGGCCCTCCACCTCCAGCCGGCGGATGGCCCGCGCCTGGAGGCGGCCTGCGCGCTGCGGGACGCGCCGGAACCCGGCACGCCGGTGGGTGTGGTGTTCGACGTGACCGAAACCCTCGTGCTGGACTGATCACCCCGCCCGTAGGGTGAGGTCATGTCTGTGCTCACGCATGACCGTTACTGCGACGAAATCGCCCATCAGGTACAGCAGTTGAGAGCCGTGGTGACCTCCGGCGCCGACCTGTCCGCGACCGTGCCGACCTGCCCCGACTGGTCGCTGGAAGACCTCGTGCGCCACATGGGGGGCGCCCTGCGCTGGGTGGATGCCCTGGTGCGCACCCGGGCCAGGGAGAACATCCCGCCGGAGCAGGTGCCGCAGGGCGCCGGTCCGCAGGAGCGCGGGGACGCGGCGGCCCTCGACAAGTGGCTCGCCGACGCCGGTGAGCTGGTCGTGGGCGCGCTGCGCGAGGCCGGTCCGGACACCGAGGTGTGGTCGTGGACCGGGATGCTGCACACCGGTTTCTGGGCCCGCCGGATGGCCTGCGAGATCACCGTGCACCGGGCCGACGCCGCGCTCGCCGCCGGGCAGCCCTACGAGGTGGCGCCGGACATCGCGGCGGACGCGCTGGACGAGTGGCTGCAGCTCGTGCAGTGGGTGCAGCGCAACATGCCCCAAGAGCCGGAGAGGGAGCTGCGCGGCCCGGAGCGCTCGATCCACCTGCACGCCACCGACACCGACCCCGGCCTGAACGCCGAGTGGACCGTCGAGCTGGGCGAGAAGGGCGTGAGCTGGCGGCGCGGGCACGAGAAGGCCACCGTCGCCCTGCGCGGCCCGCTCACCCCGCTGCTGCTCGCCTTCTACCGCCGGCTGCCGCTGGACGCGCCCGGCCTGGAGGTGCTCGGCGACCGTGAGGTGCTGGAGTTCTGGCTGGAGCGGTCCACGTTCGGCTGACGCACACCGGCCCGCCCTCCCGGTGGCGGGAGGGCGGGCCGGGTCACGCCACGACGGACGGCGCGGGCTCAGCCGGGACGGCACCCGCTCCCCGCGGTTCAGCCGTTGCGGCTCGCCCCCCGGCGGCGCATGCCGAACCAGACCGCGCCGCCGCCGACGACGACGAGGAGCGCCGCGATCCCGGCGACCAGACCGGTGTTGGAGCTCGCACCGGTCTCCGCGAGGTTGGAGTCACCGGCCGCCGGGGACGGCGCGTTCTCGGAGGTGCCGGCCGGGGCGGTGCTCGACTCCGAGGCCGACGGGGCCGGACCGGCCGGCTCGGCCGACGCGGACCTGGACGCGGACGGGGACGGGGACGCCGACGGGGTGGTGCTGGCCGAGGGCGTCGGGGTCGGGCTCTCGGTCTTGCACGCGGTGGACGGGGTCACCAGGCCCGGCTGGATGTCCTCGTCGACGGCCTGGCCGGCCTTGACATGGATCCGGTAGGTGGCGCTGGGCTTCCAGTCCTCCGCGAAGGTGATCCGGGCGCCCTCCTTCGACCCCTTGACCGGCTGCTCGCCGATCCTGGTCTCGACGCCGCCGGCGCCCTCGAGGAAGACGGTGACGGTGGCGTCCTTGGCGGAGGCGTCCCTGTCGGTGACGACGATGACGCCCTTGCCGCCGTCGCACTTGGCTTCGGCGGAGAAGTCCTTGATGTTGCACGCGAGAGCGGAGCCGGCCAGGCCCAGTACCAGCGCCGCCGATCCGGAGGCGACACCCAGCACGCGCACGGAACGGCGTACGCTACGGCGAGTCATGGACAACGTTTGTCCTTTACAGAGAGCAATTGCGGGGGGTGGCAGGGGAGTTGGGGCGTCGGATGAGGTGAGGCCCCTGTGTCCCCGGAGGCTCACAGGTTTATAAGCGCTCCGTAAGTAGTGTCAACGCGTCGGCCGTCAACGGCCGTTGACTTTGCCCGTTTATTAACCACCCAGACGTTTGATCGCCTCCGGCGCCTGCTCGATCCGGTCGACAAGGGCGATACGGGACTCCATCGCCCTTTCCCGGGCCAGCGATCGCAGCAGCGGCCAGGCGGGCAGCTCCCGCGTCCAGTGCCCGCTGTCCACCAGCACCATGGGGGTCGGCTCACCGCGCGACTCGTAGTAGTTGGGCGTCGCGTTGTCGAAGATCTCCTGTACGGTCCCGGCGGCGCCCGGCAGGAACACCACCCCGGCGGTGGAGCGGGCCAGCAGGCCGTCCTCGCGGGTGGCGTTGGCGAAGTACTTGGCGAGGTGCGCGGCGAAGGCGTTCGGCGGCTCGTGACCGTAGAACCAGGTGGGGATGCCCACCGACTCCCCGCCGCCCGGCCAGCGTTCGCGCACCTCGAACGCGGCGCGCGCCCAGTCGGTGACCGACGGCCGGAACGAGGGCGCCTTGGCGAGCAGCCGGAGCGCGTCGTCCAGCATGCCATCGGCGAACGGGGCCGCGTACGCGCCGAGGTTGGCCGCCTCCATCGCGCCCGGTCCGCCGCCGGTGGCGACCGTGAACCCGGCGCGGGCCAGCGCGCGGCCGAGCCGGGCGGCACCGGCGTACGCGTCGGTTCCCCGCGCCATCGCGTGGCCGCCCATGACCCCCACCACCCGCGCGCCGGCGAGGAGTTCGTCGAGGGCGTCGGAGATGGCGTCGTCGTGGACCGCGCGGAGCATCGAGGCGAAGACGTCACCGTCGGCCTTCGTCCGCTGGAACCAGGCGTAGGCCCGCGCGTCCGGCGTCGCCTCGTACCCCTCCTCCAGCGACTCGAACAACTCGTCGGGCGTGTAGGCGAAGGCGCGGTACGGGTCGAACGGGAGCCCCGGTACGGGCGGGAACAGCAGGGCTCCCGCGGCCCCGACGCGGGTGGCGGCCTCGGGGGCCATCGGGCAGCCGAGGAACACGGCACCCGTGATGTCGAGGCGGAGCAGGACGTCGGTACGGCCGGTCAGGTCGACGGCCTGGACCCTGAATCGGGCGAGGGAGCCGTGCTCGGCGACCACCGCGTCGAACTCGGCGAGGGACTCGATCTCGCGGTCGTGGGCGGCACGGGGCGGCTGGGCGGGTGTCGGTTGCACCCGCCCATGCTGGCACGGATGTTCGGGCCGTGGGGGGTCAGCCCTGGATCGCGGCCGGGTCCATCCACGTGACCTCCCAGGTGTGGCCGTCGAGGTCGTCGAAGGCACGGCCGTACATGAAGCCGTGGTCCTGGGTCTCGCCGCTCGCCGTGCCGCCCGCCGCGATGGCCTTGTCGACCAGCTCGTCCACCTTCTCGCGGCTCTCGGCGCTCAGACAGATCAGCACCTCGCTGGTCGTCGTCGCGTCGGCGATCTCCTTCTTGGTGAAGGTCGCGTAGAACGGCCTGGTCAGCAGCATCACGAAGATGGTGTCGCTGATCACCACCGAGGCCGCCTTCTCGTCGCTGAACTGCGGGTTGATCGTGTAGCCGAGCTCGGTGAAGAACTTCTTCGAGGCGTCCAGGTCGTTCACGGGCAGGTTCACGAAGATCATCTGCTGGTACATGCGGGCTTCTCCCGGGGTCGTGCGCGGTCCGTCCGTCGCGTTCGAAGGGGTGGACCGGGGGGCCGCCCCGAACTCATCGGCGATCACCGCACCTTTTTCCGCGGGCCGGCCGGGCGGGCGGCCGTCAGCGGGTCAGGGGAAGGGCCGACAGCGCGGCGATCACCAGCGTGAGCGGGGCGAACAGGGCCAGCAGGGCGGCCGCGCGGAGGGCGGCGGCCACGCGGAGCGTGCCCGCGGGCGCGCCCAGGCGGAGCAGCGCGGCGGTGGTGCCGGCACGGCACTGGCGGGTCTCCACGGCCGTGGTGAGGAGGGTGGCGACCGTGGACCCGGCGACGACGAGCGCGCCGAGGGCGGACAGCGGGCCGAAGGCGGCGTCCGGGCCGTCGTACAGGGTGGTCATGGCGTAGCCGGCGGACGCCACCGCGGACACCACGCCGAGCGGACGCCCGATCCGGGCGGCCTCCGTCATCAGCACCCGGCCGGCGAGCAGCCTCAGCGCACCCGGCCGGCGGACCTGGAGCAGCCGGCCGCACAGGTGGGTGAGGCCTGGGGAGGCCACGACGAGACCGGTGGCGGTGAGCAGCCAGCCGAGGAGCACGGCGAGGGAGGGCGCGGGGGCGGAGCGGCCGGCGTAGGCGTGGGCGGTGAGGCCGGCGGCGACGAGGGCCACGCCCCAGGGGAGGCCGACGGGGGTGCGGAGACCGGTGTCCGGTGCCGGAGGCCGGCGGCCGGGTTCGCCGCCCGGTGCCGTCTCGTCGCCGTCCGCACCGGCGGTGGCGCTCTCCGCGGGGAGGGGTTCCGCCGCGGGTCGCGGCCGCGGGTCCTTCGGGCGGAGTGCCACGGCCACCGTGGTGGTCGCCGTGGCCGGCAGGACGGCCAGGAGGGTGGCCGTGGCCGGGACCGGGAGGGGGACGCCCGCGGCCAGGACGCCGGCCGCCGCGCCGTCGAACGGCATGCCGGTGAGGTCTCCGCGCAGGTGGAGGAAGAAGAGGAGCGCCAGTGCCGAGCCCAGGGCGCAGGACAGGGCCGTGGTGAGGGCGGAGATCGCCATGAGGCGGGCCGGGCCTAGGCCCACCGCGGACAGGCCGGGGCGCGGCCGGGTGCCCGGGTCGGTGCGGGCCACGGCGAGCGCGAGGTACACCGTGGCGGCCAGAGGCAGCGCGCACCAGGCCAGGCGCAGCGCGGCGGCGTCCGCGGCCTCGGGGTGGTTCAGGGCGTGGGCGAGGCAGGACAGCAGCAGGAAGCCGGTGCCCGCCGAGGCCGCGGCCACCAGCAGGCGGCGCAGCTGGACGGCGGGCCGGGCGGCACGGGTCAGGCGGAGAGCGAGCACGCGGCCCGGCCTTCCGCGTCGGGGCTGTCCGGCAGGTGCACGGTGTGCACCCGGCGCCCGTCCAGCAGGGCCACCGTGCGGTCGGCGAGGGCGGCGGTGTCGGGGTCGTGCGTGGCGAGCACGACGGTGATGCCGTGCGAGCGGGCCGCCGCGGTGAGGGTGCGCAGCGCATGGGCGCGGTCCGCGCGGTGCAGGGATGCCGTGGGCTCGTCGGCGAAGAGGATCGCGGGTGCCGGGGCGAGCGCGCGGGCGATGGCGACGCGCTGGCGCTCGGCCTGCTGCAGTGCGTGCGGGCGGCTGCGGGCCAGGTCGCCGACATCCAGCCGCTCCAGCCACTCCAGCGCGGCCGCCTTGGCCCGGCGCCGGCCGGTGCCGCGCAGCATCAGCGGGAGCGCGGCGTTCTCCCACACGTTCAGCTCGGGGACCAGGAGCGGCTCGGGGTCGATCCAGCCGAAGCGGTCCCGGCGCAGCCGCTCGCGGGCCATCGGGCCGAGGGTGTGCACGGGGGAGCTGTTGAACCAGACCTCCCCGCTGTCCACCGGCACCTGGCCGGACAGACAGCGCAGCAGGGTCGTCTTGCCGCTGCCGCGCGGGCCGCTGACGGCGAGGATCTCGCCCTCCCGGACACCGAGCGAGACCCCGGTGAGTCCGGGGGAGCCGTCACGGTGCCTGAAGTGCAGGGAGCGTGCCCAGAGCACGTCGTTGTCCGGCGGGGCCTCCATGGGCGTACACCTCGGTTCTGATCCGTTTTCCCGTGTCCGTTCCCCCGTCCGGGGGAACGAAAGCCGGGCCGGTCGGTCACTGGAACGCTAGGCAGCCGGTGCGGGGAGGCCGGACAGCACACGGCCCCGGGCCCCCGTTCTCACTCGAACGGAGGGCGCCGGGGCCGGGCCGGTCATCCGGGCGGATGATCAGAGCTTCGTCCACGCCTCGGTGAGGGTGGCGCGCAGGATCTGCTCGATCTCGTCGAAGGTCTCCTGGTTGGAGATCAGCGGCGGGGCGAGCTGGATCACCGGGTCGCCGCGGTCGTCGGCACGGCAGTACAGGCCGTTGTCGAAGAGGGCCTTGGAGAGGAAGCCGTACAGGACGCGCTCGGTCTCCTCGTCGTTGAAGGACTCCTTGGTGTGCTTGTCCTTCACCAGCTCGATGCCGTAGAAGAAGCCGTTGCCGCGTACGTCGCCGACGATCGGCAGGTCGTGCAGCTTCTGCAGCGTCTGCAGGAAGGCGCCCTCGTTGTCCAGCACGTGCTGGGTGAGGTTCTCGCGCTCGAACAGGTCGAGGTTGGCGAGGCCCACCGCGGCCGACACGGGGTGGCCGCCGAAGGTGTAGCCGTGCAGGAAGGTGTTGTCGCCCTTGTAGAACGGCTCGGCGATCCGGTCGGAGACGATGCACGCGCCGATCGGGGAGTAGCCCGAGGTCATGCCCTTGGCGCAGGTGATCATGTCCGGGACGTAGCCGAACTTGTCGCAGGCGAACATCGTGCCGAGGCGGCCGAAGGCGCAGATGACCTCGTCCGACACGAGCAGTACGTCGTACTGGTCGCAGATCTCGCGCACGCGCTGGAAGTAGCCGGGCGGCGGCGGGAAGCAGCCGCCGGCGTTCTGCACCGGCTCCAGGAAGACCGCGGCGACGGTCTCCGGGCCCTCGAAGAGGATCTGCTGCTCGATCTGGTCGGCGGCCCAGCGGCCGAAGGCCTCCGGGTCGTCGCCGTGGATCGGGGCGCGGTAGATGTTGGTGTTCGGCACCTTGTGCGCGCCTGGCACCAGCGGCTCGAAGGGCGCCTTCAGCGCCGGCAGGCCGGTGATCGACAGGGCGCCCTGCGGGGTGCCGTGGTAGGCGACCGCGCGGGAGATGACCTTGTACTTGGTCGGCTTGCCCTGGAGCTTGAAGTACTGCTTGGCGAGCTTCCAGGCGGTCTCGACGGCCTCGCCGCCGCCGGTGGTGAAGAAGACCTTGTTCAGGTCGCCCGGGGCGTGGTCGGCGAGGCGCTCGGCCAGCTCGACGGCCTTGGGGTGGGCGTACGACCAGACGGGGAAGAAGGCCAGTTCCTGGGCCTGCTTGAACGCGGTCTCGGCGAGTTCCGTGCGGCCGTGACCGGCCTGGACCACGAACAGACCCGCGAGACCGTCGAGGTAGCGCTTGCCCTTGTCGTCGTAGATGTAGGTGCCCTCACCCCGGACGATGGTCGGGACGGGGGAGTTCTCGTACGAGGACATGCGGGTGAAGTGCATCCACAGGTGGTCGTACGCGGTGCGGCTGAGGTCCTTGGTGCTCACGGTTATCGGGTCCTCACGGTTATCGGGTTCCCCACATGTAGGTCTGCTTCTTCAGCTTCAGGTAGACGAAGCTTTCGGTGGAGCGCACTCCGGGCAGGCACCGGATGCGTTTGTTGATGACGTCCAGCAGGTGGTCGTCGTCCTCGCAGACGATCTCCGCGAGGATGTCGAACGAGCCCGCGGTCATCACCACGTACTCGACTTCCGACATGTCGGTGAGCGCGTCCGCGATCGACTCGACATCGCCCTCGACGTGGATGCCGACCATCGCCTGCCGGCGGAAGCCCACGGTGAGCGGGTCCGTGACGGCGACGATCTGCATCACGCCCTGGTCCAGCAGCTTCTGCACGCGCTGGCGCACGGCCGCCTCGGACAGGCCCACGGCCTTGCCGATCGCCGCGTACGGCCGGCGGCCGTCCTCCTGGAGCTGCTGGATGATGGCGAGGGAGACGGCGTCCTGCTGGGGACTGTTGCCGTTCCTGGACTCGCGGGACGAGTCCCTCTGGTCTGCGCTTCGACTGGCCACGACCTCACTGTGCACGACGTCTCGATAGTTTCGCAAGGCCCAGGCGATGAAATTCGTTGTTTCCGAGACCAGACCTTGCGGATTTCGCAGATGTGACGGCGACAGGGGTGTTGAAAACGTCGGTTCGGCGACTAGGGTGGGTGTCTCGAAGAACGGACAGTGTGAACAGATCAGGAGGCCGGCAGTGAGCACCGAGCTGCGTCGTCTGCGCAACTACATCGACGGTGAGTTCCGGGACGCCGCCGACGGACGGACCACCGAGGTGGTCAACCCCGCGACCGGCGAGGCGTACGCCACCGCGCCGCTGTCGGGGCAGGCGGACGTGGACGCCGCCATGGAGGCCGCCGCCCGCGCGTTCCCGGGCTGGCGCGACACCACGCCGGCCGAGCGGCAGAAGGCCCTCCTGAAGATCGCCGACGCCTTCGAGGAGCGGGCCGAGGAGCTGATCGCGGCCGAGGTGGAGAACACCGGCAAGCCGGTCGGGCTCACCCGCTCCGAGGAGATCCCGCCGATGGTCGACCAGATCCGCTTCTTCGCGGGCGCGGCACGGCTGCTGGAGGGCCGCTCGGCCGGCGAGTACATGGACGGGATGACCTCGATCATCCGCCGTGAGCCGGTCGGCGTCTGCGCCCAGGTCGCCCCGTGGAACTACCCGATGATGATGGCCGTGTGGAAGTTCGCCCCGGCCATCGCCGCGGGCAACACGGTCGTCCTGAAGCCCTCGGACACCACCCCGGCCTCCACCGTCCTCATGGCCGACATCATCGGCTCGGTCCTGCCCAAGGGCGTCTTCAACGTCATCTGCGGCGACCGCGAGACCGGCCGCATGATGGTCGAGCACGACACCCCGGCGATGGCCTCCATCACCGGCTCCGTGCGCGCCGGCATGTCCGTCGCCGAGTCCGCCGCCAAGGACGTCAAGCGGGTCCACCTGGAGCTGGGCGGCAAGGCCCCGGTCGTCGTCTTCGAGGACACCGACATCGCCAAGGCCGTCGAGGACATCTCCGTGGCGGGCTTCTTCAACGCCGGCCAGGACTGTACGGCCGCCACCCGCGTCCTCGTCCACGAGTCCATCCACGACGAGTTCGTGGCCGCGCTCGCCAAGGCCGCGTCCGAGACGAAGACGGGGCAGCCGGACGACGAGGACGTGCTCTTCGGCCCGCTCAACAACCCCAACCAGCTCAAGCAGGTCGCCGGCTTCATCGAGCGCCTGCCGGCCCACGCCAAGGTCGAGGCGGGCGGCCAGCAGGTTGGCGACAAGGGCTACTTCTACGCCCCGACCGTCGTCTCCGGCCTGAAGCAGGACGACGAGATCGTGCAGAACGAGGTCTTCGGCCCGGTCATCACCGTCCAGTCCTTCACCGACGAGGAGCAGGCCGTCGAGTACGCCAACGGCGTCGAGTACGCCCTGGCCTCCTCGGTGTGGACCAAGGACCACGCCCGCGCGATGCGCATGTCCAAGAAGCTCGACTTCGGCTGCGTGTGGATCAACACGCACATCCCGCTCGTCGCGGAGATGCCGCACGGCGGCTTCAAGAAGTCCGGCTACGGCAAGGACCTGTCGGCGTACGGCTTCGAGGACTACACGCGGATCAAGCACGTGATGACGTCGCTGGACGCGTAAGCACCGGGAACAGCCGCGCGGCCCCGGACGGGTTCACCTCTCCGTCCGGGGCCGCGCCGCGCCATGGGCCCGCCCCGCGACCGGACCCGCTTGATCGACAAGGTGTCGGGCGGGCGGCGGGGCGCTCGACGCAGCGTCGATTGTCCCCACGCGCGGCGGACCGGCATGCTTTCGGGGTGCCCCGGACTTCCACTCGTACCTCCGCGCCGTCCCGCCGTTCCCTCCTCGCCGCCCTCGGCGGCACCGCCGCGCTCGGTGCCCTGGCCGGATGCGGGGTGCCCGCCGCCTACGTCCGCCCGGGGGACCGGGCCGCGGCCGACGAGTCAGCGGCCGACAAGAAGCTGACCTGGGCGAACTGGCCGCTGTACATCGACACCGACGACCACGACCCCGACCGGCGGCCCACCCTGCGGGCGTTCGAGAAGCGCACCGGGATCTCCGTGGACTACGTCGAGGAGATCAACGACAACGACGAGTTCTTCGGCAAGATCAGCCCCGCGCTGATGAACCACCAGTCCACCGGCCGCGACCTGATCGTCATCAGCGACTGGATGTGCGCCCGGTACGTCCGGCTGGGCTGGGTGCAGGAGATGGACCGCGCCCGCCAGCCGAACGTGGCGCACCACCTCGACCCGCTGCTGCGCTCGCCCGCCTTCGACCCGGGCCGCCGCTTCACCGTGCCCTGGCAGTCCGGCATCACCGGCATCGCCTACAACCACCGCAGGCTCGGCCGCGAGATCCGCGCCGTCTCCGACCTGTGGGCGCAGGACCTCAAGGGCCGCGTGACCCTGCTGTCCGGCCTGGACGAATCGTTCGCGCTGCTCATGCAGGGCAACGGCGTGGACGTCACCCGGTGGACCGCCGACGACTTCCACCGGGTGTGCGACCAGGTCGAGCGGGAGGTCCACCGCGGCCAGATCCGCCGCTTCACCGGCAACGACTACACCAAGGACCTGGTCAGCGGGGACGTGCTGGCCTGCCAGGCGTACTCCGGCGACGTCATCCAGCTCCAGGCGGACAACCCCGACATCCGCTTCGTCGTGCCCGAGGAGGGCGCCGAGCTGTGGTCGGACTCCCTGATGATCCCCGACCGGGCCCGCCACAAGGCCAACGCCGAGCGGCTCGTCGACCACTACTACGAGCCGGAGGTCGCCGCGCGGCTCGCCGCCTGGGTGAACTACGTCTGCCCGGTGCCGGCGGCCCGGGAGGTCCTCGCCCGTGCCCGGGACAGGGACACCGCGGCCCTCGCCGACAACCCCCTGGTCTTCCCCGACGGCACGATGCGCGAGCGGCTCGCCGTCGCCCGCGACATCACCTCCACGGAACGGACGGAGTTCGCCCGGCGCTGGAACAGGATCGCGGGCCTGTGACCCCCTTGGGACTCACTTGAGGCCGCTGAGCATGACCCCCCGGATGTAGTGCTTCTGCAGCAGCAGGAAGAGGACCAGGACCGGCAGGACGCTCAGGACCAGGCCGGCCATGACGATCGGCATCGTGCGGGCCGGGTCGACGTGGTCCTGCAGGAGCTGGATGCCGACGGGCAGGGTCATCACGTCCGGGTGGGCGGTCGAGACGAGCAGCGCCCAGATGTACTCGTTCCAGGAGTCCACGAAGGTCAGCAGCCCGAGCGTCACCAGCACCGGCTTGGTCTGCGGCACCACGATCCGCCACCACACGGCGAACTCCCCGGCCCCGTCGATGCGCGCGGCCTCCAGGACCTCGTCCGGGATCGCGACCATGAACTGGCGCATCAGGAAGATCCCGAAGCCGTTGACGAGGAACGGCATGGCGAGCGCGACGATGCTGACGGTCAGCCCCGCACCGCCCCGCCCGAACAGGTCGTTGCCGCCCGCCAGCGGCCAGTGCACCAGGATCAGGAAGCGGGGGACGAAGAACAGGAACGGCGGGAACATCATCGTCGCCAGCACCAGGCGGAAGACCAGGTCCCGGCCGGGGAAGCGCAGTTTGGCGAGGGCGTAACCGGCGAGCGAGGAGGTGAACAGCACCGATCCGGTGATGACCGCGGTGGCGACGACACTGTTGCGGAAGAGCATCGGCAAGTCCAACTGGTCCATGGCGGCCCGGTAGTTGGACAGGTCGAACGCCTTCGGCAGGAACCGGTACGGCAGCGTGCCGGCCTCACCGGGCCCCTTGAAGGACGTCATCACCATGTCGAGGAACGGCACCACCGTCAGCACGGCGCCGATGACGACCACCAGGTACGACAGCCACGGGAAACGGCGACCGGTCACGAGTCCTGCCCCCTTCACGCGTCCTCCCCCTTCCGCCGGAAGATCCACAACTGGGCCAGGGTGACCGCGAGGACCACCAGGAACAGCACGAAGGCGGCGGCGCTCGCGGTGCCCCAGTCGCCGTAGGCGAAGGCCTGCCGGTACATCTCCAGCGCGGCCACGTCGGTCGCGTCACCCGGGCCGCCCTTGGTCATCACGATGATCAGCGCGAAGGACTGCAGGCCGGTGAGGAACTGGGTGACGCACACGAAGAGCAGGGACGGCCGCAGCAGCGGCAGCGTGATCCTCCGGAACACGGTGACGGGACCGGCCCCGTCGAGCGCGGCGGCCTCGTAGTACGACTCCGGAACGGACTTCAGCCCGGCGGTCAGGACGAGGATCGCCGAGCCCAGCGAGGCCCAGGCCTGGACGACCACGAGCGACGGCAGCGCGGTGTCCGGGTCCTGCAGGAACGCCACCGAGCCGAGCCCCAGGGCGTTGAGCACGCCGTTGACCAGGCCGCCCGGTTCGTACATGTACTTCCACACGTTGCCGACGGCGACGACGGTCGTGACGATCGGCAGGAAGTACAGGGTGCGCCACAGCCCCTGCCAGCGCAGCTTCTCGATGCAGGTGGCGACGAGCACGGAACCGGCGAGCGCCAGCGCCACGGTGCCGAGCGCGAACAGCAGCGTGTTGCTCAGGACCGGCACCAGGAACGTCGACCCGTCCGCGAAGAGACCGGCGAAGTTGTCGAGGCCGGCCGGATCGATGTCCGCGAGATCGAAACCGGCCCAGCGGGACAGCGACAGCAGCAGCGCGAAACCGAGCGGGAGGGCCAGGAAGACCGCGAAGAACAGCAGCGTCGGCGCGAGGAACAGATAGGCGACGACGGCCTGGCGGTGCCGGCGCCGAGTCCGCCCGCGGCCGCCCCCCGCGGGCCCGGCGGGCCCGCCGGCCCGTGCGCCGGGCGCCCGCTCGGTCGGCTCCGGTGCCAGGGTGTTCACCATGAGCGCGCCACCTCCTGATCGACCTGGCGGCGGACGGCGCGCAGGGTCTCGGTGACCGACTGCTGACCGGTCCACAGCGCCTCGATGTTCTTGCGCAGCAGCGACTTGGCCGCCTGCGCGCCCGGCCCGTTGGGCTCCGGCACCGCGTACGCCAGCGCGTCCAGGAACGGGCGCAGGTTCGGGTCGCCGCCCGCGCCCAGCAGCGTCCGCATGTCGTCGGCACGGGCGGTCAGCGAGCCGGCCGCCACCTGCAGGGCGCTCATCCGGGTCGCCGTGGTGCCCTTCTTCCCGCGCACCTTCGCGGTGTTGAGCCAGCGCAGGAACTCCCAGGCCTCACGCGGGTGTGCGCTGGCGGTGTTGACCCCCAGCATGAAACCGGTGGAGAGCGTGGCCCGCGGGTCACCGGCCCGGGGGACGGGCACGGGCGCGACCCCGACGTCCCGGTAGGCCCCGCCCATCACGGCCCGCAGGCTCCCGGTCCACCAGCCGGCACTGATCACCATGGCCACCCGCCCGGACGCGAACGCCTGGTAGACGTTGACGCCGGGGTCGCTCGCCCCCTCCAAGACGAGGCGCCGCTCCAGGCCGAACACCGCCCGGCCGGCGGGGGAGTCGAGGGCGGTGCTCCTGCCGTCAGCGGAGACGAACCTCCCGCCCGCCGCGTTGAGCAGGGCGAGGGTCTGGCCGACGGTGGTGGAGTCGTCGTACACGGACAGGCCGAACCCCTGGACCAGCGTGTTGCCGTACCGGTCCCGCCGGGTGGTGCGGTACGCCGTGTCCTCCAGCTCCCGCCAGGTGCGCGGCGGCCCGTCGACGCCGGCCGCGCGCAGCAGCCGCTTGTTGTAGTAGAGGGCGTAGGTCTGCACCTCGGTCGGGTAGCCGTAGACCGTGCCGCCCACCGAGGCGGCGCCGACCGCCGCCTCGCCGTAGCCGCGCCGGATCTCCCCGGCGTGCTCGGGCGGGGCGGGCCGCAGGACGCCGGCCCGTACGAGCTGGCCGTTCCACAGGCAGTACGGGTGGACGATGTCGGCGCCCTGCCCGGCGGCCTGCCGGACCATGAACGTGGTCAGCAGGTCCGTGAACTCCACGGCCAGTGTCCGCACCTTGACCCGGTCGTGCGTGGCGTTCCACTCGTGCACCGGGCCCTGGAGCGCCTCCCGGAGCACCCCGCTCGCGTAGTGCGAGAGCAGCGTGAGCACGATCGGGTCCCCGGGCCGCCCGGTGCCCCGGTGCGGTGCGGCGCATCCGGAGACGAGCAGCGCCGGGGGGAGCGCGAGCGCGAAGCGACGGCGGCTCAGACCGCCGGTGCCGCGGGGTGGCGGTGTCATCGGGCGGCCTCCCGGCGCAGTACGCGGAACACCCGGGTCGTGCGGAAACCCGCGGCGCGGTACAGGTGGCCCGCCGGGGACCGCTCGCCGGTCCACAGGAACCACGCGGAGTGCGCGCCGCGCGCCCGCATCCGCTCCAGGACCAGGTGCAGCAGGACCTTGCCGAGCCCGGTGCCGCGCATCTCCTCCAGCACCCCGAACGGCCCGAACCGCTCGTCCGCGCGGTCGTACGCGCCGTGCATCGCCCAGCCGGCCAGGCGGCCCGCGGGGTCCCGGGCGACAACGATCCGGTCCAGCGGGGTGCCCGCGGCCAGACAGGTCCGGATCGCCCGTGCCCAGTCGGCGTTGAAGTGGTCCCGGGCGAGCGCGACCAGGTCCACCAGGTCGTCGTCGCAGGGGGTGCCGAACCGGTGGCCCCGTGCCGTCAGTTCCTCCGCGCGCCGCGCGACCTCCTCCGGGAGGCGGTAGCCGACCAGGCCGCGGTCCATCGCCGCCGCCTCGTACAGCGTGCGGAACCCCAGCGATCCGAGGAGCCCGGCGGCCTCCGGGTAGGTCGCGGCGTCCAGGCCGGGGAGGACGTAGTGCGGGGTGTACGAGGAGAAGTCCACCCGGGTGCGGCCGTGGGCGTGCAGCCAGTCGAGGGCCTCGGTCAGCAGCCGGCGGCCGAGGCCGCGCCGGCGGGCGGCCGGGTCCACGAAGAAGAACGGGATCCAGCCCTGCTCCGGCTCCAGGTCGGTTCCGGCCAGCGGGGTGAGCCGGCGCACCGCGTAGGCGGCGCCGACGACCCGGTCCCCGTCGACGGCCACCCGCAGCCCCTCGGGGTCGAAGTTGGCGTCGAGCAGCACCAGGGAGCGGAAGCGGTCCGGGGTGACGGGATCGGCCGGCGCGCTCCGGCGCCACGCCTCCACCAGCCGGGGGCCGTCGCCGACGCGGAAGCCGCGGACGCCGGCCCGGGGCGGGATCGTACGAACGGTCACTGACGGGTCGTCCTTCCCGGTGGCGGGGGGCCGGCCTTCGGGGGGCCGGGTCTCGGGGTCCGGTCTCATACGTCCGGTCATACGTCCGGCCTCCTGGATCTCCGGCCTCAGGAGTAGAGCAGCACGTCGTCGCCGGCCCACCGGCCCGGCGGTGCCGGGGGTTCGCACAGCGGCAGCGGGTCCTCGCCCGCGTCCACGGCGTGCCGCAGCCGGTCGGACCCCCACAGCAGGTCGATGAAGTGCCGCCGGTCGTCCCCCGGCACGCCACCGTTCGCGGTGTGCCAGGCGAAGTCGTCCGGGTACAGCCGCCGTACGGTGGCGAGCATCAGGGCGGCGGTGCGTACGGGAGCGAACGCCTCGCGGTCGGTGATGTGCAACTGGACGCCGCGCAGCGGCCGTCCGGCGTGCTTGTGGAAGGCCGGGACGTACCACAGGTCGCGGAAGTGCACGCCGGGCAGGGCGAGTTCGGTGAGGGCGGGGGTGAAGCGGTCGTCGAGGTAGGGGGCGCCGATGATCTCGAAGGGCTGGGTGGTGCCGCGGCCCTCGGAGAGGTTCGTCCCCTCGAACAGGCAGGTGCCGGGGTAGACGCGGGCGGTGGCCGGCGTCGGGATGTTCGGCGAGGGCGCGATCCAGGGCAGACCGGTGGCCTCCGCGTCCATGGCCCGCTGCCAGCCGGCCGCCTCGATCACCGTCAGCTCGGCGGCGCGGCCGGCCGCCTCGGGCACGGCGGAGGTGTTGAGCCGCCGGGCGAGTTCGCCGCAGGTGAGGCCGTGCCGGACGGGCAGCGGGGCACGTCCGACGAAGCTGGCCCAGGCCGGGTCGAGCGGCGGGCCCTCGCTGACGAGTCCGCCCAGGGGGTTCGGCCGGTCGGCGACCACGAACCGCAGGCCCGTACGGGCCGCCGAGACCATCAGGTCGAACATGGTCCAGACGTAGGTGTAGAACCGGGCCCCGATGTCCTGGAGGTCGTACACGAGGGCGTCCACGCCGCTGTCGATCAGCAGTTTGTCGAGGCGTTCGCCGTCGCACCGGTAGGTGTCGTGGACCGGCAGCCCGGTGACGGGGTCCGTCCGGGCGGCCTCGCTCTCGCCGGCCTGGCCGCTGCCGTGCAGCCCGTGTTCGGGACCGAACAGGGCGACCAGCCGTACGCCGGCGTCGAGCAGAGCGGGCGCGGTGGGGCGCAGGTCGGGCAGGACACCGGTGTGGTTGGTGACCAGCCCCAGCCGGCCGGGGCCGGCGAGTGCCGGTGACGCGTGCAGCCGTGCGATCCCGGGCGTCACCCTGACGCGGTCGTCCGTGCCCATGCCTTGCCCCCGTCTGCCGGTGAGCGCTCGAAGCGGTGGGCGGAAATTTACGCGTATGTCCGAGCATTGTGAAATGACGCACCGGAAGTCCCCGTCGGGAAAGGGGTTTTGAACATGTTCAATTCTCGGCGTACGCTCCTGTCATGAGCGACAGAGCCGCCCTGCTCAAGGGCATCCGTGTCTGGCTGGCCCTCTTCGTCGTGTGCCTCGTCCTGAGCGGGGCCACCGCCTTCCCGCTGGTGCACGAACTGCACTGGACCGAGAGCGCGTTGCGCGCGCTGTCCGTGCCGGAGCACCTGCCCGGGCTGACGGCGTGGATCTCCCGGGTGCGGGAGGGGCTGGACAGCGTCGACGCCGAGTACCCCTTCGTCCTGTACGGCACCGACTGGCTGGCCTTCGCCCACCTCGTCATCGCGGTCGCGTTCTACGGCCCCTACCGCGATCCCGTCCGCAACATCTGGGTGGTCGAGTTCGGCATGATCGCCTGCGCGGGGATCATCCCGCTCGCCCTGGTCTGCGGACCCGTGCGCGGCATCCCGCTCTGGTGGAGCGTCATCGACATGTCGTTCGGGGTCCTCGGGGTCGTCCCGCTGTACGTCGTACGGACGAAGATCAAGCGGCTGGAGGCGCTGGGCGTGCCGTCGGCGCCCCCGGCCGCCGCCGTCGTCAGCGGTTGAACGCCGGGAACGCGAAGCGCTGGGCGGCGGCCTGCTGGCCGTCGCCCTTGGCGTCCGTGGAGTTCACGGAGTAGACCAGGGTGCGGGACAGGTCCCGGGTCGCGGCGATCACCGCGGTGTAGCCCGGCCGCGAGCCGGTCTTGCCCCAGATCACCCTGCCGTTCACCTCGAACCGCTCCAGCGCGGCGCCGTACCGTGCCCCGGGCACGTCCGGCAGCGTGAACATCTCCTTCAGCTGCGGCTCGGGCACCACCCGGCCGCGGAACAGCCCCACCAGCAGCCGCTCCAGGTCGGCGGTCGTGGAGATCAGGTCGCCCGCGGCGAACCGGTCGGTCATGTTCCAGTCGGTCACGTCGACCAGCCTGCCGTCGATCCAGTCGTAGCCCCGGTTGTGCGGCCCGTGGATCCGGGGGTCCCCGCCGACGGGGAAGGAGCTGTGCCGCATGCCGAGCGGCCGGAAGATCCGCGCCTCGGCCTGGTGCGCGTACGAGTCGCGGGTCACCTTCTCGATGAGCATGCCCAGCACGGTGTAGTGGATGTTGCCGTAGGTCTGCCGCGTGCCCGGCGCGTACGCCGGGCCCTGGGCCACGGAGTCCGCCACGACCTGCCGGGGCGTCAGCGTCTCGAAGCGGTGCGCGTACCCCGCCTCCACCGTGTCGCCCAGGGACGAGCCCGGGCGCAGGCCGCTGGTGTAGTTCAGCAGCTGCCGTACGGTGATCGGGGCGAAGTCATCGGTGAGCAGACCCGGCAGGTAGTGCTGCACCGTTCCGTCGAGGTCGATCCGGCCCTCCGCGGCCAGTTGCAGCACGATCGACGCGGTCACCACCTTCGTCACCGAACCGGCCCGGAACCGCCCGTTCTCCAGCGCCGGCGCCCCGCTGCGCACGTCCCGTACCCCGGCCGTCCCGCGCCAGCTCCCGTCACCGCCGACGCGCAGCAGCGCGGCGGTGACGTCGTGATCCGGCAGCCCGGCGAGCGCGGCGGCGAGCGCCTCGGCGTCCGGGCCGGTGGTCGCGCGGGCCGACGCCGGGGGAGCGGGTGCGGCGAACGCGGGCGCGGCCAGCGGGCCGGCGGCCAGCGCGGTGACGACGGCGGTGGCCAGGAGGAGGGAACGACGGGTGCGGCGCATGCGAGAACTCCTTGAGGACGCTTCGGCGTGCGGAAGGCGACTGGTGATCATCCTCCGGCGCCGGTGCGGGACGCGGATCCTCACCGAGGACGGCGTGGAACCCTGGCGCGGCCCCGACCAACCGGCCGTGGAACTGGGGGAGTTCTCGGGGGCGGCCCCTACGGGTGGGGGTGGCGGCGCTGAGGGCTGTCGGCGCCGCGGCACCCGCTCCGTCTCTCTCCCCGAGGGGACCGACTCACCCGCCGGGCCGCGCCGACCACGGCCCGAGCGTGCCGCCGACCCTGTGGGGCGCGGTGGAGGAGGACGTCACGGCCGGCTCCGACCGGGGGCGTCCGGCGCCGCGGCCCGGTCCGCGACCCCGGCACGGACGACACCCCGGTCCCGCGGTACGCCACCCGCGCCCCCCGGCCGATCCGGCGACGGTGGCTCAGCGGGCCCGGGTGTGGTCCCGCGGGGCCGCGGTGCGCAGGGCGTGCAGGACGTCGATCCGGTTCGTGGTGATCGAGTCGACGCCCAGGTCCAGCAGGCGGCTCATGGAGCGGCGGGTGTCCGGCGTCCACACCGACAGCAGACAGCCGTCGTGGTGGACGCGGGCCGCCAGCTCCCGGCTCACCAGGGAGAAGCGGTAGTTGAGCCAGCGCGGACGGACGGCGGCCAGCACCGCGGGCCGGGGCGGGGCCAGGCTCGTCCAGGTCAGGGCGATCTCGGCAGCCGGGTCGGCGGCGCGCACGGCGAGCATCGTCTCCGCGTGCGCGGAGTAGTAGACCCGGTCCCGGGCCCCGCTCTGCCGGACCACGTCCAGCGTCCGCTCGACCGTACGGCGCCCGACCGGCCCGCACAGGTCCACCATCACCCTGCTGTCCCCGGTCGCGGCCAGCGCCTCCGCGAGCGTCGGCACCCCGCCCGCCGTCAGCCCGCGCAGCTCCTCGGCGGAGAGCGCGGCCAGCGGCCGGCCGACCTCCCACAGCCGTTGCAGCGTCTCGTCGTGCAGCAGCACGGGGACGCCGTCACGGGTGAGCCGCACGTCGACCTCGACGGCGTCCGCGCCCTGGTCGAGCGCGGAACGCAGTGAGTCGAGGGTGTTCTCGCGGAAGCGGTAGGGGTCGCCGCGGTGGGCCACGGCGGTCACGGTCTGCATGGGCCCATTGTGAGGGGCGTCAGGAGCCCAGCCAGGCCGAGGTGTAGGAATCGATCTCGGCGGCGAGCCGCGCCTTGCCCTCCGCGTCCAGGAAGGAGGCGTCCACGGCGTTCTTCGCCAGACCGGCCAGGCCCCGCTCGTCCAGGTCCAGGAGCCGGGCGGCCACCGCGTACTCGTTGTTCAGGTCGGTGCCGAACATGGGCGGGTCGTCGGAGTTGACCGTGACCGGCACCCCGGCCCGGACGAACTCCCTGATCGGGTGCTCCTCCAGGGTGCGGACCGCGCGGGTGGCGATGTTGGAGGTCGGGCACACCTCCAGCGGGATGCGGTGCTCGGCGAGGTGGGCCAGCAGCTTCGGGTCCTGCGCGGAGCTGGTGCCGTGTCCGATCCGCTCCGCGCGCAGCTCGGTCAGCGCGTCCCACACCGTCTGCGGGCCGGTGGTCTCCCCGGCGTGCGGCACGGACCGCAGCCCGGCGGCGATGGCCCGGTCGAAGTACGGCTTGAACTGCGGCCGGGGCACGCCGACCTCCGGCCCGCCGAGCCCGAACGACACCAGGCCCTCCGGGCGGATCCGGTCCTCGGTGGCGAGCCGTGTCGTCTCCTCGGCCGCCTCCGGACCGGCCTCGCCGGGGATGTCGAAGCACCAGCGCAGTACGGTCCCGAACTCGGCCTCGGCCGCCTTCCGGGCGTCCTCGATCGCGTCCATGAAACCCCGCTCGTCGATCCCGCGCCGGGTGGAGGAGAAGGGCGTGATCGTCAGCTCGGCGTACCGCACCTGCTGGCGGGCCATGTCACGGGCCACCTCGTAGGTGAGCAGCCGGACGTCCTCCGGGGTGCGGATGAGGTCCACGACCGACAGGTAGACCTGGATGAAGTGCGCGAAGTCGGTGAACGTGAAGTACTCGGCCAGGGCCTCGGGGTCGGTGGGGACCTTGGAGTCGGGGTGGCGGGCGGCCAGTTCCGAGACGACGCGGGGGGAGGCGGAGCCGACGTGGTGGACGTGCAGCTCGGCCTTGGGCAGCCCGGCGACGAAGGCGCGCAGATCGCGGTCGGCTGTGCCGGTGGCGGGTACGGAGCTGTCGGTCAAGGGGTCCTCCCCGGGGTGATCGGCTGATCGGTGGCGCGGCGTCCGCGCTGCATCATCGTAGGCCCCGGGCCATGGCCTCCCGTCCGGCCCGTAGCATGGCGGGACGTCCAGCGAGGGGGGCCCTTCACCATGTCCGACGACGTGCCGCAGTCCGCGCCGCGGGAGCAGACCGACGCGCACCCGTCCTCGGCGGCCCAGGTCTCCCTGCGGAAGCAGCCGGCACCGGCCCAGGACGCCGCCCCGGCACCCGCCTCGGTCCACGACCAGCAGACGCTGACCTCCCTGCCGACGGCCCCGCCCGCACCCGCCGACGCCGGCCCCGCACCCTGGGCCGGCCCGGCCCACGGATACGCACCCCCGGCCGCCGCCCCCCAGCAGAACCCCTTCGCACCCCCCGCCCCTCCGGCGAACCCCTTCGCGCCCCCGGCGCCGGTGAACCCCTTCGCGCCCCCCTCCGCCCCGCACGGCGGAGCCGAACCGGTGCCCCCGCCGCCCATCGCCCCCGGCGGCCCCGGCCAGGTGCCCTACGGCCACCCGGGCCCCGCACCGGCCTACGGCTACGGCTACCCGGGCCCGCAGCAGACCCCCTACGGCGCCCCCTACCCCGCCGGCGGCTACGCCTGGCCCGGCATGCAGCTTCCGCCGAGCAACGGCATGGGCACCGCCTCCCTGGTGCTCGGCATCATCTCGGCGGTCGGGTTCGTCATGTGGCCGGTCGCCCTGGTGCTGGCCGTCCTGGCCCTGATCTTCGGCGGGATCGGCCGGGGCAGGGCACGCCGCGGCGAGGCGACGAACCCGGGCGTGGCCCTGGCCGGCATCATCTGCGGTGCCGCCGGCATCGTCCTGGTCCTGGGCCTGTTCGCCCTGGTCATCGCGACGCGTGGCTGAGCACCCCGGCAGGAGGGGGCCCGCCGTGCGGCGCACGGACCTCACCGGGGACGACGGCACGTGGACGGGCCTGTCCCTGGAGGTGCGGTCCCGGCGGCGACCCGGCCTGTGCCTGTTCACCGCGGAACGGCGGCTGCTCCTGGCCCAGGAGTCGCGGCCCGTGCTCCTCGCGGACGTCGAGCGGGACGACGGCGGGGTGGACTTCTGGCGCACCGACGCCTATCACCCGCCCGTCCCGCCGCTGCGGGCGCGGACGGCACGGGACCTGGCCGGCGACCCGGCCCGCTGGGCCCACCGTCTCGTGTCGTGCCTGCTCGACGTGCCGGGTGGCCCGCTCCACGACGGCCGCTGGCTGATCTCGCCCGACAGCCCGCTCCTGCGCTGGAACCACCTCGGTCTGCCGGAGGCCGAGTACTGGGGGGAGATGCTGGTCGAGGGCCACCCCGACGGGTACATCGACTGGTTCCTCCACTCCGGCTCCTGGGAGATCCTCCCGCTGCGCCCGATGCCCGACGCGCGCGACGCCCGGGTCAAGGCGTACCGCAAGCAGGTCCGGGACGGAACGCTCCCGCCCGTGCTGTTGTCGTGGGTCAGCGGCCTGGACTGCCATCTGGTCCTGGACGGTCACGCGCGGCTGGCCGCGGCGATCGCCGAGTCGACGGCACCGCCGCTGATGCATCTGCACCGCACCGCACCGGGCGACGAGGTGGCGGCGGGCACCGCACGGGCGGTCCACGGCTACGGGGCCGAGCTGGCCCGGTACGCCGAGCTGCGCGCCGCCCACGGCACCGCCGTCCCCGACGGCGCCGCCCTCGCAGGGCCGGTCCTCGCACGCCGGCTCCACGAGCTGCGCACGGCGAAGCGGCCCACCTGGGCCTGGCCGCTGTCCGGCGGCGAAGAGGAGTGGCGGCGCGTCGCAGCGGAGGCGACCGGCGCCCCCGACTGGCCCCCGGCCGGCAGCTCCTCGACGTGACGGCACATCCCCTCCGCAGGGCTACGCTCCCGCGATCTCCGCAGGGCTACGCCCCCGCCCCCGCCACACGCTTACGCCCCCGCCCCCGCCAGCCGCTCCCGGGCCTCCATCAGGGCGAAGCCCAGCAGGTTCAGGCCCTTCCAGCGCTCCGGATCACCGGCCGCCTCGTCGTCCGCGGCGAGGCCGATGCCCCAGATCCGGTCCGGCGGGCTCGCCTCCACCAGCACCCGGTCCCCGGTGTTCAGCAGGAACAGGCCGAGGTCGTCATGGGCGGCGAACTTGTGCACGCTGCCCTCGACCACCAGCCGGAAGCGCTCCCGCTCCCACACCGACTCGTCGAAGTCCCGGACCAGCCGGCCCGCCTTCTTCGCCGCCGCCGGATGCTCCGCGGCCAGCACCCGGCGCTCCGCCTCCGCGTCCCCGAACAGCCGGGCCTTGCCCGCCATCATCCAGTGCTCGGCCGTCGCGTACTCCACCCCGTCCACCGTGAACGGGGCCGGCCACCACTGGCTGAGGCAGCTCGCGCCGACCCGGCCGTCCGGTCGCGGCCGGTGCCCCCAGAAGTGCAGATACCTGATCCGTGACCCCGCCCGGACCTCCCTGATCAGGGCGTCCACCCCGTCGATCTTCCCCATGCACGCGAGTGTGGCACGTACCACTGACACTCCGTCCGTCCTTTTCGCCCCCGACTCGACACCTGGTCGACAGATTCCGTCGCGTAACCAAAAGGCAACAACGGAATCACTTGTTGGAGTCCTATGGCTCTGTCAGGATCGGCACTCAAATCGAGCTGGAGCTACGCCACCCGCCCCCCGGGACGGACGTACGGCGGAGGAGAGCGACATGCACAACCCGGGCACCGCCACCCCGGAACGATTTCCCGCACCGGACCGCTTCGCGGACGGCGCGCAGTTCATCGCGGGCCGTCTCGCCCAGGGCACCTCGGGCCGCCACCACGCCGTGGTGGACCCCTCGACCGGCGCGGAGGTGTACACGTACGAGCTGGCCGGCACGGAGGACGTCGACGCGGCCGTCGCCGCCGCGCGCGCCGCGTTCCCCGGCTGGGCCGCCGCCACGCCGGGCGAGCGCTCGGACGCCCTGCACCGGTTCGCCGCCGTGCTCGCCGACCGCGCCGAGGACCTCGCCCGCGCGGAGTCCCTCCAGTGCGGCAAGCCGCTCAAGCTCACCCGCGAGTTCGACGTGCCGGGCACCATCGACAACACCGCGTTCTTCGCGGGCGCGGCCCGGCACCTGCAGGGGCAGTCCGCCGGTGAGTACTCCGGTGACCACACGTCGTACGTCCGGCGGGAACCCATCGGCGTCGTCGGCTCCATCGCGCCCTGGAACTACCCCCTGCAGATGGCCGCCTGGAAGATCCTCCCGGCGATCGCCGCGGGCAACACGATCGTGCTGAAACCCGCCGAGCTGACCCCGCTGACCTCGCTGCTGTTCGCCCAGGCCGCCACGGACGCGGGCATCCCGGACGGCGTGATCAACATCGTCACCGGGACCGGGAAGGAGGCCGGCGAGCGCCTGGTCGGGCACCCGGACGTCGCCATGACCTCGTTCACCGGGTCCACCGCCGTCGGCAGGCGGGTCGCCGAGATCGCCACCGCCACCGTCAAACGGCTGCACCTGGAGCTGGGCGGCAAGGCGCCCTTCGTCGTCTTCGACGACGCCGATCCGGAGGCCGCCGCGCACGGCGCGGTCGCGGGCGCGCTCATCAACACCGGGCAGGACTGCACGGCCGCCACGCGCGCGTACGTGCAGCGTCCCCTGTACGAGGCGTTCGTGGAGCGGACCGCTGCGCTGATGGACACCGTCCGGCTCGGCGACCCCTTCGCGCCCGGCACCGACCTGGGGCCGCTGATCTCGCACGCCCAGCGCGACCGGGTCGCCGCCTTCGTGGACCGAGCGCGGGGGCACGCGCGCGTGGTGGCGGGCGGCGAGATCCCCCAGGGCGAGCTGAAGGACGGCGCCTACTACCGGCCCACCCTGATCGCCGACGCGGCCCAGGACAGCGAGATCGTCCAGTCGGAGATCTTCGGTCCCGTGCTGGTCGTGCTTCCGTTCGACAGCGATGATGAGGGCATCCGGCTGGCCAACGACACCCCGTACGGCCTCGCCGCCTCCGCGTGGAGCAGCAACGTCTACCGCGCGAACCGCGCCACCCGCGAGATCAAGGCGGGCTGCGTCTGGGTCAACGACCACATCCCGATCATCAGCGAGATGCCGCACGGCGGCTACAAGGCCTCCGGCTTCGGCAAGGACATGTCGGCGTACTCCTTCGAGGAATACACGCAGGTCAAGCACGTAATGTTCGACAACACGGCGGTGGCCAGGAAGGACTGGCACCGCACGATCTTCGGGGACCGCTAGAGACCGACCAGGCCACCGACCAGGCCGATCCCTCCCGAAAGGCACCATGCGCATGGAGCAGTACGAGCCCGACCGCCTGACCCCGCCCCAAGCGGCCGCGATGCGGCGCAGCCTGCTGGGCGGCAGGGCCGCCCTGACCCGCCGGTCGCTGCTGCGGGCCTCCGCGACCGGTGCGCTCGCGGCCGGTGGCCTCGGGGCGCTGAGCGGTTGCGGGATCCCCGCGGCGGGCCGGAGCCAGGGCGGCACCTCCGCCCAGGACCACTCGGCCCGGGAGAAGGTCGTGAACTTCTCCAACTGGACCGAGTACATCGACGTCGACGACAGCGGCAAGCACCACCCCACCCTGGAGACCTTCCGCAGGCGGACCGGCATCACGGTCGACTACACCGAGGACATCAACGACAACAACGAGTTCTTCGGCAAGATCAAGCCGCAGCTCGCCGCGGGCCAGGACACCGGCCGGGACATCATCGTCCTCACCGACTGGCTGGCCGCCCGGCTGATCCGCCTCGGCTGGGTGCAGAAACTGGACCCGTCCCACCTCCCGCACGCGTACACGAACCTCTCGCCCCAGTTCCGCGACCCCGACTGGGATCCCGGGCGGGCGTACTCGTACCCCTGGCAGGGCATCTCGACGGTGATCGCCTACAACAAGAAGGCGCTCGACGGCGTCGAGGTGACGTCGGTCTCCGACCTGCTCGACAACCCCAGGCTGAAGGGGCGCGTCGGCTTCCTGTCGGAGATGCGGGACTCCATCGGCATGACCCTGCTCGACATGGGCAAGGACCCGGCGCGGTTCACCGACGACGACTTCGACGCGGCGATCGCCCGGCTCCAGAAGGCCGTCGACAAGGGCCAGATCCGCCGCTTCACCGGCAACGACTACACCTCCGACCTGACCAAGGGCGACTTCGCGGCCTGCGTCGCCTGGGCCGGTGACGTGGTCCAGCTGAAGGCCGACAGCCCGGACGTCGACTTCGTCGTCCCGGACAGCGGCTACATCACGTCGACCGACAACATGTGCGTACCGAACAGGGCCCGGCACAAGACGAACGCCGAGCGGCTCATCGACTTCTTCTACGAGCCCGAGCAGGCCGCCGCGCTCGCCGCCTACATCAACTACGTGACGCCGGTCGACGGCGTGAAGCCGTACCTTGCGAAGATCGACAAGGACGCCGCGGACAACCCGCTGATCGTCCCCGACAAGGCCATGCAGGCGAAGTCCCATGCCTTCCGCTCCCTGAGCCAGAAGGAAGAGACGGCCTACGAAGAGAAGTTCGCGAAGCTCACAGGGGCGTGACGACGATGAAGACGACACCAGACAACAGCGGCGACGTCCGCCTCTCCGGCATCTCCAAGACCTACGGCTCCTTCACCGCCGTCCACCCGCTGGACCTGATCGTGCCCGAGGGCTCCTTCTTCGCCCTGCTCGGCGCCTCCGGCTGCGGCAAGACCACCACCCTGCGCATGATCGCCGGCCTGGAGGAGCCCACGAGCGGCACCGTCCGGCTCGGCGACCAGGACGTCACCCACCTTCCGCCGTACAAGCGGCCGGTCAACACGGTCTTCCAGTCCTACGCCCTCTTCCCGCACCTGGACATCTTCGAGAACGTCGCCTTCGGTCTGCGCCGGCGCGGTGTCAAGAGCGTCAAGAAGCAGGTCGAGGACATGCTGGAACTGGTCCAGCTGGGCGAGCAGGCGCGCAAGAAGCCGCACCAGCTCTCCGGCGGCCAGCAGCAGCGGGTCGCCGTGGCCCGTGCGCTGATCAACCACCCCAAGGTGCTCCTCCTCGACGAGCCGCTCGGCGCCCTCGACCTCAAGCTGCGCCGGCAGATGCAGCTGGAGCTGAAGCGCATCCAGACCGAGGTCGGCATCACCTTCGTCCACGTCACGCACGACCAGGAGGAGGCCATGACCATGGCCGACACGGTCGCCGTGATGAACGGCGGCCGGGTCGAGCAGCTCGGCTCGCCGGCCGACCTGTACGAGAACCCGCGGAGCACCTTCGTCGCGAACTTCCTCGGCACCTCCAACCTCATCGAGGCCGAGGTCGACACGAAGAACGGCGACGACATCGTGCTCAAGGCGGGCGGCGGCAAGCTGGTGCTGCCCGAGGCGCGGTGTTCCGCCCCGACGACGGCCGGCGGCAAGGTGCTGGTCGGCATCCGCCCGGAGAAGATCTCGCTCACGCACGCCGACGACGCGGGGGAGATCCCGGACGGCCGCAACCGCCTCACCGGCAGGATCGCCGACGCCAGTTTCATCGGCGTCTCCACGCAGTACGTCATCGACAGCCCCGTCTGCGACGAGCTGGCGGTGTACGTCCAGAACGTCGAGCGCGACGGCCGGCTCGTCCCCGGCGCCGACGTCGTCCTGCACTGGAGCCCGGCGCACACCTTCGGCCTGGACGCGGCGCAGCGCATCGACGCGGGCACCGAGGAAGAGGTCGCCGCCTGATGTCCACGCTCACCGAGGCGCCCCCGCCCCTCGCACCCACGGCACCCGAGAAGAAGCCCCCGCGCAGGCGCGGCCGGTTCACCCCGTACTGGCTGCTGCTGCCCGGCATGCTCTGGCTGATCGTCTTCTTCGCGCTGCCGATGGTCTACCAGGCCTCCACCTCCGTGCAGCAGGGCTCCCTGGAGGAGGGCTACAAGGTCACTTGGCACTTCGCCACCTACTGGGACGCGCTGTCCGAGTACTGGCCGCAGTTCCTGCGGTCCGTCTTCTACGCCGCCGCCGCGACCGTGCTGTGCCTGCTGCTCGGCTATCCGCTGGCCTACCTGATCGCCTTCCGCGCCGGCCGCTGGAAGAACCTGATCATGATCCTGGTGATCGCGCCGTTCTTCACCAGCTTCCTGATCCGCACCCTGGCCTGGAAGACGATCCTCGCGGACAACGGCGTGGTCGTGCACGCCCTGAACTCGCTGCACGTCCTGGACCTCACCGACTGGCTCGGCTGGACCGCCGGCGACCGCGTCCTCGCCACCCCGCTCGCGGTGGTGTGCGGTCTGACGTACAACTTCCTGCCGTTCATGATCCTGCCCCTGTACACCTCGCTGGAGCGGATCGACGGCCGGCTGCACGAGGCCGCCGGCGACCTGTACGCCCGGCCGTGGACCACCTTCCGCAAGGTCACCTTCCCGCTGTCCATGCCGGGTGTGGTCTCCGGAACACTGCTGACCTTCATCCCGGCGGCCGGTGACTACGTGAACGCCGAACTCCTCGGCTCCACCGACACCCGCATGATCGGCAACGTCATCCAGACGCAGTTCCTGCGCATCCTGGACTATCCGACGGCCGCGGCCCTCTCCTTCATCCTCATGGCCGCGATCCTGGCCATGGTCACGCTCTACATCCGCCGGTCCGGGACGGAGGACCTGGTCTAAATGCCCGTCGTCAACTGGCTCAAGCGCCGTCTCGTCGTCATCGCCGGACTGCTGACGCTCGCCTATCTCCTGCTGCCCAACATCGTCGTCACGGTGTTCTCCTTCAACAGACCGAAGGGGCGCTTCAACTACGAATGGCAGCAGTTCTCCACGGACGCCTGGAAGGACCCGTGCGGTGTCGCCGACATGTGCGGCTCGCTGTCCCTCAGCCTCCAGATCGCCGTGTGGGCGACGGTCGGCGCCACGATCCTCGGCACGATGATCTCCTTCGCGCTGGTCCGCTACCGCTTCCGCGCCCGCGGCGCCGTGAACTCGCTGATCTTCCTGCCGATGGCGATGCCCGAGGTCGTCATGGCCGCCTCGCTGCTCACCCTGTTCCTCAACATGGGCGCCCAGCTGGGCTTCTGGACGATCCTGATCGCCCACATCATGTTCTGCCTGAGCTTCGTCGTCACCGCCGTCAAGGCACGCGTGATGTCGATGGACCCGCGGCTCGAAGAGGCCGCCCGGGACCTGTACGCCGGTCCCGTGCAGACCTTCCTGCGGGTCACCCTGCCCATCGCGGCCCCCGGAATCGCCGCGGGCGCGCTGCTCTCCTTCGCGCTCTCCTTCGACGATTTCATCATCACCAATTTCAACGCCGGTTCGACCGTCACGTTCCCCATGTTCGTATGGGGTTCGGCGCAGCGCGGAACGCCCGTGCAGATCAACGTCATCGGTACGGCGATGTTCCTCGTCGCCGTCCTCTTCGTGCTGACGTCGATGGTCGTCACGAACCGCCGGAACAAGCACAAGGCATAGGCCTTGACGCAGCCTTTGTAGGGAGTTGAAATCATGGCCCCAAGCGCCATGAGCCGTGGCACAGACGACTGGATCGCCTCTCTCTCCGAAGCCCAGCCGGTCCCGTACTGGCTGGAAGACCCCGGCAAGCCGCCCGCCGAGCCCGCCCTCACCTCCGCCGAAACCTGTGACCTGCTCGTCGTCGGCGGCGGCTACAGCGGGCTGTGGACCGCGCTCAACGCCAAGGAGCGCGACCCGCAGCGCGATGTGGTCCTGCTGGAAGGCCGCGAGGTGGGCTGGGCCGCCTCCGGCCGCAACGGCGGCTTCTGCGCCGCCTCCCTCACCCACGGCCTGCCCAACGGCCTGGCCCGCTGGCCCGACGAGATCCACCGGCTGCAGGAGCTGGGCCGGCGCAACCTCGACGAGATCGAGGCGGCGGTCGCCCGGCACGGCATCGACTGCGACTTCGAGCGCACCGGCGAGATCGACGTCGCCACCGAGACGTACCAGGCCTGGGAACTGCGCGACTGGCACCGCCGACTGGAGGAGAAGGGCCTCGCGGACGGCATCGAGTTCCTGGACGCCGACGCCGTGCGCGAACAGGTGAACTCGCCCACCTTCCAGGCGGGCCTGTGGGACCGCCGGGGCGTGGCCATGCTGCACCCCGCCAAGCTGGCCTGGGGCCTGAAGAAGGCCTGCCTGGACCTCGGGGTGCGGGTGTACGAGCACACCCCCGCCCTCACCCTGAAGAGCTACGGCGCCGGGATGGCCGTACGCACCCCGTACGGCGGCGTCCGCGCCCGCAGGGTCGCGCTCGGCACGAACATCTTCCCGAGCCTGCTGCGCCGCGTGCGGTCGTACACCGTCCCGGTCTACGACTACGCGCTGATGACCGAGCCGCTGACCGCGGACCAGCTCTCCTCGATCGGCTGGAAGAACCGGCAGGGCCTCGGCGACTCGGCCAACCAGTTCCACTACTTCCGGCTGTCCGCCGACAACCGCGTCCTGTGGGGCGGTTACGACGCGATCTACCCCTACGGCGGCCGGGTCCGCGCCGAGTACGACGACCGGCCGGAGACCTACGCCAAGCTCGCGGGCCACTTCTTCACGTGCTTCCCGCAGCTGGAGGGCGTCCGCTTCACCCACGCCTGGGGCGGCGCGATCGACACCTGCTCACGCTTCTCGGCCTTCTTCGGCACCGCCCACCAGGGCCGGGTGGCCTACGCGGCGGGCTACACCGGCCTCGGCGTCGGCGCGACCCGGTTCGGCGCGGACGTGATGCTGGACCTGCTGGACGGGGAGCGCACCGAGCGGACCGAGCTGGAGATGGTCCGCAAGAAGCCGCTGCCGTTCCCGCCGGAGCCGTTCGCCTGGACCGGCATCGCCCTCACCAAGTGGTCCCTGGCCCGGGCGGACGCCCACGGTGGCCGCCGCAACCTGTGGCTGCGGGCGATGGACAGACTGGGACTGGGCTTCGACAGCTGACGCGGCCGGCCCGGCCGTCGTGGTGAGCCGGATCACCCCGAGGGGTCGGGCGAACCCGCGTAATGCCCCCGGAGGACCTCCCTCTCCCTTGTGACGCGACCGCGTCCACGAGAGACAAGGGAGGTCTTCTCATGACTGGGGCGAAGACGGCGGTCGAATGGCTGGCATCCGTCGCACCGGATCCCGAGGCCTGCCGCCGGGAGTGGGAACGCAACCCCCTGGGGGTCGCCCTGCTGCCCGCCGGCAAGGCGTGGGACGTCCTGATCCTGCCGGGGCACCTCGGCTATCCGACCCTGGACGTGCTCACCCGCATCCTCGACCAACTCGGTCCGGTGCTCGTGGACTTCGGCGACAGCCGGGTGGGGTTCCTGGTTCCCCCGGGCACGGCGGCCCGCTGGCTCGGCACCGGTGTCCGCACCGCCGGAGCCGGCACCTGGATCGTCGTGCCGTATCCGGGGCGGGCGACCCGCGGGGTGCGCTGGCTGGTGCCGCCCGACGGCTCGGGCACGCTGACCGATCCGGCGCTGCTGGAACTGGCGATGCACGAGGCCGCGGCCGGACCGGCCAGGCGGCGGGATGAGGAGGAGTAGCGGCCCGACACCTTGACAACAGGATTGGTCTGGACCAAGTTGTGTGCGCTCCGCCCCTCCAACTCCCCCGATCACGGAGGCCCTTGTGGACCGCGCCCGACGTCCGAGACCCGTCCTCACCGCGCTCACGGCCGCCCTGCTGGCGGTACCCGGCATCACCGCGCTCTCGTCGGCCGCCCGTGCGGCCGACGCGGACGTCGCGGTCAACGGCGGCTTCGAGTCCGGCCTCACCGGCTGGACGTGCACGGCCGGCACGACCGTCACCTCACCCGTGCACAGCGGGCGTTCCGCGCTCCAGGCCACCCCGGCCGGCAGCGACAACGCCCAGTGCTCCCAGACGGTCACCGTGCGGCCGGACGCGCAGTACACCCTGTCCGGTTACGTCCGCGGCTCCTACGTCTACCTCGGCGCGAGCGGCACCGGCACCACCGACGTCTCCGCCTGGACCCAGTCCGCCCCCGACTGGCAGCGGCTGAGCACCACCTTCCGCACCGGGGCGACCACCACCAAGGTCACGATCCACACCCACGGCTGGTACGGCACCGGCGCCTACCAGGCCGACGACCTCACCCTCGTCGGCCCCGGCGGCAGCGGCACCACACAGCCGCCCGCCGCCCCGGCCGGTCTGAGGACCACCACCGTGACCGCGTCCTCCGTCGGCCTGTCCTGGTCGGCGGTGACCGGCGCGACCGGTTACGCGGTCTACCGCGACGGCACCAGGGTCCAGACGGTGACCGGCACCTCGGCGACCGTCTCCGGCCTCGCGGCCTCGACGGCGTACGGCTTCCAGGTCACCGCCGTGAACGACGCCGGCGAGTCCGCGAGGTCCGCCGTCGTGACCGCGACGACCGGCGCCGGTAGCGGCGGTGGCGGCTCGTCCGACCTGCCCGCCCACGCCCTCGTCGGCTACCTGCACGCCGGCTTCGCCAACGGTGCCGGCTACACCCGGCTCGCCGACGTCCCCGACAGCTGGGACGTGATCGACCTCGCCTTCGGCGAGCCCACCTCGTCCACCTCCGGAGACATCCGCTTCACCCGCTGCCCGGTCACCGAGTGCCCGAACGTCGAGAGCGACGCCGAGTTCAAGGCGGCGATCAAGGCCAAGCAGGCCGCCGGCAAGAAGGTGCTGATCTCCATCGGCGGCCAGAACGGCCAGGTCCAGCTGACCACGACCGCGGCCCGCGACGCCTTCGTCACCTCGGTCTCGAAGATCATCGACGAGTACGGCCTCGACGGCCTCGACATCGACTTCGAGGGCCATTCGCTGTCCCTCGACACCAACGACACGGACTTCAGGAACCCGACCACCCCCGTGATCGTGAACCTCATCTCGGCGCTGAAGACCCTGAAGGCCGGGTACGGCGCGAAGTTCGTCCTCACGATGGCGCCGGAGACCTTCTTCGTCCAGAACGGCTACCAGTACTACGGCACCGGCAAGTGGGGCGGCCAGGACCCGCGCTGCGGCGCCTACCTGCCGGTCATCCACGCCCTGCGCGACGACCTGACCCTGCTGCACGTCCAGGACTACAACTCCGGCCCGATCATGGGCCTGGACAACCAGTACCACTCCATGGGCGGCGCCGACTTCCACATCGCCATGACCGACATGCTGCTCACCGGCTTCCCGGTGGCCGGCGACCCGGACAACGTCTTCCCGCCGCTGCGCCCCGACCAGGTCGCCATCGGCATGCCGGCGTCGGTGAACGCGGGCAACGGCTACGTCTCCCCGGCGGAGGTCACCAGGACCCTGGACTGCCTGACGAGGAAGACGAACTGCGGCTCGTACGCCCCGCACGGGAGCTGGCCCGCGCTGCGGGGGCTGATGACCTGGTCGGTGAACTGGGACCGGTACGCGAACTGGGAGTTCCAGAAGAACTTCGACGCGTACTTCGGCTGAGCACCGGGGACAGGGCGGCCAGCAGCACCGTGCTCAGGCACCAGCCGGCCACCACGTCCAGCGGCCAGTGCCAGCCGTGGCGGACCAGGCCGTACGACACCCCGAGGACGAGGGCCAGGCACCCGGTGACCAGGGCGCGGCGGGCGGCGGGGGAGCGCAGCCAGGGCAGCAGGAGCAGGGTCGCCGAACCGTACGCGACCGCCGCCGTCGTCGTATGGCCGGACGGGAAGTAGCCGGTCCCCGGGGGCACCACCGGTGTCCCCGGCCGGGCCGTCCACACCTTCAGCGGTACGACGACCGCCGGGACCAGCGCCATCGCCACGGCCGCGGCGAGCGGCGGCAGCCACCACCGCCCGGCACCGGCGGCCCGGCCCCGCCAGGCCGCGTAGCCGAGGGCCGCGGCGAGCACGGGAAGGGCGACCTGGACGTTGCCGAGGTCGGAGAGGAGCTGGGAGAGGCGGTCCGGGTGGACGAGGGCGCGGCTGGCGTCCGCGTCCAGCCGCAGCAGCGGCCCGTCGACGAGGACCTGCCAGGTGAAGAGGGCCAGCGCGACCGCCGGGAGGACCAGGAGCAGCATGCGCCCAGCTTGGCAGAGAGCCGGCGGGAAGGAGGTCGGCCGCCTCGGAACGGGGGGGTGGTTCCGAGGCGGCCGTCCGGACCGGAACGTCGCGCGCCCCGGGGGGTTTGGGGCGGCGACCGTCCGATCGGTGAGGAGATCCCGGAGCCGTCAGGCGCCGGTGGTGTGCGCGAGGGCACGACCAGGTCGAAGCTGGGGAGGCCCCGGCCCGGCGTCCGTCCGCAGTCCCCTGTGGACGGGTGTATCTCTCATCTGGGAAGAACCTACGGCAGGCCGGGGCGCTTGGGCAGACGGAATCCGCTCCCGTCATCCACCCCCCACACCTTCTTCACACGGCCTGCCGCAGGCACCCTTCAGGGGTGCGGATTCGCTGCTCAGATGCGCGCGAACGCCTGCTCGATGATGTCGAGGCCCTCGTTCAGCAGGTCCTCGCCGATCACCAGCGGGGGCAGGAAGCGGAACACGTTGCCGTAGGTGCCGCAGGTCAGGACCAGCAGACCCTCGGCGTGGCAGGCCTTGGCGAGCGCGGCGGTGGCCTCGGGGTTCGGCTCCTTGGTGGCCCGGTCCTTGACCAGCTCGATGGCGATCATCGCGCCGCGCCCGCGCACGTCACCGATGATGTCGAACTTCTCGGCCATCGTGGCGAGGCGGCCCTTCATGACCTCCTCGATGCGCTTGGCCTTGCCGTTGAGGTCCTGCTCCTTCATGGTCTCGATGGCACCGAGCGCAGCCGCGCAGGCGACGGGGTTGCCGCCGTACGTACCACCCAGCCCACCGGCGTGCGCGGCGTCCATGATCTCGGCGCGCCCGGTGACGGCGGCGAGCGGCAGACCGCCGGCGATGCCCTTGGCGGTCGTGATCAGGTCGGGCACGATGCCCTCGTCCTCGCAGGCGAACCACTGCCCGGTCCGGCAGAAACCGGACTGGATCTCGTCCGCGACGAAGACGATGCCGTTGTCGGCGGCGAACTGCCGGATCGCCGGCAGGAAGCCCTTCGCGGGCTCGATGAAGCCGCCCTCGCCCAGCAGCGGCTCGATGATGATCGCGGCGACGTTGTCCGGGCCGACCTGCTTGGTGATCTGGTCGATGGCCTGCGCGGCGGCCTCGGGGCCGGCGTTCTCCGGGCCGGTCGGCCAGCGGTAGCCGTACGCCACCGGCACGCGGTACACCTCGGGGGCGAACGGCCCGAACCCGTGCTTGTACGGCATGTTCTTCGCGGTCAGCGCCATGGTCAGGTTGGTGCGCCCGTGGTAGCCGTGGTCGAACACGACCACGGCCTGCCGCTTGGTGTACGCACGCGCGATCTTGACGGCGTTCTCGACGGCCTCGGCGCCGGAGTTGAACAGCGCGGACTTCTTGGCGTGGTCACCCGGGGTCAGCTCGGCCAGCGCCTCCGCGACCTCCACGTAGCCCTCGTACGGGGTGACCATGAAACAGGTGTGGGTGAAGTCGGCGAGCTGGGCGCTCGCCCGCCGTACGACGGCCTCGGCGGAGGCACCGACGGAGGTCACGGCGATACCGGAACCGAAGTCGATGAGCCGGTTGCCGTCGACGTCCTCGATGATGCCGCCGCCCGCGCGCGTGGTGAACACGGGCAGCACGGAGCCCACGCCCTGTGCGACCGCGGCGGTACGGCGGGCCTGAAGCTCCTGCGACTTCGGGCCGGGGATGGCGGTGACGACGCGGCGCTCCTGCGGAAGTGCGGTCATGGGGGCTCCCTGATGATCTTGCGTACCGGGCGGTCCCGGGGAGTTCCGGGCGGTGCGTTTTCGGACGCATACCTTCTTTTCTCGCAGGCTAAGACCGGTTCCGGGGGGTCGGCATGCTCCATGTGGGCGTTGTCGGCGGCTCCCGTTGTCCGCCGTGGACATAGCCCACCCGGGCGCCCGCCGCCGCTTCCGGCCATGTAAGCGGTGAACTCCCCTTCCCGGGGCGTTAGATTGACTCGCTGATGACGGACGGAACGGCGGACGCACGCGCTGGTCAGGGGGCAGGCTCGATGGACAGCGACAGCACGCGGGACCCACGCGGCACGCACACGAACCCTGTACCACGGCCTATGGCTTCGGTTGAGGGGGTGGGGGTGCCGCCCATGCCGACACAGGCGCCTGACGTGCCGCCCCCGGCTGTCCGACCCCCGGCCGCCCAGCCCTACGCGCCTCTGCGCTCGCCCGTGGCCGACTGGGTGGACGAGCCGCGCCCGGCCGTCCAGCCCGGTATCTGGCGCTTCGGGTACCGTCCGGCCAAAACCGCAGGTGGCGGGCAGCGCCTGGCTCCCGTCACGATCGTCGGCTTCATCGTCCCGCTGGTGGTGGGGCTCTTTCTGTGGTCACTGTGGCGGCACGGCAGCGTGCCCTACCAGTGGGCCCTCCTGCAGCTGCTCACCCCGGACGACTGGTGGTGGGCCGGAACCACGTCACCGAAGGGCTACCAAGGTGCAGAGGCGATCACGGTCGCCGACGGCGTGGTCTTCGCCGTCCTCGTCTTCGCCATGGCGCGCCTCGGCAGCTGGTCCGACATCATCCGGCATGTGGTCACCCGCCGCGCACAGCCCGCTCGCGCCCTGATCGCCGCCCTCGGCGCACTCGTGGCTCTGGCCTTCGTCTTCCCCAGCGCCTTCGGCCTCGGCTGGGACGCCCTGCCCGTGCAGGACCCGCTGTTCTCCCTCATCGTCCTGATCACCGGCGACTACGCGGTGTTCGGGTCGAAGCTGCTGACGGACGGGCTGTACGCGCTCATCACCCTGCTGGTGCTGTGGCCGTTCGCCCGGATCGGCGGCTGGCTGCCCCTCGCCAAGGAGGCGATCGCCGCGCGCGGGCGGGCCACGCCGGACCAGGTCGCCGAGCCGGCCGTCGACCGGCGGCCGTCACGCTGGCCCCACCTGCGGGAAGCCGGTCAGCACGAGGCCGCGGACCTGCTCACCGCCGAGCTGTACGCCGGCCGGATGAACGACGTGGACTGCGCGCGGGTCGCTCACATGTGGACCGTGGCCCGGGGCCGTGCGCGGCTCTCCTCTTTCACCGAGACGGTGCTCCGCGAGGGCGCCGCCGCCTGGACCCATCCTTCCGGCTCCCGCGACCTGCCGGGCCGGTCCGCCCGGCACGATCTGCTGGCCCGGGAGGTACGCATCGGCCAGTGGGCCGCCGGCGACCGCACGCCGCCGGCTTACGCTGGAGCAGGTGCGGCGCTCGGACCCGACACCCTCGGCACCTCGCTGCTGGCCGTGGGGCCCTCGGGGTCGGGCAAGACGGCTCACCTCATCCGGCCCGTGGTCGAGTCGCTCGGCCTGCAGGCCCTCGCCGGGCAGTGCGCGGTCGTCACCGTCTGCGCGGCCGGCACGCCCCTGGGCCCCGACTCCTCCTACGACGTCGTCGTGCGGCTCGGAGACCCCGCGTCCGTGTACGACCTGGACCCCTACGCGGACTCCGAGGACCCGGACGAGGCGGCGGCCTTCCTCGCGGAGGGACTGGCCGGCGATCTGGACACGATCAGCGGACAGCGGGCCACCACCGCGCTGGCCCAGCTCCTCGGACCGTACCGGGCCGCGTACGGACGCTTCCCGACCCTGCCCCAGCTCAGGGAGCTCCTGGAAGGCGAGCCCTCGGCCCTGTCCGCGCTGCGGGAGGCGCTGGCGGGGGAGGAGCACACCGTGATGCGTCGCGAGCTGGACGCGCGCGCCCGGCAGGCGGGCAGTACGGGCGACCCCGGGCCGGCGCTGGCCGACCGCCTGGCCGCGCTGGACCGGCCGGCGTTCGCCGGGTTCTTCGGCGCCGACCAGGGGCAGGCCCGGCCGTTCTCGCTGCGCGCCGTCGCCCACCATCCGCTGCGCGTCCGGATCGACCTCCCCGACCGCGGACACGACGAGGCGTCCCGACTGCTCACCCGCCTGCTTCTCGCCCAGTTCACCGCCCTGGCCATGACGTGCGAACGGACCCACTTCGCCTGTCTCGTCCTGGACGACGCCACCGGTGCCGTGACAACGGAGTCGGTCCGACGCGTCCAACGCCTGCGCTCCCGTAACGCGGGTGTGGTGCTCGCCCTGCGTACCGTCGGTGACGTCCCCGAGGCGCTGCACGGGCCTCTGTACGCGGCCGTGGGCTGTCGCATGGCCTTCTCCGGCGTGACCACCTGGGACGGCAGCCGGTTCGCGGAGGCCTGGGGCACGCAGTGGGTGGAGACCCGGGACGTTGCCCGGCACACGGTCTTCGCGGACCAGCCGATGACCCGCGCGATCCATGCCCTGCGCAAGCTGGTCACCGGGAAGGCGGTGACCACGGAGGCCGTCACCGTGCGCCAGGTGGAGCGCGAGCGCTGGTCGGCTTCCGAGTTGGCCCATGGGGTGCCGCCGGGGCATGCCGTGTTGTCGTTGACCACCGTGCAGGGGGAGCACGCGCCGCCGTTGCTGGTGGATCTGCGGGGGTGAGGGGCCAGCGCGGGGTCGTACGGTGAGGCAGAATCGAGGTAGGCCGTTCATACACGGCGGCCAAAAGGTCACCGCGATCGCCGGATCCCCCTCACCGTGAAGGCCCCATGCCCCCGACTCTCTCCTCGCTCGTCCACCACTCCGCGCTGAAGCTGACCGTGCGCGCGGGCGAGGACCGCCTGGACGTGCCCGTCCGCTGGGCGCACGTCAGTGAGCTGGCCGACCCCGTGCCGTACATGGAGGGCGGCGAGCTGCTGCTGATCACCGCGCTCAAGCTGGACGCGGAGGATCCGGAGGCCATGCGGCGGTACGTGCGGCGGCTGGCCGGCGCCGGTGTGGTCGGGCTCGGGTTCGCCGTGGGGGTCAACTACGAGGAGATTCCCCAGGCCCTCGTCGACGCCTGCGCCGAGGTGGAGCTGCCGTTGCTGGAGGTGCCCCGCCGCACCCCCTTCCTCGCCATCAGCAAGGCCGTCTCCGCCGCCATCGCCGCCGACCAGTACCGGGCGGTCACGGCAGGCTTCGCCGCCCAGCGCGAGCTGACCAAGCAGGCGCTGAACACCGGCCCGGAGGGGGTGCTCGGCGCGCTCGCCGCCCAGGTCGACGGCTGGGCGGCGCTGTACGACGCCTCGGGCGCCGTCGTCGCCGCCGCGCCGGAGTGGGCCGGCCGCCGTGCCGCCCGGCTCACCGCCGAGGTGGAGCGGCTGCGGGAGCGGCCCGCCCCCGCCTCCTCCGTCGTCGGCGGCCCCGACCACGAGGACCGCGTGGAACTGCACAGTCTCGGCACCGGCCGCCGCCCGCGGGCCGCGCTCGCCGTGGGGACGGCCGCCGCGCTCGGCACCGCCGAACGGTACGCCGTCCACTCCGCCATCGCCCTGCTCACCCTCACCACCGAACGCTCCCGCTCCCTGCACGCGGCCGAGCAGCGCGTCGGTGCGGCGGTGCTGCGCATGCTCCTCGCCGGGGAGCCCGACCACGCCCGGGCGGTCGCCGGGGATCTGTACGGCGGGCTGCTGGACGCCCCGTTCCGGATGATCGTCGCCGAGTCCGGGTCCGGCGCGGCGGGCGAGGCGCTGGGTGAACTCGCGGAGACCGTGGAGTCCGCGGCGGCGCGGGCCGGGGAGGCCGTGCTGGTCGTGCCGGAGGGCGAGCGGCTGGTGGTGCTGGCCGCCGACCGGGGTGCCGCGGTCGCCGCGTGCTCCGCGTACGCGGCGGCGCTGGAGGCGGGCCGGACGGCGAGCGCGGGGCGGACGGCGGCCGAGCAGGGGCGGGCGGACGAGGGCGAACTGGTCGTCGGCCTGTCGGCGCCCGCGGGACCGATCGCGGCGGCAACGGCGTACAAACAGGCCGAGCAGGCGCTGTCGGTGGCGCGGCGGCGGGGGCGGGTGTTCGTGGAGCACGAGCAGCTGGCCGCCGGGTCCGTCCTCCCGCTGCTGGCCGACGACGCGGTGAAGGCGTTCGCCGACGGGCTCCTGCGGGCGCTGCACGAGCACGACGCGACCGGGCGGGGGGACCTCGTCGCCTCGCTGCGGGCGTGGCTGTCCCGGCACGGCCAGTGGGACGCCGCCGCGGCCGACCTGGGTGTGCACCGGCACACCCTGCGGTACCGGATGCGCCGGGTCGAGGAGATCCTCGGACGGAGCCTGGACGACCCGGACGTCCGGATGGAGCTGTGGCTCGCCCTGAAGACGACGTCGGCCGAGTGACCGACGCGGGCGGCGCCCCGCGCCCGGCCCGGTGACCGGCGCCCGCCGTCCATCTCGCCAATCCGGAGTGACCCCCACCGCAACTGCTACGACTCGGACAAACGACCCCCGGCCCGCCCCGCCCTACCGTGGACCACGCAAGCCAAGCAGCACACCTCCAACGCGGAAGGGCCGGGACTCGTACATGACTTCCACCCATGCCTTCTGGCTCGCCGGCCGCCAGGTCACCGGCGAGGACACCTTCGACGTCACGTCCCCGTGGGACGGCCGGCTCGTCGGCAAGGTCGGCGTGCCGAGCGACGCCCAGGTCGAGGAGGCCGTGGCCGCCGCGTACGCCGTCCGGGACGAGTTCGCCGGCACCCCGGCGCACGTGCGTGCCGCCGCGCTCGACCACGTCAGCAAGCGGCTGGCGGAGCGCACCGAGGAGATCGCCCAGCTGATCTCCGCCGAGAACGGCAAGCCGATCAAGTGGGCCCGGGGCGAGGTCGGCCGCGCGGTCTCCGTGTTCCGGTTCGCCGCCGAGGAGGCCCGCCGGTTCAACGGCGGCGAGGCCCAGCGCCTCGACACCGACGCGGGCGGCCAGGGCCGGCTCGCGCTGACCCGCCGCTTCCCGAAGGGTGTCGTGCTCGGCATCGCGCCGTTCAACTTCCCGCTGAACCTGTGCGCGCACAAGGTCGCCCCGGCGATCGCCGCCGGTGCCCCGATCATCCTGAAGCCGGCCCCCGCCACCCCGCTGTCCGGTCTGATCCTCGGTGAGCTGCTCGCCGAGACCGACCTGCCGGCCGGGTCGTGGAGCATCCTCCCGGTGCCGAACGACAAGATGCCCGCCCTCGTCCAGGACGAGCGCCTGCCGGTCATCTCCTTCACGGGTTCCGAGAAGGTCGGCTACGCGATCATGGACTCGGTGCCGCGCAAGCACTGCACGCTGGAGCTGGGCGGCAACGGCGCCGCGGTCGTCCTCGGCGACTACGCCTCCGACGCCGACCTGGACTGGGCCGCGACCCGCATCGCGACCTTCTCCAACTACCAGGGCGGCCAGTCCTGCATCTCGGTGCAGCGTGTCATCGCCGACGCCTCCGTGTACGACCGGCTGCTGCCGCGCATCGTCGCCGCCGTCGAGGCCCAGGTCACCGGTGACCCGTCCGACGCCAAGACGGACGTCGGCCCGCTGGTCAGCGAGGACGCCGCCAAGCGCGTCGAGTCCTGGGTGAAGGAGGCCGTCGAGGCCGGCGCCACCCTGCTCACCGGCGGTGACCGGGACGGCGCGTCCTACGCGCCGACCGTGCTCGCCGACGTGCCGGCGGACACCACCCTCGCCTGCGAGGAGGTCTTCGGGCCGGTCCTCACCGTGCAGAAGGTGGACGGCGAGGCCGAGGCGTTCGCCGCGGTCAACGACTCCAAGTACGGCCTCCAGGCGGGCGTGTTCACCCACGACCTGCAGGTCGCCTTCCGTGCCCACAGCGCCCTGGAGGTCGGCGGTGTGGTGATCGGCGACGTCCCGTCCTACCGTGCCGACCAGATGCCGTACGGCGGCGCCAAGCAGTCCGGTGTGGGCCGCGAGGGCGTGCGGTTCGCGATGGAGGACTACACCTACGAGCGCGTGCTGGTCCTGACCGGCCTCGCGCTCTGACCTGCCACGGACAGGTCAGGTACCGAACGGCCGCAGCCCACTGTGCGGGGGCTGCGGCCGTTCGCCGTTCCCGGCACCGGAATGCCGTCAGGGGAAACCCTCTCGGTAGCCTGAGTCGAGCCGCCGCACCGGAGGGGCCCGGCACCGCTGCCTTCCGGTGCCGGGCCCCTTCCCGGTGCCGGGCTTCCGCGGACCCTCAACCGGAGAAGTCGAGGTGCGCCAGCCGCAGGGGGCCGCGCAGTGCGAGGCGGACGTCGTGGACGCCCTCGGCGACCAGGGCGGCGGTCACCCTGGTGTAGGAGTACGGGCCGGCCGTGGGGGTGTCCGGGGCGAGGGTCGCGAGGACCGGGCCGCCGTCCAGGGAGAGTTCCAGGGTGCCCTCGCCCGCCAGCTCCGCCGACACCTCGCTCACCCCCGCGCCGAAGTCGCAGGCGTGGTAGACCAGTTCGGCCGTCCCGCCGTGGGCCGGGGTCACCGCGTCGCCCGCCGCCTTCGTCCGGTCCACGAGCGCGACACCGGACTGCTCGTCGAAACCGGCGCCGGCCAGGCCGCGCTCCCGTACCCTGCGGGGCGCCGGCGGCGGCCCCTCCAGGTGCACGGTCGTCCGCAGCCGCACGTCCGCGCTGGACGCGCCCAGCAGGAGCTCGTACGGTCCCCCCTCGCGGTGCCAGCCGCCCTGTCGTACGTCCCAGAACTCCAGTGCGGCCGACGGGACCTCGAAGGAGACGGCGGCCGTCTCGCCGGGGGCGAGGGTGATCCGGCGGTGGTCCAGCAGCTCGCGGCGCGGACGGACCGCCGACGGCTCCACCGCCCGGCCGTACAACTGCACCACCTCGTCCGCCGTCCGGTCCCCGGTGTTGGTGACCGTGCAGCTCACCAGCACCGAGTCCGCCTCCACCCGGGCGGCCGGGCCGGCGTACCCGAACGACGCGTACGACAGGCCGTGGCCGAAGGGGAAGAGCGGGGTGCCGTCGAAGTAGAGGTAGGTCTGGCGGCTGCCGATCACGTCGTAGTCGAGCAGGTCGGGCAGGTCGGCGTCGGAGGCGTACCAGGTCTGGGGGAGGCGGCCGGCGGGGGAGACGTCGCCGGCCAGTACCCGGGCCAGGGCCGTGCCCGCCGCCTGGCCGCCGTGCGCGGTCCACAGCGCGGCCGGCAGCCGGACCGTGTCCACCGCGTACGGGTACGCCGACACCAGCACCAGCACGGTGCGCGGGTTGACGGCCCGGGCCGCGTGCAGCAGCCGCCGCTGGTGCCCGGGCAGCAGCAGGGTCGTGCGGTCCTCGGTCTCGCGGCCGTTGACGTGCGGGTCGTTGCCCGCCACCACCACGACGACGTCGGCCCCGGCCGCCGCCCGGGCCACGGCCTCCTCGCCCCGCTCGACCGTGACGACCTCGAAGACGTCACCGGTGCCGGCAACCTTCACGCCGTCGGCGGCGACCCGCACATGACGGCCCGTGCCCAGGTGCGTGAGGAGGTGACCGCCGCGGTGCGGTTCCAGACGGAACGTCTCCTGGACGACCCAGCCGCCGGGCTGGTCGGCGGAGGCGCGGAGGTACCCGTCCTCGGCGACCGAGAGGTAGCGCCCGTCGGGGGCGCGCAGCGTCAGCACCCCGTCCCCCCAGTCGGCCAGCGCGAACTCGGTGCCGGTCGGGTCCGTCGTCAGCGGCGGCAGGTCGGTGCGGCCGGACAGCAGCGCGGGGTCCAGCGCGCCCTCGGCGGCGCGGGCCCGGTCGGGGGCCTCGGCCGGCGGCACGGACAGGAACGCCCCGGCCGCCGTCCGCAGCCGGACCCGGTCCACGCCCTCCGCGAACTCCACGCGCTCCGCGCCGAACCGCTCGTACAGGCCCTCCAGGGGGGTGGAGCGGTGGATGAGGCTGCCGCTGTACCAGTCGAGCTTGCACTCGTCGGCGAGCAGCCCGACGACCGCGATCCGGGTGTCCGGGGCGAGGGGCAGCAGGCCGTCGTCGTTCTTCAGCAGCACGACCGCCTGCTCGGCGGCCTCCCGCGCGAGCGCCCGGTGGACCGGGGTGTCGAACTCGCCGGTGCCCGCGTGCGGGTCGTAGTGCGGGTCGAACTCGCCGAGCCGGAAGCGGACCGAGAGCTGGCGGCGTACGGCGGTGTCGATGTCCGCCTCCGTCAGCAGGCCCCGCGCCACCGCCCCCCTGACCCGCGCGGTGGTCGGCGAGGAGTCCGTGCCGTGGTCCGTGAAGCTGTCCACGCCGGCCAGCAGGGCCGCCGCGGTGGCCTCCTCGTGGGTGTCGAAGTAGTGCTCGGCGTCGACCAGGTTGGAGGACGCGCCCGCGTCCGAGCAGACCAGCAGCTCCTCGTCGGTCCACGTGCGCAACTCCTCGCGCAGGTACGGGGAGACGTGGTTGGGACGGCCGTTGACCAGGTTGTAGGCGGGCATCACCCCGGCCACCGCCCCCGCCTCCACCGTCTCCCTGAAGGCGCGCAGGTCGTACTCGTGCAGCACCCGGGGGCGTACGGAGGCCGACGAGGTGGCGCGGTCCGTCTCGTTGTTGTGCGCCAGCCAGTGCTTCAGCACGGGTGCGGTGCGCCAGTACACGGGGTGGTCCCCGCGCAGGCCCCGCGTGTACGCCGTGGCGATGGCCGAGGTCAGCTTCGGGTCCTCCGAGTAGCCCTCCTCGTTGCGGCCCCACAGGGGGTGGCGCAGCAGGTTGACCGTCGGGGACCAGACGTTGAGGCCGACCCGCTCGTCCCGGGCGCGCATCGCCCGCGCCTCCTTGGAGACCGCCTCGCCGATCCGGCGCACCAGCTCCGGGTTCCAGGTCGCGCCGAGACCGACCGCCTGCGGGAACACCGTCGCCGGACCCATCCAGGCCACACCGTGCAGGGCCTCCTGGCCGGTCCGCCAGGCGGCGATGCCGAGCCGCTCCACGGCGGGCGTGAACTGGTGCAGGAAGGAGATCCTCTCGTCCAGGGTGAGCCGCGCCAGCAGATCGTCGATGCGCTTCGCGAACGGCAGGTGCGGATCGCGGAAAGGCGGCGTGGACGGCGGGCCAACGGTCACGGGCGGTTCCCCTTGCGCAAGGAGCGGGATGGTGCTTTCGAAGCGCTTCGATGCTCGGCCGACCGACGTCGGGGTGTCAAGGTGCTGACTCAAAACAGACCGACTTTCCACCAGCACGGCAAGGCCCGCCCAACTCCGCCCGCACCCGCCGGAGATCGGAGGAATCTTGGGAACGGCCCTTGTGCGCCCCCACGCGTTCACTTAACCTCGCAGCAACTTCGAAGCGCTTCGACTGCCCGCCCCGGCAGCCGACTGTCCGCCCCGGCAGCCGCGCTTCCGCTCAGCCGGATCCACTGAAGACACCGCAGCCGACGGCCCACCGCCGGGTGTCCTGGTGCGCCATGAAGGGTTGACGCAATGACGCCGAACGCCGCCTCCGCCTCCTCCGCGCCCAGCCGGAGAGGCTCCCCGAGCAGGAGGAGCTTCCTCGCCTCCACCGCGGTCGCCACCGCGGCGGTCGCCGGCGGGACGCCGCTGCTCACCGCGTGCGGCGGTTCGGACAGGGGCTCCCGGGAGGGCACCACCTCCGGCAAGGACGCGAAGAGGCTCCTGCCGGCCTACGTACCCAGCAGCGTGGTGACGCCGGACATCCCGTCCGAGAACGGTTCGTCCATGGGCTTCACCGGCAAGCTCGACGTCGCCACCCTCAGGACCTCGGTCCCGAAGAAGCTCGGCAAAGGCGGCAGGGTCACCGTCATGTCGCCGTTCTGGGGCTCGCCACCGAAGCAGGACAACCCCTACTACACGTCGATGAACGACCTGATCGGCGTCGACGTCCGGTGGCGCAACCAGGACGGCAACACCTACGACCAGAAGCTCGGCGCGGTCCTCGCGTCCAGCGACGTCCCGGACGTCGTGGTCGTCCCCGGCTGGAACATGATGGGCAAGATACCCAGCGCCGTCATCAGCAAGTTCGCCGACCTCGGCCCGTACCTGTCCGGGGACAGGGTCAAGGAGTACCCCAACCTCGCGGCCATCCCGTCCGACGCCTGGCAGCGCTCCCTCTTCGGCGGCAGGCTGATGGGCCTGCCGCAGCCCTCCCCGTCCGTCCAGACCATCGTGCCCCTCTACCGCCGGGACGTCTTCGACAAGGAGGGCTACGAGATCCCGCGGTCCGCCGACGAGTTCATGGCCCTGTGCAAGGACATCACCAACGCCCGGGCCAACCGGTGGGCCTGCGGTGACATGAAGTGGACCGCCATGAACACCTTCGGCGTACTCGGAGGCGGGGAGAAGCCGCTCTGGTGGAACCTGGTCGACGGCAGGCTGATCAACCGCATCGAGACCCCGGAGTACCTGGAAGCCATCGAGTGGACGCGCAAGCTGTTCGCCGCAGGAGTCGTCCACCCCGACTTCAAGCTGGGCAAGAGCCAGGCGACCGACCCCGCCCCCAAGTTCGCCGCCGGCGAGTTCCTCATCTGGAACAACAACATCGTCAACTGGTACGGCCAGCAGGCCTCCCAGGCCACCCAGAACCCCGGCTTCAGGATCTGGGGCATGGACATCTGGAACCACGACGGCGGTGACCCGACGCTGTACGCCCAGAACCCGGCCGGCATCTTCGCCTTCGTCAACAAGAAGGCCTCCGAGGCCGTCGTCCGCGACGTGCTGGCGGTCGCCAACGTCACCGCGGCGCCGTACGGCACCAAGGAGTGGATGACGACCAACTACGGCGTCGAGGGCACCCACTACACGATCAAGGACGGCGTCCCCGTCAAGAACGACAAGGGCAACAACGAGGTCCTCAACGCCTACGTCATGGTGGCGAGCCCCGCCGCGACCACCGCCCACCCCGACCTGCCGGACTACACCAAGGCCATGGTCGAGTGGGAGCAGCGGATGGGCGCCTTCACCAGGAAGTCGTCGTTCTGGGGCCTGCAGGTCACCGAACCCTCCCGTTACACCAGCCTCGTCAACGACTTCGAGCAGCTGGAAGACGACATCATCCGCGGCCACAAGAAGATCGGCGACATGCAGCAGGCCGTCTCCGACTGGAAGAGCAAGGGCGGCGACAGGCTGCGCGACTGGTACAGGAAGCTTCTCGACGAGAACGGTCCGGCGGCGAGCTGACGGGCTCCGAGGCAAGGAGAACAGCCGTGTCCTACAGCACGGTGCCTCGGAGCAGCGCCGAGGCCGGCACACCGGTGAAGACCCCGGTGGCGTCCGCCGGCGCCACGGGCGCCCGGACGGAGCGACGGCCGGGGAAGCCGAGCCTGCGGCACAGGTTCCGACGCGACCGCACCCTGATCCTCATGACGGTACCGGCCGTCGTACTCGTCCTGGTCTTCAACTACCTGCCGATCCTCGGCAACGTCGTCGCCTTCCAGGACTACGACCCCTACATCAGCGACAACGGCATCGTCTCCATGCTGAACAGCCCCTTCGTGGGCCTGGAGAACTTCCAGCGGATCTTCGAGGACTCGGCGTTCCGGAACGCCGTCGAGAACACGCTGGTGCTGTTCCTCGTCCAGCTCGTGCTGTTCTTCCCGATCCCCGTCCTGCTCGCGCTGCTCATCAACAGCGTGGTCCGGCCCCGGGTGCGGGCGGTCGCGCAGGCCGTGCTCTACCTGCCGCACTTCTTCTCCTGGGTCCTGGTCATCGCCGTCTTCCAGCAGATGTTCGGCGGCGCCGGGATGCTCTCGCAACTGCTGCGGCAGCACGGGTACGACGGCCTCGACATCATGACCGACCCGCACACCTTCCCGTTCCTGATCACCGCCCAGAGCGTGTGGAAGGACGCCGGATGGGGGATCATCGTCTTCCTCGCCGCGCTGGCCTCGGTGCCCACGGACCTGTACGAGGCCGCCGCGATGGACGGCGCCGGACGCCGGCGCCGCATGTGGCACGTCACGCTTCCCGCCCTGCGCCCGGTGATCGCGCTGCTGCTCGTGCTGCGCGTCGGTGACGCCCTGACCGTCGGGTTCGAACAGATCCTGCTGCAACGCGACGGCGTCGGCACGGACGCGGGCGAGGTCCTCGACACCTTCGTCTGGTGGAACGGCGTGCGCAACCAGGACTTCGGCTACGCGGCCGCCGCCGGTCTGATCAAGGGCGTGGTCGGCATCGGCCTCGTCCTCACCGCGAACAAGGTGGCCCATCTCATGGGCGAGCAGGGGGTGTACAAGAAGTGACCGCCGTCATCGACGAACCGGCGAGCCGACCGAGCCGGTGGGCCGCGCCTCCCCGCCCGGCGTGGGAGGAGGAGCCCTCGAAGGCCGGCCTCGCCGGCAAGGGCATCGCCCTGGCGTTCGCCTGCCTGGCGATCCTCTTCCCGCTGTGGATCGTGATCGTCACCAGCCTCTCCTCGCGGAGGACCATCGACGAGGCGGGCGGCCTGGTGATCGTCCCCAGGGGCATCACGTTCATCGCCTACCGGGAGCTGCTCGGCGGCGGCCAGGTTACCCGGGCCGCGGTCGTCAGCGTCCTCGTCACCCTGGTCGGCACGCTCTTCTCGATGACGGTGTCCGTCCTGTGCGCCTACGGCCTGTCCCGCACCGGGTCCCTCGGCCACCGCTGGATCCTGATGGCGCTGCTGGCGACCATGTTCTTCAGCGCCGGCCTCATCCCCACCTACCTGCTGGTGCAGTCCCTCGGGCTGACGGACACCTATCTCGCGCTGATCCTGCCGAGCGCGGTGAGCGTCTTCAACATCCTGGTGCTGCGCGGCTTCTTCATGGGAATCTCCCCGGAACTCGTCGACAGCGCGCGCATCGACGGCGCCGGGGACCTGCGGATCCTCCGGCAGATCGTCATGCCGCTGTCGCGGGCGGTCCTCGCGGTGATCACGCTGTTCTACGCCGTCGGGTACTGGAGCGCCTGGTTCAACGCGTCGCTGTACCTGAACGACCAGGACATGATGCCGCTGCAGAACGTCATGATCCAGCTCGTGCAGAAGCAGGAGGCGCCGGTCGGTCTGGGCCAGGCCATCAAGACCGGTCAGCTGTCGGGGCTGTCCATCCAGATGGCGGTCATGGTGATGGCGCTGCTGCCGGTCGCCGTGCTGTCGCCGTTCGTGCAGAAGCACTTCAGGAAGGGCATGCTGACCGGGGCGGTGAAGGGGTGACCGGTACGGAGCCGGCCCTCCCCGATGCCACCCGGGGCCGCATCCTCTTCGGCGGCGACTACAACCCCGAGCAGTGGCCGGAGGAGACCTGGCAGGACGACGTGCGGCTGATGAAGGACGCCCGCGTCAACTCGGTCACGCTCGGCGTCTTCTCCTGGGCGCGGCTGGAACCCAAGCCGGGGGCACGGGAGTTCGGCTGGCTGGACCGGTTGATGGACCTCCTGCACGCCCACCGCATCGGCGTCGTCCTCGCCACGCCCACCTCCTCCCCGCCGCCCTGGATGGGACGGCTGCACCCCGACACCCTGCCCCGGGACGCCGACGGGCGGACCGAGTGGTGGGGCGGGCGCCAGCACTTCTCGCACTCCAGCGCCACCTACCGCCGGTACGCCGCCGCCATCACCGAGGACCTGGCCGCCCGCTACGGCGACCACCCGGCCCTCACCATGTGGCACATCAACAACGAGTACTGCACCTTCGACTACGGCGACGAGGCCGCCGCCGCCTTCCGCCGCTGGCTGCGCGAGCGGTACGGCACCCTCGACGCCCTCAACTCGGCCTGGGGCACCGCCTTCTGGAGCCAGGGGTACGACACCTGGGACGGCATCCTGCCGCCCCGCCGCGCCCACTACCTGAAGAACCCCGGCCAGGTGCTGGACTTCCGGCGGTTCACCTCCGACATGCTCCTGGAGTGCTACACCGCCGAGCGGGACATCGTCCGCCGGTACAGCCCGTACCTCCCGGTCACCACCAACTTCATGCCGCTGTGGGCCGGGCAGGACGGCTGGCGCTGGGCCGAGGAGGAGGACGTCGTCTCCGTCGACCTCTACCCCGACCCGCGCGATCCGCTGGGCGCGCAGCGCGGCGCCCTCGTGCAGGACCTCACCCGGTCACAGGCGCGCGGGCCGTGGATGCTGATGGAGCAGGCCGCCGGACCGGTCAACTGGCGGGGCGTGAACCACCCCAAACCGCGCGGCCTCAACCGCCTGTGGTCCTTCCAGGCCGTCGCCCGCGGCGCCGACGCCGTCTGCTACTTCCAGTGGCGCCAGTCCCGGCAGGGCACCGAGAAGTTCCACTCCGGGATGGTCGGCCACGCGGGGGAGCAGGGCCGTACCTTCCAGGAGGTCAGGCGGCTCGGGGAGGAACTCGCCCGGATCGGGGGCCGGGTGTCGGGCGGCCGTGTCACCGCCGACGTGGCCGTGCTGCACGACTGGCACTCCTGGTGGGCCGGTGACCACGAGGGCCGGCTGTCGACACGGGTGGACCTGCCGGAGGTCCTCACCGCCTGGCACCGGGCCCTGTGGGAGGCCCACCTCACCACCGACTTCGCCCACCCGGAACACGACCTGTCCGGCTACCGGCTCGTCGTCGCCCCGCAGCTGTACCTGCTCACCGACGCCGCCGTCACCCGCCTCCTCGCGTACGTCCGGGGCGGCGGCACCCTGGTCTGCGGCTTCCTCACCGGGGTCGCCGACGAGGACGACCGGATCCGGCCCGGCGGCATGGACGCCCGGCTGCGCGAGCTGTTCGGCATCCGCACCCTGCACGAGTGGTGGCCGCTGGAGGCGGGCGAGACCGTGGCCTGCGAGGGCTTCCGCGGGACGCTGTGGTCGGAGGAGATCGAGCCGGAACCCGGCGCCGCCGAGACCGTGCCGTACCGGGGCGGCGAGCTGGACGGGCTGCCCGCCGTGCTGCACCGGGGCCGCGCCTGGTACCTCTCCACGCTGCCCGAGCCGGAGGCGCTGCGCTCCCTGCTGGCCGGCATCGCCGACGGGGCGGGCGTACGGCCGGTGCTGGACGGGCTGCCGGCCGGCGTGGAGGCGGTGCGCCGGGGCGAGCTGCTGTTCCTGCTCAACCACGGGCGGGAACCGGTCACCGTCCAGGTTCCGGGGGCCCGTCGCGAACTGCTCGGCGACACGGACGTCACGGACGCGGTCATCCTCGGCCGCTACGGCGTGGCGGTGCTGCGGTCATGAGCGGGACGCCGGCCCACGGCACCTGGGAACCCGCTCCGGCCGCCCGCTGGGAGGACGCCTTCCTGAGCGGGAACGGCCATCACGGCGCCCTTGTGTTCGGCGACCCGGACGATGAGCGGGTCGTCGTCACCCATCACCGCCTGGTGCGTCCCAACGGAGGAGAGCACGCCCGCCCGCCCCGGCTGGCCGCCGGACTCCCCGCGCTCCAGGACCGGCTGCTCGCCGGTGACCTCACCACCGCCGAGAGCTTCACCGACGGCCGCCCGCTGCAGTGGGTGCAGCCCTTCCACCCCGCCTTCCGGATCCGGGTGCGGGGAGCGGCCGGCGCCGACCACGGAGGCTTCCGCCGAGCCGTCGACTTCACCAGCGGCGAGGTCACCGCGGTCCGCGCCGGGGCCGGCAGCAGGCTCTTCGTCTCCCGCGCGGACGACGTGATCGTGCACGAGGTCACCGGCGGCGACCTCGACATCCGCCTGGACCACCGGCTCCCCGGCGCCCCGGCCGGCCTGCGCGTCGGCCACGGCACCCTGCTCACCCCCGAGGGCGCCCTGCTCAGCCTGCGCGCCCGCTACCCCGGCAGCGACCGCGCCTACACCGGCGTGACCCTGGTCGCCGTCTCCGGCGGCCGGACCGAACTCGTCCCGCCGGGCGTCCGCGTCACCGGCGCCCGCTCGGTGCTGCTGCTCACCCGGGTGCGCCGGCACACCGGCGAGGCGGACACGGTCGCCGAGGCACGGCGGCTCCAGGGCCTGCTCGACGGCACGGACGGGCCGTACGACAGCCTGCTCGCCCGCCATCTGGACCGGCACCGCACCGCCTACCTCCGGGTCTCGCTCGACCTCGGTGCCGACCCGGCCGAGCGCGCCCTGCCCGGCTCCGAGCTGCTGACCCGCCCGCACAGCCCGGCCCTGCTGGAGCGGCTCTTCGCCGCCGGCCGCTACCACCTGCTCTCCAGCAGCGGCCTGCTGCCGCCCCGGCTCACCGGACTGTGGACCGGCGACTGGGACACGGCCTGGTCGGGCGCGTTCACCACGAACGCCAACCTCAACCTCCAGACCGCCTCCGCACCCGCCGCCGCCCTGCCCGAGGTCACCGAGGCGCTGGCCGCGCTGGTCGAACGGCAGCTGCCGGACTGGCGGGCCAACGCCCGCGCGATCTTCGGCACCCGGGGCGCCGTCGCGCCCTCGCACACCGACGGCGAGTCCGGGCTGACGTACCACTTCAGCCGCGCGTACCCGCTGCACCTGTGGACCGCCGGCGCGGACTGGCTGCTCAAACCCCTGGTCGACCACGACGAGATCCGCGGCGAGCAGGACCCGCGCACCGCCGCCGCCCTCGCCGAGGCGGCCCTCTTCTACGAGGACTTCCTCACCCGCACGGGCCCCGACGGCCACCTGGTCGTCGTCCCCTCCTACTCGCCCGAGAACCGTCCGGCGGGCGGCAGCTGGGGCGCGGTCAACGCGGCCATGGACCTCTCCGCCGCCCGTCACACCCTGCTCACCGCCGCCCGCTACCACCCCGGGCACGCGGGCAGGTGGCGGGCGCTCGCCGACCGGCTGCCCCCGCACCGGACCAACGCCGACGGCGCCCTCGCCGAGTGGGCCTGGCCCGGGCTGGACGACACCTACGACCACCGCCACCTCAGCCATCTGTACGGCGTCTGGCCCCTGGAGGAGATCACCCCCCACGACACCCCGCGCCTGGCCGCCGCCGCCCACCGGGCGCTCGCCCTGCGCGGCACCGGGAACGACTCCGCCCACGGCCACCTCCACCACGCCCTGGTCGCCGCCCGCCTGGGGGACCGGGACCGGGCCACCGCCGCCCTGCGCCGGGTGCTCGACGGCGACTACTTCCACGCCTCCCTGATGAGCGCCCACTACCCGCGCCGGGACGTCTACAACGCGGACGCCGCGCACACCCTGCCCGGCGTGCTGATCGAGCTGCTCGTCCAGTCCACCCCGGACCGGCTCGTCCTGCTGCCCGCCCTCCCGGACGGCTGCCCGCGCGGCGAACTGCGCGGGGTGCGTACCCGGTTCGGTGCGGAGATCGACCTCGCCTGGGACCCGGACGGCGCCCGGGCCGTCGTACGCCCCCACCGCACCGGCCGCGTCGAACTGCGGACCTCCTCCGGCGCCGAGCCGCTCGACCTCGTCGCCGGAGAAGACCGCGTCCTCACCCTGGGGGCGCGGTGACCGGATCGACTCCCCCCACCCATGGAAGGGACACCATGGCAACACGCACACCGAGCAGGATCGCCACGGTCCTGCTGGCCCCCGCCCTCGCCCTCGGCGCCACCGTCGCCCTCGCCTCGGCACCCGCCTCCGCCGCCGTCTGGAACTCCTGCGACCAGTGGGGCAACACCACGCTGAACGGCTACACCCTCTACAACAACATCTGGGGCTCCGGCGCCGGCAGCCAGTGCGTCTGGGCCAACTCCGGCACCAACTGGGGCGTGTGGGCGAACCACCCCGACACCGGCGGGATCAAGTCCTACCCCGACGCCAAGAAGGTGATCAACAAGCCGATCACCTCGCTGGCCTCGCTCACCAGCAGCTACAACGTCACCGTCCCGTCGTCCGGCGCGTACAACACGTCGTACGACATCTGGGACACCGACCACGACTACGAGATCATGCTCTGGGTCAACAAGACCGGAGCCGTCGGCCCGCTCGGCACCTCGCAGGGCAACGTGACGCTGGGCGGCCACACCTGGACCGTCTACAAGGGCGACAACGGAGCGAACGACGTCTTCTCCTTCGTCCGCACCTCCAACTCCGGCTCCGGCACGGTCGACATCCTGCCGATCCTGAAGTGGATCAAGGACACCAAGGGCTGGTTCGGCAACGAGACCATCGGTGACGTCCAGTTCGGCTACGAGATCACCTCCTCGTCCGGCGGCCTGAACTTCACCACCAACAACCTCACCGTCAGCAGCAGCTGATCCGGTCCGGGCCGGCTCCCCCAGGGGGCCGGCCCCCCCGAGGGGGACGTCAGGGCGCGGCCGGCGCCGGTCCCGAACTCGCCCGGACCGTCAGCTCGGGCGCGAGCAGCACGACCTCGTCGCCGTCCCGCCCCTCCAGCTTGGCCACCAGGCGCTCCACGGCGTGCCGGCCCATCTCCTGGGCCGGGATGCCCACGGAGGTCAGCCGCACCGAGGCCTGCACCGCCACCTGGTCCGGGCAGATCGCGACCACCGACACGTCCTCCGGCACCGCCCGGCCCTGCTGGCGCAGCAGCGCGAGCAGCGGCTCCACCGCCGACTCGTTCTGCACCACGAACCCGGTCGTCCCCGGCCGCTCGTCGAAGATCCGGGCCAGCGTGAGGGCCATCGCGTCGTACCCGCCCTCGCACGGCCGGTGCAGCACCCGCAGGTCCGACGCGCGGGCCCGGGCGCGCAGGCCGTCGAGGGTGCGTTCGGCGAAGCCGGTGTGCCGCTCGTAGACCGCCGGGGCCTCGCCGATGACCGCGACGTCCCGGTGGCCGAGTCCCGCGAGATGCTCCACACACAACGCGCCGGTCGCGCTCCAGTCCAGGTCCACGCAGGTCAGGCCGGTGGTGTCGGCGGGCAGACCGATGAGGACGGAGGGCTGGTCCGTCTCCCGCAGCAGCGGCAGCCGCCCGTCCTCCAGCTCGACGTCCATCAGGATCATCGCGTCGGCCAGCCCGCTGCCGGTGACCCGGTGCACCGCGTCCGGGCCTTCCTCGCCGGTGAGCAGCAGGACGTCGTACCCGTGCGTCCGGGCGGTGGTGGCCACCGCGATGGCGATCTCCATCATCACCGGCACGTACATGTCGGTGCGCAGCGGGACCATCAGCGCGATGATGTTGGACCGCTTGCCGGCCAGGGCGCGGGCACCCGCGTTCGGGTGGTAGCCCAGTTCCCGGATGCTCTGCCGGACCCGCTGCCGGGTGGTCGCGGAGATGGACCGCTTGCCGCTGAGGACATAGCTCACCGTGCTCGCCGAGACTCCGGCGTGCTGGGCGACCTCGGCGAGGGTGACCATCCAGCTCTCCAAGCTCTGTGAAGCGCTTCGACACTGCGCGGTGCCGACACGGGGGGAGTGAGGGTGGGACCGACAGTAGCCTCAGCACGTGCGGCTGTCCAGAGTCAGTCGAAGCGCTTCGACACCCTCCCCGTTCCCCCAATGTCCCAACCGCCCCCTGTCAAGGATCCCCGACACCCGTCCGGCCCAAGCCGCCCGGTGACGCACACCCGCCTCCGGGACCGCGACGGGCACCGCGGCCCCCAAGGGTCCCGGACGCCTCGGCGGCGCGCCCCGCTCGGCGGCCGTGGGCCGGGCGCCTGCGCGAGGGGTGGTGAGACCGCCCCGTTTCGGGTACCAACGATCCAGTAGCACTGGTCGGTAACGAACGGTCCCAGTCGTCCCCCTTCGCGGCGAGGTGAGGCTCCCATGTCCGCCACCACCACCCCACGCACCACCGTCACCGAGCGCGAGTCCCGCCAGGTGGCGGAGGCCGCCCGGGAACAGGACTGGCGCAAGCCCAGCTTCGCCAAGGAACTGTTCCTCGGGCGCTTCCGGCTCGACCTCATCCACCCGCACCCGCTGCCCGACGACGAGTCCGTCCGGCGCGGCGAGGAGTTCCTGGCGAAGCTGCGCGCGTTCTGCGAGACGGCGATCGACCCCGCCCGCATCGAACGCGAGGCCCGCATCCCCGACGAGGTCGTGGCGGGCCTGAAGGAACTCGGCGCGCTCGGCATGAAGATCGACCCCAAGTACGGCGGTCTCGGCCTCACCCAGCTCTACTACAACAAGGCCCTCGCCCTCGTCGGCTCCGTCAGCCCCGCCGTCGGCGCGCTGCTCTCCGCCCACCAGTCGATCGGCGTACCCCAGCCGCTGAAGATGTTCGGCACCCAGGAGCAGAAGGACGCCTTCCTGCCCCGCTGCGCCCGCACCGACATCTCCGCGTTCCTGCTCACCGAGCCGGACGTGGGCTCGGACCCCGCCCGCCTCGCCACCACGGCCGTCCCCGACGGCGACGACTACGTCCTCGACGGCGTGAAGCTGTGGACCACCAACGGGGTGGTCGCCGACCTGCTCGTGGTCATGGCTCGGGTGCCGAAGTCCGAGGGCCACAAGGGCGGCATCACCGCGTTCGTGGTGGAGGCCACCGCCGAGGGCGTCACCGTCGAGAACCGCAACGCCTTCATGGGGCTGCGCGGCATCGAGAACGGCGTGACCCGCTTCCACCGGGTCCGGGTCCCGGCCGCGAACCGGATCGGCCCCGAGGGTGCGGGCCTGAAGATCGCGCTGACCACGCTGAACACCGGGCGGCTGTCGCTGCCCGCGATGTGCGCCGGCGCCGGCAAGTGGTGTCTGAAGATCGCGCGGGAGTGGGCGGCCGAGCGCGAGCAGTGGGGCAAGCCGGTCGCGCTGCACGAGGCCGTCGGCTCGAAGATCGCGTTCATCGCGGCCACGACCTTCGCCCTGGAGGCCGTCCTCGACCTGTCCTCCCAGATGGCCGACGAGGACCGCAACGACATCCGCATCGAGGCCGCCCTCGCCAAGCTGTACGGCTCCGAGATGGCCTGGAAGATGGCCGACGAACTGGTCCAGATCCGCGGCGGACGCGGCTACGAGACGGCCGAGTCGCTGCGGGCGCGCGGCGAGCGCCCCGTACCGGCCGAGCAGATCCTGCGCGACCTGCGCATCAACCGCATCTTCGAGGGCTCGACCGAGATCATGCACCTGCTGATCGCCCGCGAGGCCGTCGACGCCCACCTCTCGGTCGCCGGCGACCTCATCGACCCCGACAAGCCGCTGTCCGCCAAGGCGAGGGCGGGCGCGAACGCGGGCGTCTTCTACGCCAAGTGGCTGCCGAGGCTGGTCGCGGGACCGGGCCAGCTGCCCCTGGCCTACGGCGAGTTCAAGCACGGCATCGACCTCTCCGGGCACCTCCGCTACGTCGAGCGCACGGCCCGCAAACTCGCCCGCTCCACCTTCTACGCCATGTCCCGCTGGCAGGGCCGGATGGAGACCAAGCAGGGGTTTCTCGGCCGGATCGTGGACATCGGCGCCGAACTGTTCGCCATGAGCGCGGCCTGTGTCCGCGCCGAACGGCTGTGGCGGGAGGGCGAGCACGGCCGCGAGGCCTACCAGCTCGCCGACGCCTTCTGCCGGCAGGCCCGCATCCGGGCGGAGGAACTCTTCGACCGGCTGTGGACCAACACCGACGAACTGGACCGCAAGGTGGTCAGGGGCGTCCTCGGCGGGGCCTACACCTGGCTGGAGGAGGGCATCCTCGACCCCTCCGGCGAGGGACCGTGGATCGCCGACGCCAGTCCGGGTGAGAGCCGTCACCCGAACGTGCGGAGGCCGTACGGCGACGGGTGATATCAGCTGGGCGTGACCTCGTCCATGAGTAGCAGGATGTCATCCAGTCGGGTGTGGAGGCACCCGACGATGAGGATGAGGCCGGCCGCCGGCAGCTGGGCGAGGTCTTCGGCGCGCACAGTACGCGGCTGGACCACCTGCTGCTCATCGCGGAAGCCCTGGGTACGCCGCTCGCCCACCTGGTCCGATGACCAGTTCAGCCTGCCGCCGGACCAGGAACGGCCCGACGGCAGGAAGCGAATCGGTGACGGCGTGTGCGTCAGAGGCCAGCCCAGTCCACCCGCTGGCCCTCGGACGAGACCTCGATCTCGAACTGTTCCAGTGACGGGGCATCGTCTGCCTGCCAGCGCAGCAGGCGCTCCTCGACGTCCTCCCACAGGCGCGCTGGACCGCCCTGGCGGACCGTCCAGCGCTGCTCTCCTTCCTGCCGGAAGGCAGCCCACGCTCCGGCGTCCACGTCCAGCAGGACGTGTTCCGTGCCGTTCGGGCCGGGGAGCGTGAGGTGCTGTGCGCGCGGTGCCGCGAGCTGCGCGACGAACCGGGCTGCCGGGTCGAGCAGGATGGTCGGGTCGATCCGGGCCCGACGTTCTTCCCCGGAGCCGAAGTCCGGCAGCACGCCCAAGGGCGGGGGCGCCTGGGGGCGGGCGAGCATGAACGAAACGCCCCCGTCCAGGAATCGGCCGCGTGCGGTGCCGTCGTCGCCGACGGTGAGGCGTGCCAGGCCGGAGGCGTGCATCCAGCCGGTCACCGTGGTCAGGATGATCCCGCCCGGCCGGGCCTGCTCGACCCAGGTGTAAGGGACGTCGAGCACGCTGCAGGTGGCGATGACCCGGTCGTACGGGGCGCCGTCCTTGTGGCCGGCGAGGCCGTCGCCGACGACGAGGTCCGGGAAGTAGCCGCAGGCGCCGAGGCTCGTCCTTGCCCGGGCGGACACCTGGGAGTCGACCTCCACCGAGGTGACGAGCGTGTCGCCGAGGCGGTGGCACAGCAGACCGGTGGAGTATCCGGTGCCGGTGCCGATCTCCAGCACACGGTGGCCGTCCTCGACCTGGAGGCCTTCCAGCATACGCACTACCAGACTGGGCAGCGTGCTCGATGACGTTGGCTCGCGGAGGATGTCGCCGCGGATGTCCGCAGGTGCGATGGTGCCGGCTACCTGGGTCACGAAGGACTCGTCGTCGTAGCAGCGCACCAGCCAGCCGGGCGACTCTGCCAGTACCGGCCGCCACGCGGTGGGGCCCGGCCCGATCACCCGCTCGAAGAAGCCGGCACGGAGGAACTCGTGTCGGGGGACCTCCTCGACGGCCGTGCGCCAATGTGGGTTGGCGAGGTGGCCGCCGTCGGCCAGCTGGTCGGCGAGTGTGCGGCGCAGGGCGGTGTCCAGGTCGCTCATCGGTGTTTCCTCTCCAGGAGGTCGGCCATGGCCGCGAGCATGGGCAGGCCGGTCTCCGGTTCGAGCCAGTACCACTGGCCGCTGGGGTTGCACTCCAGGAACCACCATCGACCCTCGCGGTCGATGGCGAAGTCGAATGCGCCGAAGACGAGATGGAACCGGGCCAGGTACGCGTAGAGGGCGTCGGTGACGCCCGTGGGTGGTGTGACAGGCGTGTAGCGGAGCCGGCTGTAGTCGGTGCGCCAGTCCAGCAGGCCGGAGTCGATCCGGACGGCGAACACCTCGCCGCCGATGACGGTTACGCGTACGTCCGCGGCCTTGTCGACCATCTGCTGCAACAGGTGCGCTGTGCCGGCCACCGAAGCGTCGATGTCAGCAACCGCCACTTCGCCGACCTTGACGGTGTTGGAGACGCCGTCCACGAAGTAGGCAGGTGTCGCGAGGGGCTTGTAGATGGTGGGGCCGTACCGCTTGATGAACGCCCGGGCGGCGTCCGGCTCCGTGGTGACGAGAGTCGGCGGTACCTGGAATCCCACGGCGGCCGCCGCGGTGAGCCCGGCCGGCTTGAACTCGGCGTCGCCGATGCGGTGCGGATGGTTGACGTACAGGCAGCCGGGCAGGGAGGCCAGGACGCCGCCGAGCCCGTAGCGGGCCTGGGTGATGGCGAATCGGGCGTCCTGCTCGTTTAGGTGCGGGTAGGCGAAGCCGGAGGGCCGCCGGTAGTACAGGGAGCGGGCCTGTGAGAGTTCGGCGGTCCGGGTGGGCGTGGACAGGGTGCCGTCCAGGCCGTCGGTGGTGATGGTGGCCGCGACCGACAGGGCGTGCGGGAAGTCGGCGCTGTCGAACCGCACGACCGGGACGCCCCGGTCGTGCAGCTCGGTGATCACCACGTCGGCGGTGGGGTCGTTCAGACAGGTGACGACCAGCACCGGACGAGGGTCATTCACTGGTCGCCGTCGCTCCCGGTGTCGCTGTCCTGCGTGGAGCCGTTGCCGTCGGGGCTGGTGCCCGTCGACGGCTGGGTGCCGGTGCTGGTGCCGTGGCCGGGCATCTCCATCACCCGGCCGTGGGTGTCGAAGAACCTGGTGGTCTGGGTGGCCGGGTCGAGCACGGCGCGGGTGTAGCCCGGGCTCATCGCCGGGTACGGGGCCATGCGCCTCAAGCCCCACGGGGTGTGGGTGGTGGCGCCGGTGGGCACCGGCGTTCCGGTGGGGAGTCGATCGGAGTGCACGTACAAGGCAGTTCCTCTCGTTGGGGGTGCGGGTGGCCCGCCGTTCGGTCGCGGCGGGGGCATGTAGGGGTCCGCCGCCGGGACGGGGGCGTCGGTGACGGCCCTGTGGCCACCCGCCTACCTCCGCCGGGCGGCCATCCGGCGCTCACCTCAGCGCGCCGGAGTCTGGGGCACACGCCGGTTCGGCGTGCGGGATAGGTCTGCCGCGGGTCGGCTTGCAGTACTGCTCGTGGACGGACAGCGTCGATCCGGGGCCGGAGGCGGCGTGATGTCCGACCGTCCTGCACGGCTCATCACGGCGGATCGGCTTGTCACAGTGAGCGCAGATCACCGCCGGGCCTGCCGCACCGCGCGCACCAACCCGCGTCCCGTTGGGCACAGGTTGTTGTCGTCCACGCACTTCTCACAGGCCTGGCTGTGCGTCACGAGCGCGTTCATCGCCTGTTCCAGGGCACACCGGCGGCACGCGCGAGGGAACCAGCCGGTCTGGCCGCCGACGCGGCGCAGGCTCCGTTCGCCGAGGTCAACAGCCGTTTCCGACCTGAGAACCACCCCATCCCACACGCAGGTGACGCCTCGCACCTGCTCCTGCGACAGGGTGTGGAACTCGGGGAGCGGCAGGGCCGCGAGGGGCTGTGGCAAGGTCGTCACCCGGCCTGCTCCTCATGGAGGCGCGGCCGGAACGCGTCCGCGAGCGCGGCCCGAAGCGCTGCCGGGTCGGTGAGCCAGCCATCGTCACCCGGGCAGATCCGCCAATGCGGTCCCGGGCCCTCCGTACGGCGGACCGGCGGGATCGGAACGGACGCGCCAGCCGCGAGTGCTTCCGCGTTGCCGACGTCCCACAAGCCAGCGGTGCCGACCGGGATGAAGAAGTACAGCGCGCTGTGGGCGGGGTCCTCAACCACGGCGCCGGCGCGGGCACCGAGGATCTCCATCGCGGAGAGGCCGAGCTGTCTGGGGACGCGGACGGCGTCCCACTCGGGGGCGTCCACGGGTGGAGCGGTGGGCATGGTGACTCCTCCGCAGCAGGTGTGATCGGGCACACACCAGACTGGTCCTGCAATCGCATTGAGCCGAGGACTTCAATAGGCCTCTTGCGCGCACGAAGAGGACTTTCCTTGGGCTCCCTGGGCAATTACTGGCCAACATAAGGACTTGCCGCGACACTTGCCGCAGCGCTCGACTACGGAGGTGCAGCAATGGCACGCCCCGCAGGTAATACCCGACTCAAGGCCGCCCGGGTCGCGGCCGGCTACCACTCACAGCAGGCTCTCGCGGACGCCCTGGCGGTCGGTGTCCGACAGGTCCGACGGTGGGAATCCGACCGGCCGCCGGTTCCTCAGCCGGAGATGGCCCAGACTCTCACGCGGCTCCTGGGCCAGGACCTTGAAGCGCTCGGGTTTACCCCTCCCGGGCGGGCCGCGGGGGACCCGCGCCGCACGGTGCCCGCCGTGACAGCGGCCGCCGTAGGCCTCGCGGCCGTTCCCACGCAGGCCGTCGCCGTCCAACCCGCGACAGCTGCGGAGGACTTCGAAGCGGTCACCCGCTCGCACCGCCGCCTGTACTGGTCCGTCGCCCCGGCAAGCCTGCACCCGGCCGCGATCGCGCACGCCACCCTCGGCTGCGCGCTGCTGCCGGAAGCCGCCGGCCAGACGCGGCAGCGAATCGCCGCAGCACTTGCCGAGACGTGGCTGCTGGCGGGGCGGATCGAGTTCTTCGACCTGCGCGAGCCGGACCGGGCCGCACACACTCTGCTGCGGGCGCTCCAGGCCGCCGGCGAGGCCGACGATCCTCTGCTCGGTGCCGCGGTCTTGGCGCATACCGCGTTCATCCCAGGCTGGGACGGCCGCCGTGAAGAGGCTGTTGAGCGGATGGTGGCCGCCCGGACATACGCCCGGCGCGGCCCTGCCTCGGCGGAACTGCTGGCGTGGCTCGACGCGGTGGAGGCGGAGTGTGAGACGCGCTGCGGCAGTACTCGCACAGCGCTGCATCTGATTGGGCACGCCGAGGACGTCCTCGCGCGCGGTGGTGAGCACGACACCCCGGAGTGGCTGGACTGGTTCTCCCCGGTGCGCCTGGCAGCATTCAAGGGAAACACCCAGCTCAAGGCCGGGCACCTTCCGCAGGCGCGCGAGACGCTCCTCGCTGTCCTCGATGCGCTCGGCCCCGCCAACGAGAAGCAGCAGACGGTGGTGCTCGGTGACCTCGCCGCGGTCGAGGCCGCCTCCGGCGAGACGGAAGCGGCGTGCGGGTACGCGGTGCGTGCGCTCGATCAGCTGGAGCGGACCTGGTACGCGATGGGCATGGACCGGGTGCGGGAGGTACGGCGCGCGTTGACGCCGCACCAGCACGAGCGTTGTGTCCGCGACCTGGATGACCGCCTGTACCGGTGGTCCACGACGGTCAGTGCGCTTGCTCGTTGAACCGCTGGATGAGCGGCGACAGTTCGAGGAGGCTTCCCACGCGGAACGTAGGGAGCTTCTTCGCTTCCTCGGTGTTCCACTGGATCGTCGCCCACGGGCCGCGATGTACGAGCGCGGTATGCATGCCCGCGGCGACAGCGGGGCGGATGTCGTTGTCGACGCGGTCGCCGACGTACAGCATCTCGTGCGGCTCGGCGGGGACGACCTCGGCGACGCGGTCGAAGAAGGCGCGGTCAGGCTTGGAAGCACCCCAGTCGTCGCTGGTGCCGATCAGGTCGACGTCCGGGCTGAACAGCTTCCGCAGGATGCCGCCCGCGCGCACGGTCTGGTTGCCTGCGATGCCCAGCCACAGACCGTCCGCGCGGAGCGCGGCGAGCGAGTCCCGGACGTCTGGATACAGGTCGGCTTCGCCGAAGTGCTCTGGCTTCCCTGCGGCCGCGCGGGCCTCGCGTTCGGCGTACAGGTCGAAGCCGGGCTGGAACTCCTGGAACACCTCGCGGTAGTCGCGTCCCTGGGCGATGACGGCGCCGAACACTGCGGCGAAGGTGTGGCGCGGGACCTGGAGCCAGTCGGCCCAGGTGCCGTACTCGGTGGTCTCGTCTACAAGGCATTCGCCGACGTCGAAGATCACAGCGCGAATCATGCGGGCAGGGTACCGGGCATGACGAAAGGGCCCCCTCTCGCCCGAAGGCGGGAGGGGGTTGAAGGACCACGGACACTGCCGGCGCTACGGGTCGAGGCCCAACACGATCGACCACTGCGCTCGCGGCGGCCGCCGACGATGCCGCCTGCGGGCCCTGTGCGCGACGCTCACCGTGCCAGCCCACACCGCGATCGCCGCGGACAGAAGCCCCATGAGGACGGGCAGGACCATCTGGTACAGGCGGGCCTGCCATTCACGCTCGCGCCGGTCACGCTCCGCCAGCTGGTACTGCTCGAAGGCGGTCTCAAGGGCGTCCCGGGCGTCCGCGACCTTCTGCGGCGGCGGCGACGGGCACTAGCAGTACTTGTCGCTAGCGTCCCGCGTCGTCCAGGAGCAGCTGTCGACCTTGCCGCCGCTCGCCCTGGTCAGGGTCGCCGTGTCCTTGTCGTTGTTCCAGACGTAGGCACGGCGGTCCTGGTACTTGTCCGACGCGGTGTCCGAGCCGCTGCCGGTGTGGATCTTCAGGTACTTCCCGGCGCCGATCTTGACGTTCGGGAAGACGTACTTGTGGTTGGAGGCGTCCTTCAGCACCCAGCCCTTGAGCGAGACGGCAGAGCCGCTGGTGTTCTTGAGCTGCACCCACTCGGCGTTCAGGCTCTTGTTCGAGCGGTTGTCCGAGCCGGGGCTGTCGAACCACACGTGGTGGATGCTCACGCCCCCGGCGGCCTCGGCCGGGGTGCTGAGCAGGGTGCCGGTGAGCAGGGCCGCTCCGGCGAGAGCGGGCAGGGCCGCGCGTATGCGCACCGTACGCATCGAGAAATCCCCCCAGGATGTCGTCCGCGAATCATGTGGAACGAAGTGTTATCACATGATCTTCACGACGGGTTCACATTCAGCGGAACCCGCCCGCCCGGGGGACGCGCTGTCCGGAGCGACGGCGCGTGCGGCCACAATGGGGGGATGACCGACAGTCCCGCCCATCCGGCCCCCCTCGCCGACCCGCACCTCGTCTTCGACCCCGCCGCCGGCGACGGTCCCAAGGACGTGGTGATCCTCGGCTCCACCGGATCCATCGGCACCCAGGCCATCGACCTCGTGCTGCGCAACCCCGACCGCTTCCGGGTGACCGCCCTGTCCGCGAACGGCGGCCGGGTCGCCCTCCTCGCCGAGCAGGCCCGCCGGCTGCGGGTGCGGACCGTCGCGGTCGCCCGCGAGGACGTCGTACCCGCGCTGCGCGAGGCGCTCGCCGCGGAGTACGGGGCGGGGGAGCCGCTGCCCGAGATCCTCGCCGGACCCGACGCGGCCACGCGGGTCGCCGCCTCGGACTGCCACACCGTTCTCAACGGCATCACCGGTTCCATCGGCCTCGCGCCGACCCTCGCCGCCCTGGAGGCGGGCCGCACCCTCGCGCTCGCCAACAAGGAGTCGCTGATCGTCGGCGGCCCGCTGGTCACCGCGCTCGCCAAGCCCGGCCAGATCATCCCGGTGGACTCCGAGCACGCCGCCCTCTTCCAGTCGCTGGCCGCCGGCACCCGGGCCGACGTCCGCAAGCTCGTCGTCACCGCCTCCGGCGGCCCCTTCCGCGGCCGCACCAGGGCCGAGCTGGCGCACGTCACCGTCGAGGACGCCCTCGCCCACCCCACCTGGGCCATGGGCCCGGTGATCACGGTGAACTCCGCGACCCTGGTCAACAAGGGACTGGAGGTCATCGAGGCACACCTCCTCTACGACATCCCCTTCGACCGCATTGAGGTGGTCGTGCATCCCCAGTCGTATGTCCACTCGATGGTCGAGTTCACGGACGGATCCACGATCGCCCAGGCGACGCCCCCCGACATGCGCGGGCCGATCGCCATCGGACTGGGCTGGCCCGAACGTGTCCCCGACGCGGCACCCGCCTTCGACTGGAGCAGGGCCTCCACCTGGGAGTTCTTCCCGCTGGACAACGAGGCCTTCCCCTCGGTGAACCTCGCCCGGCACGTGGGGCAGCTCGCGGGCACGGCCCCGGCGGTGTTCAATGCCGCCAACGAGGAGTGCGTCGCTGCCTTCCTGAGCGGCGCGCTGCCCTTCAACGGGATCATGGAGACCGTCACCCGGGTGGTGGAGGAACACGGCACCCCGGTCACGGGAACCTCACTCACGGTGTCGGACGTCCTCGAAGCGGAGACCTGGGCCCGGGCCCGGGCCCGCGAACTCACAGCCACGACGGCGACCGCGGAGGCGCGTGCATGACGACCTTGATGTTCATCCTCGGCATAGTGGTCTTCGCGGTGGGCCTGCTCGTCTCGATCGGGTGGCACGAGCTGGGGCACCTGTCCACGGCCAAGCTCTTCGGCATCCGCGTCCCGCAGTACATGGTCGGCTTCGGCCCGACCATCTGGTCGCGGAAGAAGGGCGACACCGAGTACGGCATCAAGGCGATCCCGCTCGGCGGCTACATCCGCATGATCGGCATGTTCCCGCCCGACGACTCCGGCCGGGTCACCGCCCGCTCCACCTCCCCGTGGCGCGGCATGATCGAGGACGCCCGCTCGGCGGCCTTCGAGGAACTCCAGCCGGGTGACGAGACCCGCATGTTCTACACGCGCAAGCCGTGGAAGCGGGTCATCGTCATGTTCGCGGGCCCCTTCATGAACCTGGTGCTCGCGGTCGGCCTCTTCCTCACCGTGCTGATGGGCTTCGGCATCCAGCAGGAGACCACCACCGTCGAGTCCGTCTCGCCCTGCGTGATCGCGCAGAGCCAGCACCGCGACACCTGCAAGAAGTCCGACCCGGCCTCCCCGGCCGCGGACGCCGGGATGAAGGCGGGCGACAGGATCGTCTCCTTCGCCGGCGTGCCGACCGAGAACTGGAACGCCCTCTCGGACCTGATCCGCGGACACGCCGGCAAGGACGTGCCGATCGTGGTCGACCGCCACGGCCGGCAGGTCACCCTGCACGCGAGGATCGCCACCAACCAGGTCGCCAAGAAGGACTCCAGCGGCTCCTACGTCCAGGGCGAGTACGTCAAGGCCGGCTTCCTCGGCTTCAGCCCGGCCCGCGGTGTCGTCAAACAGGACTTCGGCCAGTCCGTGACCTGGATGACCGACCGGGTCGGCGACGCCGTCGACTCCCTCGTGGACCTGCCCGGCAAGATCCCCGCCCTGTGGGACGCAGCCTTCGGCGACGGCCCGCGCGAGCCGGACTCCCCGATGGGCATCGTCGGCGCGGCCCGGGTCACCGGCGAGATCGCCACCCTGGACATCCCGGCCTCGCAGCAGCTGGCCATGGCCGTGTTCGTGGTCGCCGGGTTCAACCTCTCCCTGTTCCTGTTCAACATGCTCCCGCTGCTCCCGCTCGACGGCGGGCACATCGCGGGCGCCCTGTGGGAGTCGCTCCGGCGGAACGTGGCCCGGGTGCTGCGCCGGCCCGACCCCGGCCCGTTCGACGTCGCCAAGCTCATGCCGGTGGCGTACGTGGTGGCCGGGATCTTCGTCTGCTTCACCGTCCTGGTGCTGATCGCCGACGTGGTCAACCCGGTGAAAATCTCCTAGCAGCCCGGCGTTCACCGCGGCCCGGAACCCCCCGGTTCCGGGCCGCACCCCATCGTGTGTCTTTACGGGAGGGATGTGCTGACGCCCGGCCCGGTGCCGTAATCTCGAAGCCTGGAGCCCGCCGTTCACGGGACCGGACCTTGATCCACGACTTGGGGTTGCACAGCAGATGACTGCGATTTCTCTCGGCATGCCGTCCGTTCCGACCAAGCTCGCCGAGCGCCGCAAGAGCCGGCAGATCCAGGTCGGAAGCGTGGCGGTCGGCGGGGACGCGCCGGTCTCGGTCCAGTCGATGACCACGACGCGTACGTCCGACATCGGCGCCACCCTCCAGCAGATCGCCGAGCTGACCGCGTCCGGCTGCCAGATCGTCCGCGTCGC